>CANPWM010000034.1 GCA_947584295.1 uncultured Oscillospiraceae bacterium | reverse complement strand
TCCTCCGGCGGCGCTTACCGCACCTCCGCCTCCGGCGGGGGCCGCTCCAACCGCTCCGGCTCCGGCCGGGGCAAAAGGGGCGTCAAGGGGTCTCCCCTCTTTTCCGCCCTTTTCTTCCCCTGTATCCTTCTGTTCCACGAGCTTCTGCTGCGCCTTTATGACCGGGACGTACATTTCTTCGGCGCGGGCTTTCTCCCCATTCTCTTTTTCTCCCTGGCCTACGGCTTTCTGGTGTTCTTTATTCTGGACATTATCCCCTCCAAGAAGGTCTCCCGGATTTTGGGCGGGGTGCTGATCTTCGTCTTTATCGTGATCCTCTGCGTGGAGCGGGGCATGAAGGCCACCTTCAATATGTATTACGGCGTGCTGGCGGGCGTGGGCGTGGCCGGGAACGTGGTGGGCAACTTCGGGGAGAACATCATCACCACCATCAAGGTCATTTTGTTCTTCATTTTCCTGTCCCTCATACCCTTCGTCCTCTTTATCCTCCTGCGGGCCACCGTCATTCGTGAGCGGGGCCAGCAGTGGCTGACGCGGGTGCTGGTGGTGTTCCTGGCGGCGGTCTGCGGCCTTTTCGGCTTTATGCTCTCCAACATCGGCTCCGCCAAGGCCGTCTATACCTACGACTTCACCACCCCCAGCGCCATTCCCCACTTCGGTCTGGCCACCGCCGTCCGGCTGGAGTTCAAATACGCCATCTTCGGCACGCCGGAGGCGGATATCTCCGGCTTCCTGCCCAGCGGCGACGACACCGGGGACAGCTCAAACGACAGCACCGACGATACCGGCAACTCCACCGGCGACACCGGGGATTCCACCGACGCCACCGGCGATTCCACCCAGGACACCACGCCCCCCCAGCCCGTGGAGTACGGCTTCAACACCCTGGATATCGACTTCGACGCCCTGGCGGCCTCCACCTCCAACAAGACGCTGAAAAATATGCACGAGTATTTCGGCTCCCTGACCCCCTCCCAGCAGAACCAGTACACGGGGCTTTTCAAGGGGAAGAACCTGATCCTCATCTGCGCCGAGTCCTTTGATGACTACGTCATCGACCCGGAGCTGACGCCCACCCTCTACCGCATGACCCAGCAGGAGGGCTTCGTCTTTACGAACTTCTACCAGCCCGACTGGACGCTGTCCACCGCCGGGGGCGAGTTCTCCGTCACCACCGGCGTCATTCCCAACTGGATCTCCAAGTCCGACTCCCCCCGGCAGTCCATCGGCAACGATATGTCCACCACCCTGGGCAATATGTTCCGCTCCATCGGCTACTCCACGCCGGCCTGGCACGACGGGGACTACGATTTTTACAGCCGCAACAAGTATCTGACCACCTACGGCTACGATTTCAAGGCCATCGGCCTGGGACTGGAGCTGCCCACCACCGGCTGGCTGCGCTCGGATACGGAGATGATCGAGGCCACCGCCGACCAGTATATCAACAACTACCTTCAGACGGGCCAGCCCTTCCACGCCTACTATATGACCATCTCCGGCCACGGCCCCTGGCGGTTCTCCGGCAACAAGTGGGCCACCAAGTATAAGGATCTGATAAAGGCCAAGTATCCCACCCTCTCCGACCCCTGCGCGGCCTTCCTGGCCGCCAACATCGAGGTGGACCGGGCCCTGGAGGCGCTGGTAAAGAAGCTGGAGGACGCGGGCATCGCCGACGACACCCTGATCGTCATGTGCGCCGACCACTACCCCTACTTCCTCTACCAAGGCAACAGCCAGCAGGGCGATACCACCGACTACTACAACGAGCTGAACGTCCTCTTCGGGCGGCCCAAGGACGACGAGAAGGTTACCAGCCGCTACCGCAACACCTTGCTTATGTGGTCGGCCTCCATTCCCCGCACGGTGGTGGACACCCCCTGCTACTCCTGCGATATCGTCCCCACCGTGGCCAATCTCTTCGGGCTGGAGTACGACTCCCGCCTCTACACGGGCCGGGATATCTTCGCCACCAACTACGAGGCGGACAAATATTCCACCTGTATGCCCCTGGTCATCTTCGCCAACAACCACGGCCAGGGCAACAGCTGGATCACCGCCGCCGGCACCTACGAGGCCAGCACCGGCAAGTTCACCGCCAACGAGGGCGTCACCGTCTCCGATGACTACGTCTCCAAGGTCAAGAGCCTGGTGTCCGGCAAGATCCAGATGTCCAAGAAGATCATCACGGAGGATTATTACAGCAAGATATTCAAGTAAATCTGTCAGGAAAAACATTTAAAGGGGTGGGAGAGCCAGATGAGAGACGAACAAAACGAGGACGCCTTTGAGGAGCTTCCCCAAAAGGCGCGGCCCGCGCCACCCAGGGCCTATCACCCCCGGGTGGAGGCCTGGGACCCGGAGCGCCCCAACGGGGACAGCCCCGCCCCGGCGCGCCGCCGTCCGCCGCAGGCCCATACCGCCCCCGCCGCGTCAGTAGATCCGCCCCGGCGGCAGAGGCCGGAGCCGCCAAGCGCCTCCCCGCGCCCCGCGCCGGAGCCTCACCGGGCCGCGCCCCACGCCCGGCGGAAAACCCTCAGGACGGGGCCGCTCTTTTCCATTTTCTTCTTCCCGGCGGCGGTACTCTACGAGGAGCTGCTGCTGCGGGCCTTTGACTACCAGTTCACCCCCTTCTGGGATATGGCCCTTTTGCGCGTCCTGCTCTTCTCCCTGGCGGCGGGGCTTCTCACCTTTGTCCTGCTGGACATCATTCCCAAAAAGGGCATTTCCCGCCTTTTAGGCGCTCTGCTCCTTTTCTTCACCATTGTCATCACCTGTGTGGAGCGGGGCGTCAGGTTGTTTTTCTCCACCTATTTCGGCCTCACCACCATCTTTTCCGTGGGCGGCGAGGTGGCCGGGGATTTCCAGGCCGAGACGTTGGACACCATCGTGAAGATCCTGCCCTTTATCCTGCTCTCCCTCCTTCCCCTGGCGGTGTTCTGCCTGATGCGCCGCCAGGTGGTCTACAAGCGCGGCGCCTCCTGGGCCGTCCGGCTCACCGTCCTGGCGGCGGCGGTGCTTTTTGAGCTGGGGGGCTGGGGCCTCTCCGCCTTCGGGGCCGCAAAACCGACTTACACCTACGAATTCTCCGTCACCAACGCCATTCCCAGCTTCGGCCTGGTGACCACGGCGCGGCTGGAGCTGCAATACGCCGTCTTTGGCACGCCGGAGGAGGACATGACCGGCTACATCGAGGGCGATACCACGCCCCCGGACGACTCCGCCGACGACACCGGCGACACGGGAGACACGGGTGATCCCACCGGCGACACCACCCAGGACACAGCGCCCCCCAAGCCCACGGATTACGGCTATAACGTGCTGGAAAGCCTGGATTTTGACGCGCTAGCCAACGCCGCCGGGGACAAGACCCTGAAAAATATGCACGCGTATTTCGGCTCCCTGACCCCCTCCCGGCAGAACGAGTACACGGGGCTATTCCAGGGGAAGAACCTCATCTTCATCACGGCGGAGTCCTTCTCCACCGCCTGCATGAGTCCCGAGCTTACGCCTACCCTGTGGAAGCTGAGCCACGAGGGCTTCGTGTTCAGCGACTACTACCAGCCCGACTGGACCATGTCCACCGCCGGGGGCGAGTTTGCCAATCTCACCGGCGTGATCCCCAACTGGGTAAACAACAAGTACACCATCTACGCCGTCATCGGCAACCAGATGCCCCTGACCCTGGGCCACCTCTTCAACAACGCCGGGTACAATGTCAACGCCTACCACAACCACAAATACACCTTCTACCGCCGCAACGAGTATATCAAGGACTTCGGCTACGACTACTACACCTTTGACGGCGGCGTTAACGGGCAGAAGCTGGACTGGCCCCAGGACGAGATCGACGATTTCCCCAAGTCCGATCTGACCCTCATGCAAGTGACGGCGGACAAGTATATCGACGAGTACCTCAAGACCGGCACGCCCTTCCACACCTACTACATGTCCGTCAGCGCCCACTCCGTCTGGACCTGGGCCAACAACGATATGTCCCGCAAAAACAGGGCCGCCGCCGAGGCCGCCTACCCCGACGCCTCCCCCGTGGTTCAGGCGTACATCGCCGCCAACCTGGAGCTGGAGGCCGGTATGAAATACCTGGTGGAGAAGCTGGAAAGCGCCGGCATCGCCGACGACACCCTCATCGTCCTCAGCACCGACCACTACCCCTACCGTATGCTCACCGACGACTACGACTACTACAACGAGCTGCGGGGCGTGGTGGACACGGAGACGGACGTCTCCCGCTACAAGACCACCCTCATCATGTGGTCGCCCTCCATCACGGAGCCTGTCGCCGTGGACACCCCCTGCTACTCCTGCGACCTGGTACCCACCCTGGCGAACCTCTTTGGCCTGCCCTACGACTCCCGCCTCTACTCCGGCCGGGACATCTTCGCCACCAACTATGAGCCGGACAAATACTCCAGCTGCATGCCCCTGGTCATCTTCGCCAACAACCACGGCCAGGGCAACAGCTGGATCACCGCCGCCGGGGTCTACGACGCCGTCACCGGCCAGTTCACCCCCAACGAGGGTATCACCGTAGACGATTCTTACGTCTCCAGCGTCAAAAAGCTGGTCAGCGGCAAGATCAAATACGCCAAGCTCATCGTCAGCGAGGACTACTACGCGAAGCTGTTTTAGTTGACATAACACTAATCTCCCGCCATATACCCAATAGTTGACATAAAAAATCCCACCGTGTGGTGGGATTTTTTATGTCAACTAACCGTCATTTGAACAGGGAGAGGAAGGAGCCGATCCACTCCATCAGGCGAAACTTCACCACATACCCCGGCCCGTCGGCGGTGATCAGCCTTGTCTCCTCCCCGGAAAGGCCGATGGCGTCGGCGGTGCCGGTGTCGATGATCCCGGCGTCGCAGATAGGCGGGAACACCACGCACCACCAGTTGTGACCGGCGGCCTCCCCCAGTTTTACCCGCAGAGACAGATATTCCCCCGCCGGCAGGGCGAAGCTGTCGTACTGGGTGGTGGGAAAGCTCTCCCGGCACAAGGTCGCGGCGGCGCCGTACCCAACGCCCTCCCCGTCCATCACCGACCCGGCGGCCTCGACGATGCCCTCCAGGCTGTCCTCAATGACCCGGCGGGCCCCCGCCGCGTCCTCCACGCCCTCCAGCCGGGGCCGCAGATACTCCAGCACCGCGTCCCGTACCCGGAGCTTCAGCGCCTGGTCGGCCTCGGAATCGGAATTAGCCACCACATGGAGCCGCACCAGCTTATCGGACAGCGCCGCCTCCTCCCGCCGGAGGGAAAAGCCGCACACAAAAACGGACAAAAAAGCGCATATCAGGGCGATCTCCCAAGCTTTGAGCCTCATAGTCAGTACCTCACGGAAATAAGATCGGGCAATGTATGCCGCGTGTGCATATCATTGCCCGATTTTTCCGAATTTATTCACTTAAAAGAGGCTTTTTGTGGGAGACACAGCAAAGGTGACGCCAAACCGGCTCAAATCGGCCCCCTGGGCGGCCTTAAGCGTCGGGAAAACCCCGAAAACGGCGGAGCCGGTGCCGGTCATGCAGGCCCCCAGGACACCGGCGGCCACAAGGGCAGATTTTATGTCAACCACCGTCCGCCGCTCCTCCTCCGGCAATACCTCCTCAAAGACATTGACCATGCGCCCCGCCAGGGCCTCCAGATCCCCGGCGCGCAGCGCCTCCACAGCCCCCCGGGTATCGGGCCGCGCCCCTACTTTACTCCCGTCCAGCGCCGCGAACAGCGCCGGTGTGGACACGGAAAAGGCGGGCTTCACAATGAGGATACCGCACGCCGGCATGGGGGCCAGCGGCGTGAGCAGTTCCCCCCGTCCACGGGCCAGGGCGGTGCCGCCCATAAGGCAAAAGGGTACGTCGGAACCCACCAAGGCCCCGATATCACAAAGCTCCCCCGGGGAGAGCCGTGTCCCTGTAAGCTCATCAAGCCCCCGGATCACCGCCGCGGCGTCGGCGCTCCCCCCGGCCATTCCGGCCCTGTCGGGGATTCTCTTGGTTATGTAAACATCAACGCCTTTGTTGGGCAAGTTAACATAATCAAAGAACGTCTTGGCCGCCTTTCCGGCAAGATTATGTAAATCAGTCGGCAGCGCCGGGTCAGTAGACATAACTTTTACCGTTTTCTCATCGGTTAATGTTATGTCAACTGTATCGTGGAGGGACACGGACTGCATCACCATCTCCATGTTATGGTAACCGTCCTGTCTTTTCTCCCCCACGTCCAGGGTCAGATTCAGCTTGGCGTGGGCCTCCACGGTGAGCCTTCTCATGGCGTCAGCCCCGCAGGCGGCCCAGGAAGCTCCCCAGGCGCTCCAGGGCCGTCTCGATATTCTCCACGCTGGAGGCGTAGCAGATGCGGGTGAACCCCTCCCCGCCCGGGCCGAAGGCCGTCCCGGGGATAATGGCCACCTTCTCTTCCTGGAGGAACCTGGTGCAGAACTCGTCGGAGGTCAGGCCAAACCCGGCGATCTTCGGGAACATATAAAAGGCCCCCCGCGGCTCAAAGCAGGTCAGCCCCAGCTCCCTCAGGCCCTTCAGCATGAGCTTGCGGCGTCTGTCGTAGCTCTCCCGCATCGTCTCGATATCCCCGTCGCCGCACCGCAGCGCCTCGATGGCGGCGTACTGGCTGGTGGTGGGGGCGGACATGATGCCGTACTGGTGGATCTTCAGCATCTGCTTCATGATGGGCGCGGGGCCGCAGACGTACCCCAGCCGCCAGCCGGTCATGGCGTAGGCCTTGGAGAAGCCGTTGACAAGCAGGGTGCGCTCATAAAGCTCCGGGATATTGCAGGGGGAGACGTGGCGCTGGCCGTAGGTCAGCTCGGCGTAGATCTCGTCGGACAGCACCATGATTTCCGTCCCCCGCAGGACGTCGGCAATGGCCTCCAGATCCTCCCGCTCCAGGATCCCCCCGGTGGGATTATTGGGGTACGGCAGGACCAGGAGCTTCGTCCGGGGGGTAATGGCCTCCCGCAGCTCCCCGGCGGTGAGCTTGAACTCGTTCTCCGCCTTCGTCTCCACATAGACAGGCACGCCGCCCGCCATGGTCACCAGCGGCCCGTAGCAGACGAAGCTGGGCACTGGGATAATGACCTCGTCGCCGGGGTTCAGCATGGCGCGGATGCACAGGTCAATGGCCTCGGAGCCGCCCACGGTGATGAACACCTGGGCCGGGTCGAAGCGGATATCGAACCGGCGCTTTAAATAGTCCGACACCGCCTCCCGCAGACGGATCAGGCCCGCGTTGGAGGTATATTTGGTAAAGCCCTGCTCCAAGGAATATACCCCGGCCTCCCGGATATGCCAGGGGGTCACAAAATCCGGCTCGCCGATCCCCAGGGAGATGGCGCCCTTCATGGTGTCCAGAATGTCGAAAAACTTCCGTATGCCCGAGGGCTGGAGGGTACGGACTTTTTCGGACATAAGCTTTTCATAGTCCATCATACAAACAGCGTCCGCTCCTCCTGCTCAGGCTCCACCAAAAAAGCCCTGTGCTTATCCTTATACCGCTTCATGATGAAGTGGGTGGCGGTGCTGATAACGCCCTCGATGGGGGCCAGCTTCTCGGCCACGAACCGGGACACTTCCCTGAGGGACTTGCCCGTGACGATCACCGAAAAGTCAAAGCTGCCGCTCATCAGATAAAGGCTCTCCACCTCGTCGTACTGGTAGATGCGCCGGGCGATGCGGTCATAACCATCGTCCCGCTGGGGGGTGATCTTCACCTCAATGAAGGCGGTGACCGCCTCCTCGCTGGTTCTGTCCCAGTCCACCAGGGTGGTGTACCCGTTGATGATATGCTCCTCCTCGCACCGCTTCACGGTGTCCCGGACGTACTGCTCGTCTTTGCCGGTCATGGCGGCGATCTGGGCGGGCGTGTAACGGCTGTCTTCCTCCAGGAGCTTCAAGATCTCATTCATATGTTACCCTCCATTGTTTGGCGAATTAAACATCAGTATAGCACAAACTCCCCCGTTTGAAAATAGGTTTTTTAAAATTTCTCCCCGCCCCGCCCTCCGGGAAAAAACCAAAAACCCGCAAAATCCCCCTTGACACATTATACTATGTGTTGTATAGTATTCTGTGAAAGGAGGTATGCAGATGGACGCACAGTTACGGCGCGGGATCTTAGAGGTCTGTGTTCTGACGGCGCTGTGTGAGGGGGAATCCTACGGCTATCAGATCATCAAGGACATCTCCCCCTTTATCGCCATGAGCGAATCGACCCTGTACCCCATCTTAAAGCGCCTGGAGGGTTCCGGGGCGCTGACGGTGACCAGCCGCGAACACAACGGCCGGCTCCGCAAGTATTACGCCATCACTACGGCGGGCCGTCAACGGATCACGTCGTTCCTCACCGAGTGGGAGGAAGTCACCCGTGCCTATGAGTACATTCGTTCCACGTCACATACCGTATCAGAAGGAGGAACTCACCATGAATAAAGCGGAATTTCTGGATAAGCTCTGTCAGGGCCTGCGTTTTCAGGCGGATCCCGACGAGATCCGCCGGGTGGTGGCCTTTTACGACCAGGCCATCGACGACCGGGTGGAGGACGGCATGACCGAGGAGGAGGCCGTAGCGGCCCTGGGGGATCTGGACGAGATCATCAGGGGCGTCAAAGACGCCTGGGAGCAGGAGCCGCAGGGCCGCCCCCAGGAGGACGTCCCCCCGGGGGACACGGCGCGGCGGGACTTTGACCCGGCGCTCTCCACCAGGTTCGAGATCTTCGACACCTCCCTGGACGTACATCTCCTCCCCTCGCCCGACGGGCAGGTACATCTGGAATACCCCTCCGGCGGCCGGTGGCGCTATGACATCACCGGCGAGAACACCGTCACGATCCGCCGCAGCCGGAAAACCACCCCGCCGGAGCAGCTCCATTTTGACATCTTCGGCATGAAATTTTCCTTCACCAAGCCGGACTTCGGCTTCTTTACGGAGAACGCCTCCCTGAAGCTCCTGCTCCCCACCGCCGCCCCTGTGGCCGTCAGCGTCAACACCGCCTCCGGGAACCTGACGGCGGAGCGGGTGCGTCTGGCCTCCCTGTCCGCCGCCCTGGCCAGTGGCGACGTGGAGCTGCGGGACGTGGAGGCGGAGGGCCGCCTCAGCGCCTCCTCCGCCAGCGGCGATGTGGACGGGGCGAGACTCACCGCCCCGGAGATTTCCCTCTCCTCCGCCAGCGGCGACGTGGAGCTTTCGGATATCCGCTGCGGCTCCCTCACCGCCAGATCGGCCAGCGGCGACGTGGACTTAGAGCGCGTCCTGCCGTCGGAGCGGCTGACAGCCGGGGCCGTCAGCGGGGATATCTCCGCTGATCTGGACGTCCCCTGCCCGGAAATCACCCTGGATACCGTCAGCGGCGATATAGATTTGTCCCTCCCCGGCCCGGAGTCCCTCTACACCGTGGTGGCCCGCAGTACCAGCGGCGACGTCCACATCGGCGGCGCCGCCCTCTCCGGTCCCAACCACGTACGTATAAAAGCCCTCTCCGGGGATATCAATGTGGATTTCGGGAAATAACCCCGCGCCATAAAGGTTGCGGCCCCGCCGCCTATCCCATTACGGGCGGGTTTTGAACCCGCCCCTACGGCTTTTAAAGAAAATTTATGCGTTATTTTCGCAAAATCTTTCATCAGAGCTTGTAGGGGCCGCCTCTCTTGGCGGCCCGCCGAATTCCCGGTGCATTATGTATGATGCGCCCGTAGGGGCCGCCGTCCCCGGCGGCCCGTCCCCGTCAATATCCGGGCTGTCAATCAACGGTGGACGGGTCGCCCGGGAGGGCGACCCCTACGGAATCTTTGTACGAAATAAACGCAAAAATCGGAAGCTATTGCGTATGTCTACGGGCCGCCAGGGGACATCAATCTGTTTTACAGGAGAGTAAAAAATGGAATCCATTGAATTCAAAAATCTGGCTGGGATCATACTTCTGCCCGCCCGTGCCGACGGGGTCGAGGGGTGGTTCGCCTTTGACACCGGCGCCATGCAGACGACGGTGAACAGCGCCTATTTTTCCGAGCTTGCGGGTGAGGCGAAGGAGGTCGCTGTCTTCAATGAGAAAATGGCGGTCAAAGCCGCGTCGGAGGCAAAGCTTCGGGAGCTCACCTTCGGGCCGTTCACGGTAAACGACCTTTCTGTGATCTGCATGGATGCGGCCTATGTGGAAAACAGCCTGAGAACCTTCGAGCCGGAACTTCGCCTACTCGGCTCTATCGGCATGGAGGCCCTGGGCGATGTGCCTGTTCTGCTGGACTATCAGAAGTCCGTCCTGACCGTCTCGCCCGATATCAGTACCGACGGCGCGGAAAAGCTGCCGCTGTCCAAAGAGGCGCTGCCGGTCGTTACGCTGGCGGTCAACGGGGCGGCGCGCCGGTTTGTCCTGGACACGGGGGCCAACACATGCCTGCTGTCCGGCGATCTGGCGGATAAGGTGGAGGCAACTCCCCTGCCGGATTCTCCGGGGGTCTATGTCATTTCGGAGATCACCGCCGGGACGCGCAAATACCGAAATATCAACGCCGTGTTTATGGACATCTCCCAGATTCGTGAGCGCGTCCAGGTAGACGGCGTAATCGGCAGTCAGATCCTTTCGGAACAGTTGTCCCTCCTGGACTTCCCCCACGCCGCGCTGTGGCTGTTCTGAGCGGAATACTAAGCTTTCCCCACACGGGCCGGACGCGTCGTCGCGGAACCGGCTTAACCTCGCGTCCCCGCGTGGCGGGAACGCTCAGGCGCACGGTTCGCTCCTCCTTCCCCCATCGGGCAACGGCCCGATGGGGCCCCCAATGCTGCCCGCCCGTATTTCTGGAAATCTTTCTTTCAACGCTGTACGGGCCGCCGCCCACGGCGGCCCACGTCATACGCAACGATTTCCCCATACCATTTTGTTCCCCCCAACGCACCAACTCCCGTACGGGCCGGACACCCGGCCGGCCCGCCAATCGAATTACGATACCGCCGTCCCAAAAAGGTTGCGGCTCCGCCGCGTATTCCAATAGCGGGCCGCCAAGAGAGGCGGCCCCTACAACTTATGGGGTAGCTTTTCAGTATTTCGGTGGGCCGCCGTGGGCGGCGGCCCGTACGGCGTATGAAGATAGATTTTTCGTAAGTCGTAAGGCGGGCCGGACAGTGTCCGGCCCCTACGGCTTACGGGAGAGCTTTTCTTTACTTCGCCTGTCGTTCCACCCCCCCTTTATACAAAATGCCGAACAGGAGGCTTTTCCTGTCCGGCATTTTTGTGCAAAGTAGAAATAATTAAAATTATCTAAAATTTATGCTTGACATATACTTTTCCCGATGGTATAATGCAAAGCACAGTGGGCGATCACTCGCCGAAAACGGCGATGTAGTCCTTCTTGAACTTCTCGATACCGGCGTCGGTCAGGGGGTGATGGAGCATCTGCTCGATGACGCTGTACGGAATGGTGGCGATATGGGCGCCGGCCAGGGCGCACTGGGTCACGTGAATGGGGTTGCGGATGGAGGCGCAGATGATCTCGGTGTCGAAGCCGTAGTTGTCAAAGATGGTGACGATGTCCTCGATGAGCGCCACGCCCTCGGTGGAGATGTCGTCCAGACGGCCCAGGAAGGGACTGACGTAGGTGGCTCCGGCCCGGGCGGCCAGAAGCGCCTGGTTGGCGGTGAACACCAGGGTCACGTTGGTCTTGATGCCCTCGGAATGAAGCACCTTCACGGCCTTGAGGCCCTCGGCGGTCATGGGGATCTTCACCACCATATTGGGGTGAATGGCGGCGATGTCGCGGCCCTCCCGGATCATGCCCTCGGCGTCGGTGGTGGTGGCCTTGACCTCCCCGGAGATGGGGCCGTCCACGATGGAGGTGATCTCCTTGATGACTTCCTTGAAGTCCCGGCCCTCCTTGGCGATAAGGCTGGGGTTGGTGGTGACGCCGCAGATGACGCCCAGATCGTTTGCCTTGCGGATATCCTCCACATGGGCGGTGTCGATGAAGAGTTTCATTGTATATTCCTCCTAAAGTAATTATTTGATTTGCCTTGTTCGTGAGAACGGGAGGGTCACGGCCCCTCCCCTACGGGCAATGTCCGTTTTTGCCGTAGGGGCGGGTTCCAAACCCGCCCGCGTACCGGGTCTTAAAGCTCCTTTACCACCTTCACGATGTTCTCCGCCGAAAGGCCGAACTGCTTCAGCAGGGGGACGGCGGGGCCGGAATGGCCGAACTCGTCGTTGACGCCCACGCGCTTGACCTTGCAGGGGACGCCGGACTCGGCCACCACGGCGCAGACGGCCTCGCCCAGCCCGCCGATGACGCTGTGTTCCTCGGCGGTGACGATCTTGCCGCACTCCCGGGCGGCTTTCAGGACGATCTCGTTGTCCAGGGGCTTGACGGTGCACAGGTTGATGACCCGAGCGTTGACGCCCTCCGCCTTCAGGGCGTCGGCGGCCTCCAGGGCCTCGTAGACCATCAGGCCCGTGGCGATGATGGCCACATCGTCGCCCTCCCGGAGCGTCTCGCCCTTGCCGATCTCAAACTTGAAGGTATTCTCGTCGTGGAAAACGGGGATCGCCAGGCGCCCGAACCGCAGGTAAACGGGGCCCTGATGCTCATAGGCGGCGCGGACGGCGGCCTCGGCCTCCACCGCGTCACTTGGACACAGCACCACCATGCCGGGAATGGAGCGCATCAGGGCGAAGTCCTCGCAGCACTGGTGGGACGCGCCGTCCTCGCCCACGGAGATGCCGCCGTGGGTAGCGCCGATCTTCACGTTCAGGTGGGGGTAGCCGATGGAGTTGCGCACCTGCTCGAAGGCCCGCCCGGCGGCGAACATGGCGAAGGAGCTGGCGAAGGGGACAAGGCCCATGCTGGCCGCTCCGGCGGCCACAGCCATCATGTTGCCCTCGGCGATGCCGCACTCAAAATGCCTGTCGGGGAACGCCTTTCTGAATACGCCCGTCTTGGTGGCGGCGGCCAGGTCGGCCTCGAAAACCACCAGGTCGGACTTCTCCGCGCCCAGCTTGGCCAGCGCCTGGCCGTAGGCGTCGCGGGTTGCCATTTTCTTTACGTCTGCCATCTTATTTCGCCTCCAGTTCCGCTAAATGCGCGTTCAATTCGTTCATGGCGATCTCATACTCCGCGTCGTTGGGCGCTTTGCCGTGCCACTCCACGCTGTTGGTCATGTAGCTGACGCCGGTACCCTTGACGGTGTGCATCACGATGCCAAAGGGCTTGCCCTTTGTCTCCCGGGCCTTCGTAAAGGCGGCCTCTATCTCGTCAAAGTCGTGGCCGTTGATCTCCATGACCTCAAAGCCGAAGGCCCGGAGCTTGGCGGCGATATCGCCGGAATCCATCACGTCGCGGGTCGGCCCGTCGATCTGAAGGCCGTTCTTGTCGATGATGGCCACGAAGTTGTCCAGCTTATAGTTGGCGGCGAACATAAAGGCCTCCCAGACCTGGCCCTCCTCGATCTCGCCGTCCCCCAGAAGGGTGTAGACCCGGCAGGTCTTGCCCATATATTTGGCGGCCTTGGCCATACCGGCGGCGCAGGAGACGCCCTGGCCCAGAGAGCCGGTAGACATATCCACGCCGGGGGTCAGGTTCATATTGGGGTGGCCCTGCAGGTGGCTCCCGATCTGCCGGAGGGTCTTCAGATCCTCCCAGGGGAAGAAGCCCCGCAGCGCCAGGGCGGCGTAGAGGCCGGGGGCGGTGTGGCCCTTGCTCAGCACGAACCGGTCCCGGTCAGGATTTTTGGGGTCGGCGGGGTCGATGTTCAGCTCCTTGAAGTAGAGGTAGGTGAACATATCGGCGGCGGAGAGACTTCCGCCGGGGTGACCGGCCTTGGCCGCGTGGGTACCCTCGATCACGCCCATGCGCACCTTGGTGGCCTTGATGGCAAGCTCTTTCTTTTCCAGATCAGTCATTGCGGTTTTCTTCCTCCTCAGTTTTGTCCGTAGTAGGCGTTGGCCCCGTGCTTTCTGAGATAGTGCTTATCCAAAAGCTCCTGCTGCATCGGGGGCAGGCCGGGGGTCAGGGCCATGGCGTGGAAGGCCATAAAGGCCACCTCCTCCAGCACCACGGCGTTGTGGACGGCGTTCATGGGGTCGGTCCCCCAGGCGAAGGGGCCGTGGGAGCAGACCAGCACCGCCGGAATGTCCGCGGGGGAGATATCCCGCTTGACAAAGGTCTCGATGATAACGTTGCCCGTCTCCAGCTCGTACTCCCCCGCGATCTCCTCCGGGGTCATGCGGCGGGTGCAGGGGATCTCGCCGTAAAAATAGTCCCCCTGGGTGGTGCCGAAGGGCTGGATCCCCCGTCCGGCCTGGGCGAAGGACGTGGCCCAGCGGGAGTGGGTGTGGACGATGCCGCCCAGGGCGGGGAACGCTTTGTAGAGGGCCACATGGGTGGGCGTGTCGGAGGAGGGCTTATAGCGCCCCTCCACCCGGTTGCCGTTCAGATCCACCACCACCATGTCCTCGGCCTTCATGCCGTCGTACTCCACGCCGGAGGGCTTGATGACCACCAGGCCCCGCTCCCGGTCGATGCCGGAGACGTTGCCCCAGGTGAAGGTGACGAGGCCGTGTTTGGGGAGAAGCAGGTTGGCCTCCAGAACCTGCTGTTTCAGTTCTTCAAGCATGGGGATCTCTCCTTTATGTGTTTATGTTCATGGAAAGAGCTTTTCCAGAAAGTCCGCGATGGCGTCGGAGTCGTTGTCGCCGATGACCGTGTCGGCGGCGGCCTTCACCTCCGGCACGGCGTTGCCCATAGCCACGCCCAGACCGGCAAGGGACAGCATCTCCACATCGGCCAGATCGTCGCCGAAGGCGATAATGTCCCCGGGGCTTATTTCCAGGGCCTTGCAGAGCTTTTCGATGCCCACGGCCTTGGTGACGCCCTTTTTGGTGATCTTGTGCCAGCGGGAGTTGACGAACCGGCCCACGTCCGCAAAGGGCAGGGCCTCCCGGAGCGCCTGGGCCATGCTGTCCGACTCCAGCTTGGCGCAGATCATCAGCGGGTCTTCGGGCAGGCGCGTAAAATCCGTCTCCACACAGTCCTCGAACCCCGCGGCGAAGGCGTGTTCGGTGACCGGGTAGTTGCGGTAGTGGGCGCCGGGGGTGTCCGCGTCCAAAAGGGCGTCCCGGCCCGCAAGCTCCCTTACTTTTCCTATTATACTCCCTGTTTCCGCCGATGTAAAGGGAGATGTGAAGATCACCCTCTCCCCCGCCCGGACGTGGGCCCCGGCGCTGGTGATCAGCACGTTGGGCCGCAGTTCCCGGGTAAAGACCTCCGCGTTCACCTCGCTTCTGGAGGTGGACACGCCCACCAGGGCGGAACCGGCCCCGCTGATACGGCGGAGCGCCGCCAGGGTACGGGGCGGGATCGTCTTGTCAGAGCGCAAAAGGGTGTCGTCCAGGTCGAAAAGCAGGAGCCGCCAGGGGTGTTGTCTCCAGGCCGGGAGGAGGGCGGGAGCCTCCCTCACAGCACCTGGGTGGACAGCCGCTCCACCGGGAGGGCCGCCTTATACTTGTCCAGGAAGGCGTTGAAGCCGTCCACGTCGGCCTTACCGGCCATCAGCGTGGTGGAGCGGGCGGAGGCGAACACCCGGGACTCCAGGTAGTCGTCCAGGGCCTCCCCGGGCTTTTTCCAGATCATATAGGCGGCCAGCAGCGCCATGCCGTAGGGGCCGCCCTCCCCGGCCGTTTCCATGACGGAGACGGGTACGCCCGCGGCGGCGGAGAGCATGGTCTGGCCCACGCCGGGGGTCTTGAAGAAGCCGCCGTGGCCGTAAAGCTTGTCGATGCGTACCTTCTCCTCCCCCGTCAGGATATCCAGGCCGATCTTCAAGGTAGCCAGGGCGGACAGCAGGTGCGTCCGCATGAAATTGGCCAGGGTCACCTTGGCGTCCGGCGTCCTGACAAAGAGGGGACGGCCCTGGTCAAGATCGGTGACGCCCTCGCCGGAGAAGTAGTTGTAGCTGAGAAGCCCGCCGCAGTCCGGGTCGCCCTCCATGGCCTTTTTGAAGAGCAGGGTGAAGAGGTCGCCCCGGTCCATCTGGAAGCCGGCGGACGCGGCGAAGTCCGCGAACAGGCCCACCCAGGCGTTGATATCGCTGGTGCAGTTGTTGCAGTGTACCATCGCCACCGGCGCTCCGGCGGGGGTGGTGACCATGTCGATCTCCCGGTGGACGCCCAGGGGCTTGTCCACCACCACCATGGCGAAGTCCGACGTACCGGCGGAGACGTTGCCTGTACCCACCCGCACGGAGTTGGTGGCGGCCATGCCGGTACCGGCGTCGCCCTCGCAGGGGGCCACGGGGATCCCGGGGACAAGCTCGCCGGTGGGATCCAGGAACAGCGCCCCGGAGGCGGTGAGCATACCCGCGTTCTCCCCGGCCGTAAGCACCTCCGGCAGAACGTCCCGGAGCTTCCAGTCGTAGCCCTTGAACTCCGTCAGGGCGTCGAACAGATCCACCATGCGCTGGTCATAGTCGTTCTTGGCGCTGTCGATGGGGAACATACCGGCGGCCTCGCCCACGCCCATGACGTGGCGGCCCGTCAGCTCGTAGTGGATATACCCGGCCAGGGTGGTCAGGTGCGCCAGGCGCGGCAGATGCTCCTCGCCGTTCAAAATGGCCTGGTAGAGATGGGCGATGCTCCACCGCTGGGGGATATTGAAGCCAAAGAGCCTGGTCAGCTCCTCGGCGGCCTGGCCGGTGATGGTGTTGCGCCAGGTGCGGAACTCCGCCAGCTGGTTCATGTCCTTGTCAAAGGGCAAATAGCCGTGCATCATGGCGGAGACGCCGATGGCCCCCACCGTGGTAAGCTCTACGCCGAATTTGGCCTTCACGTCCTTCTTGAGACCGGCGTAGCAGGCCCGCAGGCCCTGGTGAATGGCGTCCATGGAGTAGGTCCAGACGCCGTTCACCAGCCGGTTCTCCCACTCGTGGTCGCCGGAGGCCACGGGGATATGGTTTTCGTCGATGAGTACCGCCTTGATGCGGGTGGAGCCGAGCTCGATGCCCAGCGCGGTCTTTTTCAGATCCATAGGGTCAACACTCCTTCTTGATGATTATTTATTGACTGTTTTACAGACTCGGGGTCTATTTCTCCAGGATATCCGCCAGGCCGTAGCTTATCTGGAGCATACGGGTGTCCATCTGGGAGGGGCAAAGCTGCAAAAGGCGCTTGCCGTCCTCCACGGTACACATGCCCATGCTCCAACCGGCCTGGTGCATACGGGAGTCGTAGGTCACAAGCATGGGGAGCTTCTCCCAGGGGCCGCGGGCCAGGTCGTAGTTGACCAGGAACCAGCCTGGTTCCCGCAGGCCCACGGGGCCGGAGTCCTTCTTGCTGGAGAGAATGATCGTCCCGTTGGGGCCGCCCTGGGGGATCCACAGGCAGTAGGGCATACTCCCCAGGTAGAACCCGTCCTCGGTCTTGGCCACTTCGCCCAGATCGGCGGGGTCGCCCCAGTCCACCCCGTCCGGGGAGAGCTTGAAATGCACCTCGCAGGGCGGGAAAAGGGAGTCTTTAAAATTGACGCACTCGTAGCAGACGAAATACTGGCCGTTGGGGAGCTTCGTCACGATGGCCATACCGGGCCGGGAGAACCCGTCGGGGACGGCGGTGACGAATCTCTCCTCCCCCCAGGTCAGCCCGCCGTCCTTGGACACCTGGAGGGCCAGGGTCTGGTTCAGGCGGCGATCCGTGTGGGGGCGCTCGTCGGTGTAGATAACGGTGATGTCCCCGTCGGCGTTCAGGTAGATGAAGGGTTCCCATACGGGGCCCAGGGCGTCCCAATTCTGCTCCACCGGCGGGCCTCCGGCGCAGACCGTGGAGCGGT
This sequence comes from uncultured Oscillospiraceae bacterium, assembly GCA_947584295.1. Lineage (GTDB taxonomy): Bacteria > Bacillota > Clostridia > Oscillospirales > Oscillospiraceae > RUG626. The sequence continues at coordinate 5,676 of CANPWM010000034.1, read as the reverse complement.
ACTCCCAGGTCCTGCCGTGGTCGCGGCTGATGAAAAAGAGAAGCTCGGTGACCTCAAAGGTCAAAGGAATGGAGTTGGCGGAAAAAACCAGCGTCCCGGCGGGCAGATCGGCCACGTCCCGGTCCAGCTCCAGAAGCACCGGCTGGAACCGAAGGCCGTAGCCGTTTTTGGTGTCCTCCACCTGGCTGTAAAATTCCCAGGTCTTTCCCCCGTCCCGGGAGGCGTAGATGGGCGTCACCGGCGGCTCCTTGACGGTGTAGTGGTCAAAGGCGGCCAGCACAAGGCCGTTGTCCTCCCCCGCGTGGTGGAGTTCGATGGGGCGCGGGTACAGCACCCCGCCGCCGTTGCCGTAGACCTCCTCCCGCCGGGGGGAATAGACCACGCCGGTGAAGTCCTTTTTAAGCTGGATTGCCATATTGATTCCTCCCCTTTCAAGCAGCTCAGGCCGTGGAAGGAAAAGACTCCCACGGCCAAAAGACGGTACTTCTCAGATATTTTTCAGCTTCCAGGCGACGTCGTTGTAGAAAAGCTCCTTTTCCAGCTCCTCGGGCCGGGTGTCCTTGGTGATGTGGACGCACTCGATCTCCATCATACGCGCCCAGTCGATCATCATCTCGGCGGTGACAGCGGTGCTGAGGACGGTGTGGTGGGCGCCGCCGGACAGGATCCAGCACTTGACGCCGGTGAGCAGATCCGGGGCGGCCTTCCACATGACCCGGGCCACGGGCAGGTTGGGCATCTCGTAAATGGGCTTGATGACCTCGATATCCTGGATCAAAAGGCGCAGGCGGCCGCCCATGTCGATGAGCGTAGCCACGATGCCGGGGCCCTCCTTGCCCTCGAACACAAGGCGCGCGGGGGGCTGGCGGTCGCCGATGCCCAGGGGGTGTACCTGGATCTTGGGTTTTTGCGCGGCGATGGAGGGGCAGACCTCCAGCATATGCGCCCCCAGGGAGACCTCCTTACCGGGTTCCAGATCGTAGGTGTAGTCCTCCATAAAGACGGTGCCGCCGGGCAGGCCCTTGGCCATGGCCTTCATGATGGCGGTCATACCGGCGGTCTTCCAGTCGCCCTCGCCGCCGTAGCCGCAGCCGTCGGCCATCATGTTCTGGGTGGCAAGGCCGGGGAGCTGCTCCATGCCGTAGAGATCCTGGAAGTTGTTGGAGAAGGCGGAAGCGCCCTCCCGCTCCAAAATCGTCCGCATGGCGATCTCCTCCCGGGCCTGATAGCGCACGGTGGCGATATCCGCGGTGTCCATGGTGTAGCGGCTCTCATACTCCGCCATCTTGGCGTCCACCTGGGCCTCGGTGACGGCGTTCATGGTCTCCACCAAATGGCCCACGGGCCAGTAGTCCACCTGCCAGCCAAGCTTGATGTGCGTCTCCACCTTGTCGCCCTCGGTGACGGCCACCTCCCGCATATTGTCGCCGAAGCGAATGATCTTCAGCTCATGGGAGAAGGCGTAACCGATGGCGGAGCGCATCCAGGCGGAAAGCTCGTCAAGTACGGGCTTGTCCTGCCAGTAACCGGCGATGATCTTCCGGGGCAGGCGCATACGCGCCCCGATGAAGCCGTGTTCCCGATCCCCGTGGGCGGCCTGGTTCAGATTCATGAAGTCCATGTCGATCTCAAGATCAGGGATATTGCGGTTATACTGGGTGGCCAGGTGGCAGTAGGGCTTTTGCAGAAGATCAAAGCCGTGGATCCACATTTTGCTGGGGGAGAAGGTGTGGCACCAGGTGATGATACCGGCGCAGGCATCGTCGGCGTTGGCGGCCTTCATGGTCTTGGTGATCTCGCCGTCGGTCTTGACGGTGCCTTTGTAGACCACCTTGCAGGGCAGGGAGCCGCTTTTGTTCCACCAGTCCGCCATCTCGGCGGCGCGCTGGGCGACGGTGTCCAGCACCTCCGGGCCGTAGAGGAACTGACTGCCCACCACGAACCAGAATTCCTTTGCGTACATATCCATTGCTGTGACCTCCTTATTTGTATGTGATGATTTTATCGCGGTTTAAAAAAGCGGGGATTAATGGGGATTAATAAAGTGGGATTCAGATAAAGAGTTTATTTGACCGTGACAGCCGCCACGCCGCAGGCGGGAAGGGTGAGGGTGACGGTATTGCCCCGGGCGGCCGTCTCCAGAGGCCGCTCCGTGACGGCGTTGGGGTCGTCGAAGGTGTTGTGGGCGTGTACCTCGCCGGAGAGGATCACGGCCTTGACCTGGGAGGGGCTGAGCCGTTGGAAGCTGAGCGTTACCTGGGCCGCCTCCGTCAAGGAGAGGTTGGCCGCGGTGACGGTAACGGCACCGTCCTTCCGGGAGGCGGAGACGTTGAGCCGGGGGACGACGCTCTCCCCCGTCCCCACGGTGCCGCCGTTCACGATCTGGGTGGGCAGGAGGCTGCCGCCCTGGTGGCCCTTATACATGTGCATCACGTGGTAGGTGGGCGTCAGGAGCATCTTGGGGCCTTCCGTGAGGATCACCGCCTGGAGGACGTTGACCATCTGGGCAAGGCAGGCCATCTTCACCCGGTCGGAGTGGTTGTTGAAGATGTTCAGCGTCACCGCCGCGATCAGCGCGTCACGCACGGTGTTCTGCTGGTAGAGGAAGCCCGGGTTCGTCCCCGGCTCCACGTCGTACCAGCTGCCCCACTCGTCCACGATCATGCCGATCTTCTTCTCCGGGTCGTATCTGTCCATGACGGCCCCGTGGAGGTTGATAAGCTCCTCCATATAGAGGGCCTTTTTCATGGTGGTGTAATAAACGTTCTCGTCAAAGTCCAGGGCGCTGCCCTTGTGCTTCCACCCGCCCGGGTGGACGTAATAGTGCAGGCTCAGCCCGTCCATGAAGCCGTGGGCCTCCTCGGGCTGGGGGAATTTGAAGCAGGTGCGCAGGACGTTCTCCGTCCAGTTGTCGTCGTCCACGTTGGCCCCGCAGCAGATCTTCTTGAGGGGCGCGGCGTTGTCGTAGTGGCGGACGTAGGTCTGGTAGCGGCGGTAGAGGTTGGCGTAGTACTCCGGCGTCATGTTGCCGCCGCAGCCCCAGTTCTCGTTGCCCACGCCGAAATAGTCCACCCGCCAGGGGTCGGGGTGGCCGTTTTTCGCCCGCAGCTCCGCCATGGGGGAAAGGCCGGGGAAGGTCATATACTCCACCCACTCGCTCATCTCCCGGACGGTGCCGGAGCCCACGTTGCCGTTGACGTAGGTCTTGCACCCCAGCTGGCGGCAAAGCTCAAAGTACTCATGGGTGCCGAAGGAGTTGTCCTCGGTGACCCCGCCCCAGTGGGTGTTGATCATCTTTTTCCTCGTCTCTTTGGGGCCGATGCCGTCCATCCAGTGGTACTCGTCGGCGAAGCACCCGCCGGGCCAGCGCAGGACGGGAACCTGAAGCTCCCGCAGGGCCTCCACCACGTCGGTACGCATACCGTTGACGTTGGGAATGCCGGAGTCGGGCCGGACAAAGATGCCCTCATAGACGCACCGGCCCAGATGCTCGGAAAAATGGCCGTAGATCTCCGGGGCGATGGTGCTTTGGGGGGAATTCTCGTTGATTTTTACAGTGGTCATGCTATTCACCTCAATCATCAAAGCTGAACACCGGCCTGCCGTCGCTGTCGTAACGGATACGCATCAGCATGGCGTGGCGGTTGGGGTTGTAGAGGGGGTTGCCCACGATCTCCACCTCGGTGCGGGCGTGGTAGACCATGATATCCCGGCCCTGCTCGTCCACGGTGAAGGAGTTGTGGCCGGGGCCGTAGATGCCATGCTCATAGGAGCTTTGCAGGACGGGCCAACGCTCCTTTTTCCAGCTCAGGGGATCCAGCAGGTCGGCGTTTTCGTCGGCGGTGAGCATACCCATGCAGTATTTGACGCCCGTCTCGGAGGCGGAGTAGGTCAGATAGATCTTGCCGTTGTGGTGGAGGACGGAGGCGCCCTCGTTGACCCAGAAGCCGTGGCGCTCCCAGTCGTAGTCCGGCGTTGTGAGCTGGACCTGGACGGAGTCCAGGCTTGTGGGGGAACTCATGTGGGCGATGTAGAGGTTGGCGATCTGCTTGCCCACGCCTACCTTTTCGCTCCAGACGAAATAATGCTCCCCCTTATTTTCAAACACCGTGCCGTCCAGGGAGAAGGCCTCGAAGGAGAAATCGTCCCCCGGGGCGCGGGTGAGCTTGCCCCGCTCCACCCAGGGGCCGGTGAGGGGGTCGTCCCCCAGGCACTCTAAGACGTAGGGGCGGATCTCCCAGATATCGTCCTTGTCGCCGGCGGAATAATATATGTACCATTTCCCGTCCAGGAAGTGCAGCTCCGGCGCCCAGACGTGAATGGACATGATGCCGGATTCGTGCTTGTGCCAGACCTCCGTCTCCGGGGCGGCGGCCAGGCCCGCCAGGGTGTCCGCCCGGCGCAGGCAGATGCCGTCGTAGGCGGGGACGGAGGCGGTGAAGTAGTACTGCCCGTCGGTGTGGCGGTAAACGTAGGGGTCGGCGCGCTGGGGGATCCAGACGCGGTTGTAGATAGATGGAGCGCTCATAAGATCGTCTCTCCCTGGCTTTCAGCCAAAAGTTTTCTGGTGTATCATAGCGCCGTTAGTCAGGTTTTTCAAGACGATTTTTTGAAATTTGTATTTTTTCGCAATACGACCAACAAGGCCCCTCCCGCGGCCCCCGCAATGGTCATATTTCCTATATTATATAATCTTCCAGCCGTAAAAGCAAGGATTATTCCGCGGGAAAGAGAAAAAATTCGATTGCATAGAAGGCGTGGACGTGATACAATAGATATATCTAATTTTTCCTGTGGAGGAAGGGTCGATATGGCAAAAGCAAAAGTCTATTTTACGAAAAAGCTCTCCCCTGAAACGGTGGTGGAGATGTATAAGCGCCTTGGGATCACGCTCCCGGGCAAGGTAGCCGTCAAGGTACACTCCGGCGAGGAGGGCAACCAGAACTATCTGAAGCCCGCCTTTATGAAGCCCATGGTGGAGTATGTGAACGGCACCGTGGTGGAGACCAACACCGCCTACGGCGGGGCGCGGGACACCTCGGAAAAGCACCTGAGGCTTTTAAAATCCCACGGCTGGAGCGAGGTCTTCAACGTGGATCTGCTGGACGAGACTGGCCCCGACGCGGTGCTGGAGATCCCCGGCGGGAAGGTGCTGAAGCGGGATCTGGTGGGCAAGGATCTGATGGATTACGACTCCATGCTGGTGCTGGCCCACTTCAAGGGCCACCCCATGGGCGGCTACGGCGGGGCGCTGAAGCAGCTCTCCATCGGCTGCGCCTCCGCCGCCGGTAAGGCCAATATCCACTCCGGCGGCACCGATCTGTCCCCCGCCACCTGCTGGAAGAACCACGCCTCCAAGGACGGCTTCACCGAGGCCATGGCCGACGCGGCTATGGCGGTGTATAAGCATTTTGAGGGCAGGATCGCCTTTGTCAGTATGATGTGCAATCTCAGCGTGGACTGCGACTGCTGCGCCGAGGCGGAGGATCCCTGCATGAGAGACATCGGCACCCTCTCCTCCCTGGATCCCGTGGCCTTGGACAAGGCGTGCATGGATCTGATCGACGCGGCCAAGGACGACCCCGGCCAGAAGCACTTTTTGAAGCGGGTGGAGTCCCGCCACGGGCGGCACACCATCGAGGCCGCCGCGGCCCTGGGCTACGGCACCACGGACTA
>CANPWM010000033.1 GCA_947584295.1 uncultured Oscillospiraceae bacterium | reverse complement strand
TATCTGACCCCCGCCCGCGCCAACATCAAGGCCATCGTGACCCACAAGCTCATCGACGTCCTTGGCTGCGCCGGCAAAGCGTAAAAAATCTCACGCGGCGGCCCTTACCCGGCCGCCCGCTTCATTTTATCCGCAGGTGGTGAGAGCGTGAAAGAGAACGAGCTTGACAGGATCCCCGAGGACGCGGAGGCCGCCAGCCTCTCCGTGGACGATATTCTGAAGGAATACCACGCCGAAAACGGGGCCTCCGCCCCCCGGGACATCGCCCCCGCCGCGCCGGAAGCGCCCCCGGAGCGGGGGAGCGCGCCGTTGTTTGAAAATACCCCCCCGGCGGAGCCTGACGAACCGTCCCCGGAGCCTGCCCCGGAGACCTTCTCCTTTGTTTTCCCGGAGCCTGAGCCGGAGCCTGAACAGGAAGCGCCTCCGTCCCCGGAACCGGCGGGGGAGGAGCCGCCCCCTGACGGCCAGGATCTCCCCGGCGGGGAGGAACCCGCCGCCCCGTTCCCGGAGACGCGGCCCCATAAGGGGCGGCGCTCCAAAGCCCGCCGCCGGGAGCGCCCGGACGAATCGAAGCCTGCGCCGGATGCGGAGCCGCGCCACAGCGGCCTGTTCACCGGCAAGGTGATCCTGGTGCTGATGACCAGTCTCATCTCCGCCGCCCTGGTGGGCGTCGCCGTGGTGCCGGATATCCCCGACCCGGCCTGGAGCGTTTTCGTGCTGACCGGACTTGCGGTGGGGTGCGTCCCTCTGCTTGTGTGGGCTATATTGCACCTGCGGGACAGATCCCGCCACGCCCCGCCCACGGTCATGCTCCTGGCGGTGGCGCTGACTGCCGCCGCCCGTGAGCTTGTGGCCGCGGCGCTGTGCGCCATTCTTTTCAACGCCCTCTACGCCGTGGCCGACAGGCTGGCCCACCGGGAGCTGGAGACCGTCATGGGCCGCCTCTACCGGCGGTTGGACGGCCTCGACCCCAGCCGGGAGCGCCGCCTGTCCGCCTGTGTGGACGAGCTGGAAAACGCCCGGATCAAGGCGGTGATGGATCTCCACGACGCCCAGCTTCTGGTACTGCTGGCGGGCCTTGTGCTGGCCGTGCTGTGCGCGCTGATCCCCGCCCTTATCAACAGCGCCGTTTGGTCCAAATGGCTCGCCCGGGCCGCCGTGATCGTGGCCGCCTGCGCCTGCGGCGGTGAGCTTGCCGTCGTCCTTTCCTACGCCGGAGCCGTGGATCGCGCCTATTCCGCCGGTGCCTGGATTGCGGGCCTGGGGACAGTCAGCGCCTGCGCCGACGTCACCAGCGTTATCTTCAACAAGTCCGGCACCATCACCGACGGCGAGTACCGCATCACCAACATCGACCCCGTCCGCATCACCGAGGGCCAGCTTCTCTACCTGGCCGTCCAGGCGGGCGCCTACTCCGAACACCCCCTGAACCGGGTGATCCGCCGGGAGTCCGGCATCTTGCCGGAGAAAGAGCGTATCCAGCGCCAGCGGGTGGAGCTGGGCTACGGGAGCTTGGTGCGCCTGGACGACGGCTCCATCGTAGGCGTGGGCAACATCGACTTCATGGAGAAGCTGGGCGTCCGGGGGAACCTCTTCGTCCCCGGCGGCACCTGCGTCTTCGTCTGCGTGGACAAGGTCTGCGTGGGCCGCATCGACTTTGCCGACACCGTCAGGCCCGACGCGGTGAACATCGCCCGGGAGCTGCGCAAGGCGGGGGTGGACAACATCGCCCTCATGACCGGCGACAACGCCCTGGCCTCCACCAATGTGGCCAGAAGGCTCGATATCTCCGAAGTCTACTCCGACTGCCGCCCCGGCGACAAGGAGGAGCGCCTCAGCTATATCCAGGACACCCAGGATCCCCACGACCGGGCCGCCTTCGTCACCCGCGCCGGAAACGAGCGGGAGCTTTTGGAGACGGCCAACATCAGCGTCACCCTGGGGGTGGGGGACGACTCCACCGCCAACTACCCGGACATCATTCTCTCCGAGGGCCAGCTGACGCCCCTGCCGCGCCTCCTGCGGGACGCGCGCCTGGTGCGGCAGAACATCACCTCCGGCTTCCTCACCGGCCTTGCCGTCCAGGCGCTGACGGCCCTGCTGGGCGTGATCGGCGTCCTGCCCGTGTGGGCCGCCGCCGTCCTCATGCCGGCGCTGTCCGTTTATCTAATCTTCCGGGCCAAAAAGATCGCCGGGTAAATCAACAGCATACAGCGGCGGGAAACTTTTTCACGTTTCCCGCTTTTTTCTCTTGACAATCTCGATAATCGAGTTTATACTGTACGAAAGAAACTCGAATATCGAGAATAGGGGAGGCGAGTGCGTGCCGCGGGCGAAATTTCAGACCATGACCGAGCAGATGTTCTATACGCTCCTGTGCCTGAAGTCCGAGTGCTGTGGAATGGATATCCTGGACCGCGTCCCGGAGATGACCGGCGGGGCCGTCAACGTGGGTTCCGGAACGCTCTACACGCTTCTGGAGCAGTTTTGCGCGGTGGGCTGGATCCGGGAGACCCGGGTGGAGGGCCGCCGCCGCAGCTATATCCTGACGGACACGGGCCGGGAGGCGCTGGCGCGGGAATACCGGCGTATCCAGGCCCAGGCGGAGGACTACCGGCGCATTTTCGGAGAGGAGGATCAGAAATGAAAGACAAAAAACGCCAGATTTTGCCCTATTCCATTTACGACTACGACGCCTACGCCCACCATTTTGCCAAAATGGCCCGGCGCGGCTGGATGGTGGAGGGGACGGCCCCCTTTACCTGGGTCTATCGCAGATGCGAACCCAGGGAGCTGACCTTCGCCGTGTCCTACTTCGCCCGGGCGTCCATGTTCGACTCAGAGCCGGGGGAGGAGCAGAGGGAGTTTATCGCCTTCTGTGAGCGCACCGGCTGGCGTCTGGCCGCTACCAACGCCCAGATGCAGGTCTTTTACAACGAACGGCCTGACCCGGTGCCCATCGAGACGGATCCCGCGCTGGAGGTGGAGACTATCCACCGGGCGGCCAAGCGCATGTACCTGCCGCTGATCTGGATTATGCTGGGCCTGGGGATCCTGCAGCTTATGACCGACAGATATCTGGATCCCTCCGCGTTCCCCCTGACGTTCCTTTCTCACGGGAGCACTCTTTTCAGTCTCGCGTTCAAGCTCCTGCTGGTGGTGTATACCGCCGTAGAGCTGGGAGCGTACTTCCTCTGGCTCCGGCGGGCCAGACGGGCCGCTCAGGAGACGGGAACGATGATCCCCTCGGCGGGCCACCGGCGCTTCAACGTCGCGATATTGATGTTGACGGCGGTTCTGCTGATCTCCTCGCTGGTCACGTCAGTCCTCTACGGGGAAAAGCTGTACGGCTTCATTATTGTGCTGATGCTGGCGCTGATGGCCGTGGCAATCTCTATCTCCTGGAAGATCCAAACGCTCATGAAGCGCCGCCATGCCTCCAGAACCGCCACCATGCTGGGCACCTTCGGGACCGCCGTGGCGCTTTCCCTGGCGATGGTGACGACAGCGATATTTATCGCCGTGGGCAGTGTTTCGGAGGGCTTTTTGCAGGAGGACGCGGAGGATCTGCCCCTGACCTTCACGGATCTCTATGAGGGGACCGACTACCAGGAGAGTATCCGGCGGGACGGAAGTCCGATCCTCACCAGTCTGTCCGTTCTCCAATATGAGTCCCCCGGGGACAGCCTCGATTACACGCTCTACGAGGTGAAGCTCCCGTTTTTGACCGATCCCGTTCGGGAGCTTGTGCTGCGGAAGCTGGAGCGGGACGGCACGGTGGACGGAGAGCATTATCTGGAGGCGGATCCCGCCCCCTGGAGCGCCGACAGGGCGTTCCAAAAAGATTGGCAGGGGGAGCCGCTGAACGACTGGCTGCTCTTCTACGGCGGACGGATCGTGTTCATCGACATGGACAGGGAGGCCACCCAGGAGTTTCGTAACGCCGTCGCCGCCAAGCTCGGCAGGAAAGGAGAATGAACATGCGCAGACCCGAATTTTTTTCCCTTTTTGACTACACCGCCCTTGAGGCGCACCTGGAGAAAATGTCGGAAAAGGGGTGGCTTCTGGAGAGACCGGGGCCGTTTTTCTGGAGCTACCGGCGGATAGCGCCGCAGAAGCTCCGTTTCCACGTCTCCTATTTCCCCTACGCCTCCCGCTTTGACCCGGAACCCACCCCGGCGCTGGCGGAATACGATGATTTCGCCGCGCACACCGGCTGGCAAAAATGCGCGTCCATGGAATTTGTGCAGATATTCTACGCAGCCGATGAAACGCCCATGCCCATGGAGACAGACCCGGCGCTGAGGCTCGCCTCCGTCCGGGCGGCCTTTGTCAGAAGCGCCCTGCCTCTGAGTGTCAGCGTCCTATTGGTGTGCGCGCTGATGCTCGGTATGCTGGGGAGCTTGTCCGGCCCCACGGCGTTCTTTGCGGGTGCCGTGTCCGTGCTGTGTATGGTCTATTACGCCCTGGAGCTGACGGTTTACGGCCTCTGGTTCCTCCGGGCCGGACGCCTGGCGAGAGCGGGGGAGTCCGTACCGTCGCCGCGCCACAGCGGCGTCCTGCGGGTATTCCAGGGGCTGGCCTTCGCGCTGATAGCCGCCTATGCCGTGGCGTGCGCCGCCTGTGGCTCGGGCGTTTCGCGGCTCGCAGGCCTTATCCCGATAATCGCGGCGCTGGCGTTTTTCCAGGGGATCGACAGCCTCAGCGAATACCTGAAAAGACACACCATGTCCAGAGAACGGAACCGCGCCGCCGTATTGACCGCCTCCGTGGCCCTGTCCGCCGTCCTCTGCGCGGCCATGAGACTGTTCCGCATCTGAATCAACCGCATTGTGTATACCCCGCCCGTATATCAAATTCCCGCGCCGCCCTCCCCAAAAAGGTTGCTGCTCCGCCGCGTATTGAATGATTCGGGCCGCCAAGAGAGGCGGCCCCTACACGGTCTATTTGAGTTGTTTCGTAAACGGTTGTAGGGGCCGCCTCTTTAGGCGGCCCGCAGTCATACGCAACGGCCTCCAAATTTCACGTTTTTCCGTACAACGATTCCGTAGGGGCCGCCGCCCACGGCGGCCCATGGAACCATCGAATTTCGCAACGGCTCATTCTTACGCTTTCGTAGGGGTCGCCCTCCCGGGCGACCCTTCCATCGTTGATTGACCGCCCGGAGGTTGACCGAGACGGGCCGCCGGGGACGGCGGCCCGTACGGACGTTATACATAATGCCCCGGAAATTCGGCGGGCCGGCCGGGTGTCCGGCCCGTACGGGTGGATTGTACGTTGGGGGAAAATGAAATCATTATTGGAAACCGTTGCGTATGACGTGGGCCGCCGTGGGCGGCGGCCCGTACGGGCATTTACGAAACAGCTCAAATAAAACTTTCATGGGCCGCTGTATTTGGCGGCCTATATTTTTTGGGGGAAGGTGCCGTGGCGGGCGGTAAGCTTTCAGGAAATTAACAAAGTTTTCATTGCAAATTTCGGCGTGATGATATATACTATGGTTTTAGACTGGACTATTGCCGTCGGAGGGCATATGTTGTGGCCCACGGCGATATGGGAGTGTATGGATTGTATTTTAAGGCACTGGAGCTGAGAGGGTTCAAGTCCTTCCCGGAGCGGACGGTTCTGACCTTTGACAAACCCCTGACGGCCATTGTCGGCCCCAACGGGAGCGGAAAATCGAACATTGCCGACGCGATCCAGTGGGTGATGGGGGAGCAGTCTACCCGGGCGCTGCGTGGCGGGAAGATGGAGGACGTGATCTTCGGCGGTACGGCACGGCGCAGTCAGGTGGGCTTTGCCGAGGTCTCTTTGACGTTGGACAACTCCGACCACCGCCTGGGCGGGGAGCTTTCCGAGGTGCAGGTCACCCGGCGCTACTACCGCTCCGGCGAGAGCGAGTATTATATCAACAAAAAGCCTGTCCGCTTAAAGGACATCAACGAGCTTTTCATGGACACGGGCCTGGGCCGGGACGGCTACTCCATCATCGGCCAGGGCAAGATCGACTCTATCCTGTCGGCCAAAAGCACGGACAGGCGCGAGATCTTTGAGGAGGCGGCGGGCATCTCCCGGTTCCGCCACCGCAAGGAGGAGTCCGAGCGGAAGCTCCAGCGGGCGGAGGAGGATCTGACCCGCGTCAACGACAAGATCGGCGAGCTGGAGCTTCAGGTGGAGCCTCTGCGCCGCCAGTCGGAGACAGCCAAGCGGTATCTTGTCCTGCGGGACGAGCTGAGGAACCTGGAGATCTCCCTGTGGACGGTGGATCTGGAGTCCATAGACCAGCGGCTGGAGGCCCTGGGCGGCGACGCTTTGAAGGCCGCCGGGGATATCGAGCGGGCCAAGCTGGAGCTGGAGAAACTCTACTCCGCCGGGGAGGGCTTTGCCCAGCGCACCCACGACAAGGACGTGGAGGCCGAGGGCGTCCGCGCCCGGATCGCCGAGCTGGAGAAGCGCGCCTCCGACGAGGACGCCCAGGCGGCTGTCCTCCGGGCCGACCTCCAGCATACCCTGGACAATATTCAGCGCATCAGGGAGGAGATGGCCACCCGGGAGGGGCGGAGCCTGAGCCTGACAGAGCAGATCGACGAGCGCCGCAGGCGCATCGAGGAGATAGACGGCGAGCGTCAAAAGCTGGCCGCCGGATTGGAGGAGCTGCGGCTCCAGGCGGAGAAGCTCCTCTCCGGCGAGGGGGCCTTTGATAAGGAGGTCTCCGCCTTGACCAAGGCCGCCTCGGACACGGCGGACGCGCTGTCTGACAGGCGCGTGGAGCTTTCCGGCCTCGCGTCCACGCAAAAGGAGCTTGCCCAGCGGGCGGAGGGGCTTCAATGGGAGCTTTCCGACCAGCGGGAGCGGCTGGCCGCCTCGGAACGGGAGGCGGAGAACAACCGGAAGGCCCTGGCGGAAGCCAGGGACAAGGCCCAATCCCTGGAGAACGTGTCCAAGGGCTACTCCCTGCGGGTGGATGGCCTTTCCAAGAAATACGAGACGGCGGGGGAGAAGCGCACCGCCCTGCAGATGGAGTACAACGCCATTCTGGCGCGGATCCAGATGCTCACCGATATGGAGCGGGAATACGAGGGCTACTCCAAGGCCGTGAAGGTGGTCATGCGGGAGGCCGAGCGGGGCGTCCTGCGGGGCGTCCATGGGCCGGCGGGGGAGCTTGTGAAGGCGCCGGAGAAATATGCCGTGGCTATTGAGACGGCCCTGGGCGCGGCGGTGCAGAATATCATCGTCAGCACCGAGAACGACGGCAAAAACGCCATCAATCTTTTGAAACGCACCGACGCGGGGCGGGTGACGCTCCTGCCCATGAACGTTATCCGCGGCACCCGCCTTGCGGAGCGGGGCCTGGAGGACGAGGACGGCTTTGAGGGCGTGGCCTTCGACCTGGTGTCCTTCGACAGCCAGTACCGGGACATCTATCTCAATCTGCTGGGCCGCACCGCCGTGGCGGACGACATGGACTCCGCCATACGCATTGCCAGAAAATTCTCCCACCGGTTCCGCATCGTCACCCTGGACGGACAGGTGGTCAACGCCGGAGGCAGTATGACCGGCGGAAGCGCCGCCAGGAACACGGGGATCCTCTCCCGGGCCAACGAGCTGGAGAAGCTGAAGGCCCGCCAGCAGAAGGCCGGGGAGGAGCTGGAAAAGGCCAAGGACAACGCCGAGGCCACCAAGCGCGCCCTGGCTGCCGCGGAATATGAGCTTTCCGTGGCCGGGGAGGAGCTGCGGGCGGCGGAGAACGACGTTTTGAAGCTCACCTCCACCGGGGAGCATTTCGACCTGCTCCTGTCGTCCCTCCGGGACAGGTTGGCCCAGATCGAGGCCGAGAGCCAGGGCATCACCGGGCGCGGCCAGGAGGCCGGCAGACGGGCCGGGGCGCTTCAGGAGGAGATCGCGGCCCTGGAACAGAAGGGCCGGGAGCTTAAGCAGCGCCTGGACGAATTTGCCGGGGATCGGGAGAAGCTGAACGCCCAGCGGGAGGAGATCGCCCGGGCCGAGGCGGAGAAGCGGGAGACGCGGGCGAGCCTGGAGGCCGAGGCCGCCGGGGCGGAACGCACCGTGGAGGAGCTTACCCGCCTGCGGGCGGAACTCGCGGGGGATCGGGAGGGCCAGGAGCGCCAGCTTGTGGAGCTGGAGGCCGGAGGCCAGACCATCAGGGACGATATCGCCGCCCACGAGGCGGAGGCCGCCTCCCTGCGGGCCGGTACGGAGAAGCTGCGGGAGCGGGTGGCCCGGATCACCGAGGACAAGCTGGCCATCGAGGCCGAGCGGGCCAGGAGCGACAAGCAGCTCCAGGAGAAAAACGCCGCCCTGCTGGATCTGGAGCGGGAGGCCGCCCGGGTGGACAACCGCATGGAGGCCGCCCGCATGGAGGAGCGGCAGATCCTGGACAAGCTGTGGAACGGCTACGAGCTGACCCGCTCCGACGCCATGGCCCAGCGGACGGAGCTGCCCAATATCCCCCAGGCCAAGCGCCGCACCGGGGAGCTGAAACGGGAAATGGGTTCCCTGGGGACGCCCAACCTGGGCGCTATCGAGGAATTTGAGCGGGTCAACACCCGGTATACATACCTCACCGACCAGCGGGACGACATCGAGAAGGCAAAGCGCGAGCTTTTGGGTATAATAGGGGAGATAACCGGCTCCATGGAGACCATCTTCAAGGAGGAGCTGGAGCGCATCGACCTGGGCTTCCGCCAGACCTTCCTGGAGCTGTTCGGCGGCGGCCAGGCCAGCATCTCCCTGGAGGATCCCGAGGATATCCTGGGTTCCGGCATCGAGATCAAGGTCCAGCCCCCGGGCAAGACCCTGAAAACCATCACTTTGCTGTCCGGCGGCGAGAAGGCCTTCGTGGCTATCGCCCTCTATTTCGCCATCTTGAAGGTGCGGCCTACGCCCTTCGTGGTCATGGACGAGATCGAGGCCGCCCTGGACGACGTGAATGTGAACAAGGTGGCCACCTATATGCGGGGACTGACGGAAAAGACGCAGTTCCTCACCATCACCCACCGGCGCGGCACCATGGAGGAGGCGGACGTCCTCTACGGCGTCACCATGCAGGAGCAGGGCGTCTCCAAGGTGCTGGTCATCGACCTGGACGAAGCCGAAAAGACGATAGGGAAAAATAATTAAAAATATTCTAAAATAATACTTGACAGGTGCTTTGCACTATGTTATACTACACTTGGACAGGGAGGATCGGTATGGGATTCTTTGATAAAATCAAGCAGGGGCTTACCCGCACCAAGGAGAATATGACGGCGCGGCTCAACTCCACCATCGCCTCCTTTACCGGGGAGAACGAGGACTTTTTTGAGGAGCTGGAGGAGACGCTGATCCTCTCCGACGTGGGCGCGGAGGCCTCCATGCAGGCGGTGGACCGCCTGCGGGACACGGTGGAGGAGCGGGGCCTGCGCGGCCCTGAGGAGGTCAGGGCGGCCCTGAAGGAGATCCTGGTGGATATGCTGGGCAAGAACCCCGGCATGAAGCTGGACTCCAGGCCCTCGGTCATTTTAGTGGTGGGGGTCAACGGCGTTGGCAAGACCACCACCATCGGAAAGCTGGCCAGGCTTTATGAGGGCCAGGGGAAAAAGATACTGCTGGCCGCCGGAGATACCTTCCGGGCCGCCGCCGCGGAGCAGCTTGGCGTATGGGCTGAGCGCGCGGGGGCCGACTTTGTGCGCCACGAGGAGGGGTCTGACCCCGCCGCCGTGGTCTTTGACAGTATCTCCGCCGCTATCGCCAGGGGTACGGAGATCATCATCGTGGACACCGCCGGCAGGCTCCACAACAAGTCGAACCTGATGAATGAGCTTGCCAAGATAAGCCGCGTCATTGACCGGGAGATGCCCTGGGGCGACCGGGAGACGCTTCTGGTGCTGGACGCCACCACCGGGCAGAACGGGCTTTCCCAGGCGGAGGAATTCGCCAAATCCGCGCCGCTGACCGGCATCGTCCTGACGAAGCTGGACGGCACCGCCAAGGGCGGCATCGTCTTTGCCATCGCCTCGAAGCTGGGCGTGCCGGTGAAGTTCGTGGGCGTGGGGGAGCAGGCCGACGACCTTATCCCCTTTGACCCGGAGGAATTCACCGAGGCCCTGCTGGGGTAAGGCAGAGATCCCTTCGGCGCGAGGAAAGGAGACGGCTATGCGGATCATTTTGGCGTCCAATAACAAAGACAAGCTCCGGGAGGCCCGGGAGATCTTGGAGCCTATGGGGATAGAGGTCATCTCTCAGGCGGAGGCCGGGTGCCGGTTCGAGGCGGAGGAGAACGGGAGTACCTTTACGGAGAACGCCCGCATCAAGGCCAGGGCCGCCGTGGAGGCCACCGGGCAGATCTGCGTGGCGGACGACTCGGGCCTTGAGGTCAACGCCATGGGCGGCGGCCCGGGGGTGTATTCCTCCCGCTTCTGTGGGGAGCGGGGCTACCCGGAGACCTGCCGGGAGATCATGGAGATCGTGGAGAAGCGGGGAAACGGCGACAGAGGCGCCAGATTCGTCTCCGCCGTGGTGTGCGTATTCCCCGACGGGCGGGAGATCGACTGCCTGGGGACGGTGGAGGGCACTATCGGGCGCGTTTACGAGGGGGAGCATGGCTTTGGCTACGACCCCATCTTTGTGCCGGAGGGACATACCCGCTCCATGGCCTGCATGACCGACGACGAGAAAAACGCCATCTCCCACCGGGGCAGGGCCTTCAGGGAATTTGCCCGGAAGCTGGGGGACTATCTGGAGCAAGAGAGAACAAAGGAGAAATAAGATGCTGACAAGCAAGCAGAGGGCCGCTCTGCGGGCGCTGGCCAACAGCCTGGAGCCGGTGCTGATCGTGGGCAAGGGCGGCGTGACGGAGAATGTGATCCAGGAGGCGGAAAACGCCCTGCGCACCCGGGAGCTTATCAAGGGACGGGTGCTGGAGACGGCGCTGCTCTCCGCCAGAGAGGTGTGCGACGAGCTGTGCGGGCGCGTCGGGGCCGACGGCGTCCAGGTCATCGGGACAAAATTTGTGCTGTATAGGGCCAACAGCGACCTTCCGGAAGAAAAGAGAATAAAGCTTGGGAGATGAGCTTTTATGAAGATCGGAGTTTTCGGGGGAACCTTCAACCCGCCCCACAGGGGACACCTGGCGGCGGTGAAGGAGTGCGCCGCGGCGCTGAAGCTTGACAAGGTGCTGGTGATCCCCGACGCCCAGCCGCCCCATAAGGACATCGCCGACGGCTCGCCTGACGCCGCCACGCGGCTGGAGCTGACGCGCCTGACCTTTGACCGGGTGAAGCACTGTACCGTTTCGGATATGGAGATAAGCCGGGGAGGCGTCAGCTATACCGTGGATACCTTGCGGCGGCTGAGAGAAAAATATCCCTCGGATAAGCTCTATCTGCTGATGGGTACGGATATGCTGATGTGCTTTGAGCAGTGGCGGCAATTTGAGGAGATCGCAAGGCTCTCGACCCTGGCGGTGTTCGCCCGTCGGGACGGGGAGCGGGAGAAGATCTTCCGGCAGGCGGAGAGGCTGCGCCTCACCTACGGGGCGAACGTGAGGCTGGTGGATCTGGACGTGCTGGATATCTCCTCCACCCGGCTCCGTGAGCTGCTTCCCCAGCGCCGGGGCGTGGAATATCTGCCGCCGGAGGTGTATGGGCGGATCATCAAAGGGCGGCTCTACGGGGCGAAGCCCGACTACGAGTGGTTGCGGCAGAAGGCCTACGCCATGCTGGACCCCAAGCGGGTGGCCCATGTGAAGGGCTGTGAGGAGGAGGCCGTCAGGCTGGCCCGCCGCTGGGGCGCGGACGAGGAGCGCGCCAGGGAGGCGGCGATCCTCCACGATATCACAAAAAAAGAGAAGCTCGACGAACAGTTGCGTCTTTGCGAAAAATATGGTATTATCTTAGATGAGATGGAAAAGCGGGAGGGAAAGCTTCTCCACTCCAAGACAGGCGCGGGGATCGCCAAATATGAGTTCGGCTGTGATGACGAGGTCTTTGGGGCCATATACTGGCACACCACCGGCAAGGAGGATATGGCGCTTTTGGAGAAGGTCATCTATATGGCCGACTACATAGAGCCTACCAGGGACTTTGAGGGCGTGGAGGAGCTGCGGCGACTGGCGTACACAGACCTTGACCGCTCCCTGGAGCTGGGCTTTCAAATGAGCATAGACGATATGACCAGACGAAATATCACGCCCCATGACCGCACATTGGGCGCTCTTGCGTGGATAAAGAAAGGAAACAGACAAACACAATGAAATTTTTCGGCGGAAGTAAAAACTCAAAACATACCGCTGGCCATATCCATGACACGGCGGAGCCGTACAATCGGCCGGCGTCCCAGCCGGAGAGGAACCGTTACTCTGAGGAGAGGCCGGAGAGCGCGCGCTACCCGGAGCAGGGGAGGAGCCAATATCCCCAGCGGGAGAGTACCCGCTACCCAGAGCCGGACAGGCCTGCGTCGCCCCTGGAGGAGACGAGGCCCGTACCCGTGGACGAGGTGAACGTCCCGGTGGAGGATATTCCCGATGTGGATATGTCCGGCCAGTATGAGCGCCGGGATCGCCGGGAACGCCGGGAGGAGAGGGGATTTCCCACCTGGGGGAAGATCGTCATCGTGGTGATCTCCGTCCTGCTGATCCTGACGGTTTTGCTGTTTGCCTGGGTGCTGGCCAACAGGCGCCCGCCGGAGAAGACCCCCGGCCTTAACACCATCGATACGTCGGATTCCACAGACCCCGCCGACACCGCCGACGACACTACGGTAGATACCCAGGACACCGCCGTTTCCACTGAGGACACGACGCCGCCCACCGAGGACACCGCCACCCCCGCCACGGGGCGGCGCGAGAATATGTATACCTTCCTGATACTGGGAAAGGATAAGGTGGGTTCCAACACCGACGCCATCATGATAGCCATGCTGGACACGGAGAACTACACGCTGAACGTGGCCTCTATCCCCCGGGACACCTACACCAACACCACCTACAAGAATAAGCGCATCAACACCCTTTACGGCTCCGGCGGCGTGGACGGCCTGATGGAGAACATCGCCAACTTCATCGGCTACCGGCCCGACGGCTACGCCATTGTGGATCTGAACGCCTTCATGAAGCTGATCAACGCCATCGGCGGCGTGGACTACTACGTTCCCCGGAACATCGACTACGACGACCCGTATCAGGATCTGCATATTCACTTCACAAAGGGCATGACCCACATGAACGGCCAGAAGGCCATGGAGTATCTGCGCTTCCGCAAGGGCTACGCCGACGCGGATATCGGGCGCATCGACGCTCAGCACGAGTTCCTGATGACCGCCGCCAAGCAGATTTTGGCCAACAAGAGCAAGGTGCCGCTTACCACCCTTATCAACATCGTGGTCAATGACGTGAAAACGAGCCTGGATCTGGGCCAGTGTACCTGGCTGGCCGGGGAGCTTTTGAAGCTGGACGCGGAGAACATCCAGTTCATGACCATGCCCGGCAACTACAACGACTTCTATAACGGCAGGAACTACGTCACGGTGGATATAAACGGCTGGCTGGATATGCTGAACGAGTATCTCAACCCCTTCTATCAACAGATCACCGTCGCCAACGTTGACCTGGCGGGCCGGAATGAAAACGGCAAAATGATCGCCACCAGCGGAAAGCTCCGCTGAGAAAGCCCAAGAGCTTATGCGAAAGATTCTGAATACAGGAGGTAAAAATATGCTTACGCCCAAAGAGATGACCGACATCGCCGTGAAGACCCTGGACGCCAAGAAGGCGGAGAACATCAAGGTTTTGGAGACCCGCGACGTCACGGTGCTGGCGGACTATTTCATCATCTGCACCGCCGGTTCCACCACCCACATCAAGACCCTCTCCGACGAGGTGGAGAAGGCCCTGGAGGATCAGGGCGAGAGGGCCCTGCGCACCGAGGGCTACCACGGCGGCGGCTGGGTGCTGGTGGATTTCGGGTGCCTGGTGCTCCACATCTTCACCGACGAGACGAGAAAGTTTTATAACCTGGAGCACCTGTGGGGCGACGCGCCCGAGGTGGATATCAGCGGACTTCTTACACAGGGCTGAGGAGTGAAAGGCACATGAAATACGATTTTGCTGAGATAGAGAAAAAATGGCAGGCGGTCTGGGAGCGGGAGAAGCCCTTCCGGGCCGAGACGGGCTCCGATAAGCCCAAGTTCTACGGACTCATCGAGTTCCCTTACCCCTCCGGGCAGGGCCTCCATGTGGGCCACCCCAGGCCCTTTACGGCCATGGATATCGTCACCCGCAAAAAGCGCATGGAGGGCTACAACGTGCTGTTCCCCATCGGCTTTGACGCCTTTGGCCTGCCCACGGAGAACTACGCCATCAAAAACCACGTCCACCCCGCCGCCGTCACGAAGCAGAACATCGCCAACTTCACCCGGCAGCTGAAGATGCTGGGCTATGGCTTTGACTGGGACAGGGTGGTGGACACCACCGACCCTGAGTACTACAAGTGGACCCAGTGGATCTTCCTCCAGCTCTATAAGCACGGCCTGGCCTACAAGACCACCATGCCCGTGAACTGGTGTACCTCCTGCAAGTGTGTGCTGGCCAACGAGGAGGTGGTGGAGGGCGTCTGCGAGCGGTGCGGCGCGCCCGTTATCCGCAAGGAGAAGAGCCAGTGGATGCTGAAGATTACCGAGTACGCCCAAAGGCTCATCGACGACCTGGACGACGTGGACTTCATTGAGCGGGTCAAGACCCAGCAGCGCAACTGGATAGGCCGCTCCACCGGCGCGGAGGTGACCTTCAAGGCCACCACGGGGGACGATATCGTGGTGTTCACCACCCGCCCGGACACCCTTTTCGGCGCTACCTACATGGTGCTTTCCCCGGAACACGCCCTTATCAAAAAGTGGCTGCCGCTTTTGAAAAACGCCGATGAGGTGCGGGAGTATCAGCGGCTGGCCGCCTCCAAGAGCGACATGGAGCGCACGGAACTCAACAAGGAGAAAACCGGCGTGAAGCTCTCCGGCGTTTGCGGCGTCAATCCCGTGAACGGCAGGGAGATCCCCATTTTCATCTCCGACTACGTCCTTGCCACCTACGGCACCGGCGCCATTATGGCCGTCCCGGCCCACGACGACAGGGACTGGGAGTTTGCCAAGAAGTTTGGCTGTGAGATCATCGAGGTGGTCTCCGGCGGCGAGGACGTGCAGAAGGCCGCCTTTACCGCCAAGGACGAGACGGGCATCATGGTCAACTCCGAATTTTTGAACGGCCTCACCGTCAAGGACGCTATCCCCGTCATCACCAAATGGCTGGAGGAGAAGGGGATCGGCAAGGCCAAGGTCAACTTCAAGCTCCGGGACTGGGTGTTCTCCCGCCAACGCTATTGGGGCGAGCCGATCCCCATGGTCTGGTGCGACAAGTGCGGCTGGGTGCCGCTGCCGGAGTCTGAGCTGCCCCTGAGACTGCCGGAGGTGGACAGCTATGAGCCTACCGACGACGGCGAAAGCCCCCTTTCCAAGATGACGGACTGGGTCAATACCACCTGCCCCCACTGCGGAGGGCCTGCCCGACGCGAGACGGACACCATGCCCCAGTGGGCCGGATCCAGCTGGTACTTCCTCCGGTATATGGATCCCCACAACCCGGACGCGCTGGCCTCCAAGGAGGCGCTGGCGTACTGGTCGCCGGTGGACTGGTATAACGGCGGCATGGAGCATACAACGCTCCATCTTCTGTATAGCCGCTTCTGGCATAAGTTCCTCTATGATATCGGCGTGGTACCCACCAAGGAGCCGTATCAGAAGCGCACCAGCCACGGCATGATCCTGGGCGAAGGCGGCGAGAAGATGTCCAAGTCCCGGGGCAACGTGGTGAATCCCGACGACGTGGTGAAGAGCTACGGCGCGGACACCCTGCGGCTTTACATCATGTTCATCGGCGACTTTGAGCAGGCCGCCGCCTGGAGCGACAACGCCGTGAAGGGCTGTAAGCGCTTCCTGGATCGCATCTGGAATCTGGCGGAGACGAGGATCGACGGGCCGGAGGCCTGCTCCCACGCCAACGAGGCCGCCGTACACCGCGCCATCAAGAAGGTGGGCGAGGATATCGAGGCCATGAAGTTCAACACCGCCATCGCCGCCATGATGGGGCTGGTGAATGATTTCTATGACAACGCCCCCTCCCGGGGGGACATCAAGGCCCTTTTGCAGCTCCTTTCGCCCTTCGCGCCCCATATCGCCGAGGAGCTTTGGGAGCGCCAGGGCTTTGAGGGGTATGCCAGCACCAGCGCCTGGCCCCGGTATGACGAGAGCAAGATGACCGAGAGCGAGAAGGAGATCGCCGTACAGCTCAACGGCAAGCTCCGCGCCACCGCCACGGTGCCTGTGGACGCCGACGACGAGACGGTACTCTCCATCGTCAAGGCCCAGGAGAAGGTGGCACGCGCCCTGGAGGGCATGGAGATCGTCAAGACCATCGTCATCAAGAACAAGCTGGTGAACCTGATCCTGCGTCCTGTAAAATAAAACTGCAAAAAGCATATTGACAATCCGCGTCGAAGTTATTATAATAGTCAATGCTGAATTCATTTCAGAGAAGTATGGCCCGCGGGTAAAACCGGGGCGAAATAAGCATGACGCGCACGCGTATGTCGGAGGGAGGGGAAATAGATGTCAGAAGTCCATGTGAAGGAAAACGAGTCTCTGGACAGCGCGCTGAAGAGATTTAAGCGCAACTGCGCCAAGGCGGGCGTCCTTGCCGACCTCCGGAAGAAGGAATATTATCAGAGTCCTTCCGTTAAGCGCCGCAAGAAGTCCGAGGCGGCTCGCAAGAACAAGAATAAGCGCTATTATTAAGAACCATTCAATCCGGCTTTCCAAGCCGGATTGAGTTTTAAGATGATTCTTCAACTTTTTAATGAGGTGAAAAATATGCCGAAAAAGTATGAGATCGTAAGAAAAAAGGTTCTGACGCCCGATATCTCCAGTATTTCCGTCTACGCGCCGCTGATCGCGGGGAAGGCCAGGGCAGGGCAGTTCATTATCCTGCGGGCCACCGCCGAGGCCGAGAGGATCCCGCTGACGGTGTCCTCGGTGGACGGGGAGCTGGTGACGGTGGTGTATCAGAAGGTGGGGGACTCCACCATGACGCTGGACGAGCTGGAGGCCGGGGAGTGCCTGCATGACTTTGTAGGCCCTCTGGGGGAGCCTACGCCCATTGAGGGCGTGAAAAAAGCCGCCGTTGTAGGGGGCGGCCTGGGCTGCGCCATCGCGCTCCCGGTGGCAAAGGCCCTCCATGACGCCGGGGCGCGGGTGGATCTGATCGGGGGCTTCCGCACCAGGGACATCGTGATCCTGGAGGACGAGATGCGGGCGGCCTGCGATGATCTGTATATCTGCACCGACGACGGCTCCTACGGCTACGCCGGGTTCACCACCGGGAAGTTAGAGGAGTTGTTGAAGGCCGGGGAGCGGTACGACAGGGTCTACGCCATAGGGCCGCTGGTGATGATGAAATTCATCTGCGGGGTGACCAAGAAATTTGAGATCCCCACCACCGTCAGCATGAACCCCATCATGATCGACGGCACGGGCATGTGCGGCTGCTGCCGGGTCACCGTGGACGGGCAGGTGAAGTTCGCCTGCGTGGACGGGCCGGACTTTGACGGACATAAGATCGACTTTGACGAGACAATCGCCAGGGCCGCCACATATAAGGAATTTGAGCAGCGCCGCAGGGCGGAGCATAAGTGCAGACTGGAGGGAATGAACAATGGCTGATATGTCCCTGGAAAAGACGAAGATGCCGGAGCAGGAGCCGGACGTCAGGAATAAGAATTTCCTGGAGGTGGCCCGGGGCTACACGCCGGAGCTGGCGGAGAAGGAATCCCATCGGTGCCTGGGGTGCAAAAATCCACGGTGCGTGGAGGGCTGTCCCGTGAACGTGCCGATCCCGGAGTTCATCGGCCATATCCAGCGGGGCGATCTGGAGGGCGCGTACAGGGCGCTGTCCAAGGCAAACGCCCTGCCGGCGGTCTGCGGGCGTGTCTGTCCCCAGGAGAGCCAGTGCGAGGGCCGGTGCGTCCGGGGGATAAAGGGCGAGAGCGTGGGCATCGGGCGTCTGGAACGGTTTGTGGCCGACTGGGCGCTGGAGAATAACGTCGCCAATACCGAGAAGGAGCCGGACAACGGCCACAAGGTCGCGGTCGTGGGTTCCGGCCCCGCCGGTCTCACCTGCGCCGGGGAGCTGGCGAGAATGGGCTACCGGGTGACTATCTTCGAGGCCTTCCACGTGGCGGGCGGCGTGCTGAGCTACGGCATACCCGAGTTCAGGCTCCCCAAGACCATCGTGGAGAAGGAGGTAGACAAGCTCAAGGCGCTTGGGGTGGATATCCAGCTCAACATGGTCATCGGCAAGGTACTCAGTATCGACGAGCTATTTGCGCAGGGCTATGAGGCCGTCTTTGTGGGTTCCGGCGCGGGACTTCCGCAGTTTATGAAGATCCCCGGGGAGAGCCTTGTAGGCGTGTTCTCCGCCAACGAGTACCTCACCAGGATCAATCTTATGAAGGCCTACAAGCCCGACAGCGCCACACCTATCTTTGAGAGCAAAAAGGTGGCTGTCCTGGGCGGCGGCAATGTGGCTATGGACGCGGCCCGGTGCGCCAAGCGCATGGGCGCGGACGTGCATATCGTCTACCGCCGGGGCGAGGCGGAGCTGCCCGCCAGGGCCGAGGAGGTACACCACGCCAAGGAGGAGGGGATCCACTTCGACCTTCTCTGCAACCCCACCTTGATCGAGGGGGACGAAAAGGGGAGAGTCCGCTCCATGAAGGTCATACGCATGGAGCTGGGGGAGCCGGACGCCTCTGGCCGCCGCCGCCCCGTGCCTATCGAGGGCAGCGAGTTTGACATGGAGGTGGACACGGTGATCGTGGCCATCGGCACCAGCCCCAACCCGCTGATCCGCTCCACCACCCCCGGCCTGGAGGCCAACAAGCGCGGCTGTATCACCACCGACGAGACGGGCGCCACCTCACGGGAGGGCGTTTTCTGCGGCGGCGACGCGGCTACGGGCGCGGCCACGGTGATCCTGGCTATGGGCGCCGGTAAGACGGCGGCCAAGAGCATCGACGCGTATATCAAGAGCAAATAAAAAATTAATAGCCCCTCCCCGCGCCTTGAATGTTCAAGTTGGGGGAGGGGAAATGGGAAAGACCCGCCCGCTTTGCCGGAATACGGCAGGCGGGCGGGTTTTTGTATGGGCGGTGCGGAATGGGGAAACTTACATGATATGCTCCTCCGCGCAGTTGTCCACCACGCGCACGCCCATTTTCTCCCGGGGAGCCACGGGAAATTCAGCGATGCTCTCCGCGTCAAATTTGCTGACAACGCGCCTGTCCGGCGCAAGGCGCATATCGGCGGGAGCGGGTTTGACCTTAGCCTTGATGCGTTTCATATCATCACCTCTGAGATAGTATGCCCGGAGCGCAAAAAGACTATCGTCGTCCTGATGAGTTGTCCAAAATTCCTTGATAATCAGGTCTTTCACGATTTTTTATATGGCTTGTGACTATTGCAATTTGTCACATGGCGGGATATAATGTCGAAAGTATGTTAAAAGCCTTACACGTCTGGGGGTATTTCCGTGAAAAAGCTGTCGCGGACCGTTGGTTTCTGGATCGCCACGGCAGCCCTGTGGGAGCTTGTGCTTCATCTGTTGGTGTGGAGGAGCCTGACTGTCAAGCTCCTCTTTGCTGTGCCTTTTACTGCGTCCCTGGGGCTGTTTTTTACGCTCCTTACCCGCGCCTGGCGCAGTGAAAAGGCCAACCGGGTAATCGGATATATACTCATCTGCGTCTTTGCCTTTATTTTCAGCGTGCAGACGGTTTATTATAAGATCTTCGGCTCCCTTTTGACCGTCACCCTGGTGGGCATGGGTGGGGAAGCCATTGTGAATTATTTTGACGTGGCTGTGGACGGGACGGTGCGCAGTCTCCCGTTTATCCTGCTCTACTTCCTGCCCGCGGCGGTCATGGCGGTGCTGTATCGAAAAAAGCTCCTGCTCAGCTCGCCCGCCGGCAGAGACGAGACACTCCTGCTGGCCTGCGCCAGTATTCTGGCCTTTGCCGCCGGAGTTCCGGAGCAGGGTTCCGGCTCGGCCCGTTCAAACGTGTACTATGAGATCAACACCTCCATCGACGATCAGACGGAGTGCTTTGGCCTTTTCACGGCGGAACGGCTGGAGCTGGGGCGCGTCCTGACCCATGAGACGGGCCTTGTCACCGACGTGATTGATATCACCGCGGACGCGAACGACCACACAGGGGAGGGGAACGGCTCCCCCCAGGGGACGGAGGGCGACAGCGTGCCGGACGTGGTACCCGCCCCGCCTGAGACGAATATTCTGGAGGAGATGGATTTCGGCGTTCTCCTGGAGAAAGCGGATACCCGGGAGCTTCGGGAGCTGAGCCGGTATTTTTCCGCGCTGGGCGGGACGAAAAAGAACGACTACACGGGGCTTTTTGAGGGGTTCAACGTGATCGAGATCTGCGCGGAGTCTTACTGGCCCTATTTTATTGACCCGGAGCTGACGCCGGCCCTCTATAAGCTGACAAACGAGGGCATCGTCTTTGACAATTTCTACGGCTCCTTCCCCAATACCACCACGAACGGGGAGTTCTCCTTCTGCATGGGGCTGATGCCCGACAAGAACAGGAGAAGCTTTACGCTGTCCATCAACGACTATCTGCCCTTCACCATGGCGCATATGATGAAGCCCCTCGGAGTGACGCCCAGGGCGTATCACAACAATACCGCCTATTTTTACGGCAGGATCAACACCCACACCAACATGGGCTATGAGTTCAAGGCGCTGGATTACGGCCTGGAGCTGTCCAGCACCTGGCCGCAGTCAGACCTGGAGATGATGGAGAAGACCGTTGACGACTACATCGGAGACGATCGGTTCCTGGCCTATTACATGACCGTATCGGGCCACGCGCCCTATGATTTTGACTCCAACGGCATTGCCATCGCCAATCGGGACAAGGTCGCGGCGGTGGAGGGGACGGAGACCGTGCGGGCCTACGTGGCCGGGCAGTTGGAGCTGGAGTACGCCCTGGAGTATCTCCTGGACAGGCTGGAGGAGGCGGGGAAGCTTGACACCACCCTGATCGTCCTCACCGGCGACCACTTCCCGTATTTCCTCTCCACCGAGGAGATGGCGTCCCTGGCGGGGGAAGAGGCCGTTTCTGAGGATCCTTTCTGGCAGTATAAGAACAGCTTCATCTGCTGGTCCGGGGCCATCAAAGAGCCGATCCATATTGACGACTTCTGCTGTACGCAGGATATCCTGCCGACGGTTTTGAATTTGCTGGGGCTGGAGTACGATTCCCGCCTGCTCACGGGGACAGATGTGCTGTCGGACAGCACGCATTTAGCCATTTTGTTCAACGGGAGCTTCCGCACCAAGGATCTGATCTACGACGCAAGCCAGGGGAAGGTGACATATCTCACCCCCAAGGAGGCGCTTCCCCAGGGGTATTTTGAGAAGCTGAAGGCGGCGGTGAACAATCAGTTCTCCGTCTCCGCGTCGATCCTCCGAAACGACTATTACGGCTTCGCATACAGGACGCTGGGCCTTTACCGCACGGAGCAGGACAGCGCGGAGAAGTATACTCTCAGCGATATTGCCGGGAAATGGTACGCCGACGAGGCGGAGCTGCTGGTGCGGGAGGGTTCCATCATCAACAACAGCGCGGACTTCCTGGGAGAGAACGTGGCCTCCAGGGCGGAGATGTCGGCGATGCTGGCCAGGGCCTTCAATGTGCCGGAGCCGCTGAATTTAACGGAATTTCCGTATACGGACGTTCAGCCGGAGGAATGGCAGTATGACCCCATCACCCGGCTGTGGGGCGCCAACATTTTGCGGGAGGAGACGGATGAGATAAGGCCGGTCGATGCCGCCGACAGCGGTTTCGCGGAGGAGCTTGTCCGAGGACTCGCGGCCTATTTGAAGCTGTCGGAGGGGGACACGCGCCTTATGGCCGTCCTGGAGAGCGTCCTGGAGGAACATCGGGAGAATGGCGGAGACCCGGTGGAGCTGACCCGGGGCTTCTGCGCGGCGCTGGTGGTGCGACTGCGGGACGCGGCGGAATGAAACGGATATTGACAGGCCCTGTCGGAATGAATATAATGGCAGTAAAGCCGTTTGAACGATTGAGGTATTACCATGAAAAATCAACTGGTCATCGTCCTTGATTTCGGAGGACAGTACAATCAGCTCATCGCCCGCCGGGTGCGTGAGTGCAACGTGTATTGCGAAGTCCTGCCCTATACGACGCCTCTGGAGAAAATACGCCGTATGTCCCCCCTGGGGATCATCTTCACCGGCGGGCCGGGGAGCGTCTATGAGGCGGATTCTCCCCAGACCGACCCGGAGATCTTCTCCCTGGGCGTGCCTATTCTCGGCATCTGCTACGGCTGTCAGCTCCTGGCCCACAACCTGGGCGGGCGCGTTACGGCGGCTGCCGAGGACTCCGCCAGGGAGTACGGCAAGACGGAGACTTATTTTGACACCGCCTGCAAGCTTTTTAAGGGCCTCCCGGAAAAGGGCGTCACCTGGATGAGCCACGGGGATTATATGGAGAAGGTGCCGGAGGGCTTTGCCCTTGTGGCCCACTCCGACGCCTGCCCCAATGTGGCGATTTGCGACGAAAAACGCGGCTTTTACGGCGTCCAGTTCCACCCGGAGGTCAACCACACGGAAAACGGGACGGCGATGCTGAGAAACTTCCTCTATGAAATCTGCGGCGCGCGGGGCGACTGGACCATGGGGGACTATAAGGAGACGGCCATTCGCCAGCTCCGAGAGAAGATCGGGGACGGCAAGGTGCTTCTGGCGCTGTCCGGCGGCGTGGATTCCTCCGTGGCGGCGGCGCTGCTGGCCGAGGCGGTGGGGCCGCAGCTCACCTGCGTCTTTGTTGACCACGGCCTCATGCGCAAAGACGAGGGGGACGAGGTGGAGGCCGCCTTTAAAAAGTGGGATCTAAACTTCGTCCGGGCCAACTGCGAGGAGCTGTTTTTGTCAAAGCTCCGGGGGGTCTCTGAGCCGGAGAGAAAGAGAAAAATCATCGGCGAGGAATTTATCCGCGTCTTTGAGGCCGAGGCCAAAAAGATAGGGAAGGTGGATTTTCTGGTGCAGGGAACCATCTATCCCGACGTCATCGAGTCCGGCTCCGGCAAGGCCGGGGCGGCGGTGATCAAAAGCCACCACAACGTTGGCGGGCTTCCCGATTATGTGGATTTCCGGGAGATCGTCGAGCCGCTGAGAATGCTCTTTAAAGACGAGGTTCGCGCCCTGGGCCGGGAGCTGGGCCTGCCGGAGTATCTTGTCATGCGTCAGCCCTTCCCGGGGCCGGGCCTGGCCATAAGGGTCATCGGGGATATCACCAGGGAGAAGCTGGATACTCTCCGTGAGGCGGACTTCATCTTCCGGGACGAGGTGGCGAAAGCGGGCCTGGAGGGTTCCATGAGCCAGTATTTCGCGGTACTGACCAATATGCGCTCTGTGGGCGTCATGGGCGACGGTAGGACATACGATTATACCCTGGCCCTCCGCTCCGTCACCACCAGCGATTTCATGACCGCCGACTGGACGCGGATCCCCTATGACGTCCTTGACCGCGTCAGCACCCGCATCGTCAACGAAGTCCCCGGCGTCAACCGGGTGGTGTACGATATCACCAGCAAACCCCCCGCGACGATAGAGTGGGAATGAAAAATTTGTGGTCATAGAGGCCTCAAAGCCCTTGAAAACACCGGGTTTTTCAAAATCCAAAGTTTGATTTGATAGCAAATTGATAGCAACGACATAACTGAAATTGTTTTGTCTTTTCCCAAGTGGCAAGCGGTTTGCAGGTGCTGTCTGTCTTATCCTATGAGTAGAGCGAAAAAGGCTCTGCCGACTTTCTGTATGAAGTCGGCAGAGCCTTTTTTATTTGTCGGCTTTCTTTTCCCGAAGTGCGTCCAGTTCCTCTCTTGTCCTCTGCGCATCCATTGCCGGATAAGTGTAGCGCCAGCGGTCGTATTCCTCTCTGGTGATCTCCCCGGCCTCCAGACGTTTTTTCTGTTCCGACCAGGCGTATAGCATTTCAAACATGGCGTGGTACGTCATACCTCTCGATTTGTCCAGCCGAAGGCAGATTTCGCCGTCGATTTCCCCAACGGTCAAGCCACGGATGTCCTCTAAAGCAAAGAGTGTGTGCATCAGGCCAATGTCAGTGTCGATGTCCGGGACGGTCAGGGCGTTGGTGGAGACGCCAAAAATCCCCGCCAGCGTGCTTGTCAGGTCCGCCTTGGGAGTTCTGCTGCCTGTTTCGTACTGCGCCATTCGCACGTCGGCGGAACGTTCCGGGAATCCCACCGCCATGCCGAGATATTTTTGGGTCATGCCGGCTTTCATGCGGAAAAAGTGTATGCGCTCGCCGATGGACATAGATACCAACTCCTATTTGTTATGTAGATATACGGAGTATAGCAGATATGTTTAGAACTGTCAAGGGAAACATAAATAATTTTGTTTAGAATTTCTTTCAACAAACTCTTGA
>CANPWM010000032.1 GCA_947584295.1 uncultured Oscillospiraceae bacterium | reverse complement strand
GTGTGGATTGGGGGAAGCACCACCATATTGCCGGGCGTTCACATCGGAAACAATGTGGTGATTGGCGCCGGGAGCGTCGTCACAAGGGATATCCCCGATATGGTCGTCGCCGCGGGAAACCCCTGCCGCGTCCTCCGGGCCGTCACGGAGGCTGACCGCCGGTATCTTTTCAAAAGGGAAGAGATCGACGACGAGGCCTGGGAAATCATCTCCCAGCACAAGCAGCATAACTGAACAAGCAAATGAAAGCAAAAAAGCCGCGCCAAAAAATGGCGCGGCTTTAAGTATATATGAAAAAATCAACTTCAAAACCCCGGTAGTCAATTCTCAAAAATTAGTAGTCGAAAAGTAGTCAACGGCACTATTTTTTCACTCTCTGCAAATCCGAAACCCCTTGCGCCACAAGGGGTTTGACCGCAATCGCTCACACAATCGCCTGAAACGTCGGAGGCTGACACTCTATCCAGCTTAAGCTACGGGCGCATTTGCTTGGCGCAAGTGGCAATATATCAGATTGCCAGCTCTGTGTAAATAGAGCCCCTAGGCGGCAAGTCGATGACTTGCCGCCTAGGTTTCCGTCTTTCCGTATATAAGGCTGGGTTCGGGCCGCTTACTTCTCCAGGGTGAAATACCGGGTGAGCATGGCGGCCAGGTCGCTGCGCTTGGCGTTCCCGGCGGGATCGAAGATGCTGCCGGGCTTGCCGGTGATCACGCCGTTCATACCGCACCAGGCCACCGCCTCATAGGCCCAACCGCCCACCTTGGCGCTGTCGGCAAAGGTCAGCGGGAACATCCACGCGCCCTTGAAGCCGCCGTTGCCGTACTTCTTCTCATAGCCGTACAGGATCTTCGCCAGCTCCTCACGGTTCACCGGCTTGTCAGGCTGGAACGTGCCGTTCGCGTAGCCGTCAACAATGCCCTCGCTGGCCGCCCAACGAATGGCCACGGTGTACCACCGGCCCTCCTTCACGTCGGTGAACTGCATTGCGTAGTTCGCCACGGGCCTGTTCTCGTAGTTCCACAGCGTCATGACCACGGCAGCGCGGGTCACGGCGCCGTCGGGATCAAAGAGGCCCAGGTCGTTGCCGTTCATCAGGCTGTGAGTGATCACATAGTCGGTGTACTCATGATAGGCGAGCAGATGGATATACGGGATAAATTGAAGCCCATTGAGCGGCGCATGGACACGCTGAAACAGCACATCGGGCAGGCGAAGATTTACTTCCAGTACAAGGGGAAAAAGCCGCTGACGGACGCGGAGCGCATCCAACTCACGGCGGCGCGGGACTACCTCAAAGGCGTGATGAACGGCAAGACCGCAATCCCAACAAAGGCATGGAAAGCGGAATACAACAAGCTGGCCGCCCAGCGGAAAGAACTCAACCAGCGGTATCTCGCCCTCAAAGCCGAGGTAAAGGTGGCCGAGCAGATACGA
The DNA here is from genome assembly GCA_947584295.1 of uncultured Oscillospiraceae bacterium. Classification (GTDB taxonomy): domain Bacteria; phylum Bacillota; class Clostridia; order Oscillospirales; family Oscillospiraceae; genus RUG626. The sequence continues at coordinate 23,988 of CANPWM010000032.1, read as the reverse complement.
AAGAGCGTTTACAGCATTTTGCGGCAGGAACAGCGGGAACAGGCCCCGCGCCGGACGCAGGACGTAGAGTTGTAAAATGGCAAACCGGCGGGCAGAGGAACCGCCCGCCGGTATTTATATTTTAGAGCATTTTATCAGCTCTACAAACTTGAAGTTATATGAAATAATTTAATAATTTTTCATCAATAATTGCAATAGGTTCTCTATTCTTGATTTGGCTGTATAAAGCAATTCTTCCTATTTCATCTTTATCTTTGATTTGTCTATATATATCCTCAATCGTTATATCTGACAAAGCTAAACCATATAATCCGCCATATTCAATTCTCTCTTGTGATGAAAAATAATTAGGCTGCATTAAATATTTCATAGCTCCAATGAAAGTCATATTGGCATCTATAATACCCAATTCTTCGTAACATTCTCTTATTATGCACTCTCGTGCAGTCTCTCCGTTTTCGATACAACCACCGAAAATCTCATATCTGTTACGCCATTTGTTCCACCCTAAAAGATAGTCATTTTGGAATTTAACAACAGCAAGACAATGTGTCAACAACGGATTTTCAGACAGTAGAGCTTCATTTATTCCTTCAATAGAAATCAATACATTTCCATTATCATCTTTGCAAATATATGAGTCGCAAGAAATATCCATTTTATATGAACTCCTTAAATCCCTTTTGTCAGTCTGTACTGGCAAAAATTATACCATATTCATAATCGAAAAGCAATCCGCATTTTGCCCCGTTCCGCCTATCCAGACCGTCAAGGGCCGGGTCGTATTTTTCCGCGCAGGGCGCGAAAAAATCTCCCCCCTTATCCCCTTGACCGTCTGGATTTTTAGGGATGCGCCGCCGGTGACATAGATCGTGGCATCACAGCGTCTATGCTCCGTCGCCCTAAAGCCGGTGTACCTGTCTGTGTTGATTCTGGCGGTTCCGGCCCGGTCGTTCAGCGCGACGGTCGTGCCGCTTCCACTGATCTTCAGCGCCGTGCTGGACAGGGAAAAGCCCTGGAGTTCGATGGTCAGGCTCTTTTCAATGGTGATCTGCTGCTGGGCGGCATCGTCCGCCGTCATCCAGATGGTATCGCCGATGCTTGCGTCGGTCACGGCGGCGGCCAGGGAGGAATACCCGGTTCCCCCAATGACACATACATTCCCCTCCGCCGCCGCCCGGACGACCACCAGCCCCAGCAGCAGACACGCGGCCAGCAGCGCGCTCATGATTTTTTTCTTCATTATCCCATCCCCGCTTTCACAGGCGTAGTGAGAGGTCGCTTCGTCCGTGGGGTTCCCCACGGACAGGGCTGGGCTTACCCAGCCCTGATAAACCTTTCATTTCATGCTTGACAAATCCCACTTTTACATGTATCATTATATCACGTTCACCCGTGAACAAGTCGATAGGGAGGCTGAAAAAATTGGAGGAATTATTCTCGATCAATCAGGTGGGCCGCAGCTGCGGGGTGTCCCGGTCTACGCTTATGCGTCTGGAGAACCGCGGACTGCTCACCCCGGCCAAGGTGGACAGCGAGACAGGCTACCGCTGGTATGACAACCACAACGTCAGCCGGGTCATGCAGATCCTGCACTTTTTGCAAATGGGTATGACCTATGACGACGCCGCCCTCTACTACCGCGCCAACGGGACGTCGCGGGAGCTTCTGGAGCGGATAGAGGAGCGGTTTTTGCAGTTCAAGCGGGCCTATGAGGAGGTAAAGCTCCGGGTGGAAAAGAAGGATCATTTGAGCTTTGAGTTCGTGAACCTGCCGGAGTACGTCTGCTACTGCCGTGAATTTCAGGGGACGACGGTAGAGGATCGCTACTGGGCCATGTACCACCTCTACCATGAGGCGGTGGAGAAGGGCTATCGGCTGCTGGCCTCCGAGCCGCTGTTTATCATCAACAAGCGCACCGATTATCTGGACAGCGCCTTTGAGGATAAAGAGATGGATTTTATCTGCTGCGTCCCGCTGGAGCCGGAGGAGGCGCCGGAGGAGGCGGTGACCCTCCCGACCTGCCGGGGCTTCTCCTGCCTGAGCTACGGCAGCTACTCCCGCAGGGCCTACGCCTTCAACGAGTTTGGCCGGGAGATCAGGGAGCGGGGCTTGAAGCCCACGGGCTATGTCCGCGTCCTGGGCCTGGTCGCCTCCTACACCGGGCGGGAGATCGACCCGGAGAACTACGTCTCCCGCCTGGTGGTGCCGGTGGAGGGGTGAAGAAGACCATTCCGTGCATACCTCGGGTGATATAGGATAAATAGCGCATAACATGAAAAAGCCTTCGTACCAAAACCCGGTTCGGAGGCTTTTTATATGTTTTTTGGCGACGGTGTAAATGGCTGAACTCTATGCGTTGGACGCCTTGTAGCTCTCTCCCCAGGCCCTCATGGCGTCGAGAATGGGCTTCAAGGATTTCCCCAGCTCCGACAGGGCGTATTCCACCCGGGGCGGGACTTCGGGGTAGACGGTGCGGGTGATGAGGCCGTCGGCCTCCATGGAGCGGAGGCAGTCCGTCAGCACCTTCTGGCTGACCCCCTCAAGAGAGCGTTGCAGCTCATTGAACCGCCAGGGGCGGTCAAGCAGGTTTCGTATAATCAAAAGCTTCCACTTGTTCCCGATGAGCTGTACGGTGGTCGCCACGGGACATTCAGGGAGCAGCTCGGCTTTGGTTTTCATAGAAAACGCCTCCTGCATGAAGATGTGATGTTACATCTCATTTTAATGCGCCGTCTCCCTCCCGTCAAGTAGTTACAAAAAGGTGCGTACCCCACAAAAAAGTGCGTACTTGCGTCTCCTGTGGGATTCAATTAGAATGGCAAATACAGGGGAACCCCTGAATACATCAAGGAGGCAAATAATATGGCACTTTCCAACCTCTATTCCTGGTCCGAGGACGTCAACTCCTCCGCCTGCGGAGCCGCCTGCGGCGCCGCGGATAAGCCCGCCGAGACGCCCGCCGCTTGTGGCGCTGCCGACAAGCCCGCCGAGGCTCCTGCCGCTTGCGGAGCCGCCGACAAGCCGGAGGAGAAGCCCGCCGCCTGCGGGACCGCCTGCGGCACGGCCTGCGGAGCCGGGGACAAATGAAAAACGGCCCTTAGTACCACGCCCCACCAAAAAATATATATTCGCGCCGGTCTTTTTCTCGTCATGCCGCGTCATCCGCCTTGGAAATACATACAGTATTCCCTGCGGCGTCTTCCTTGCCTGACGTGAAAAATCCTCGACGCTCGGTATATATTTTTAGGCGTGACGTGGTACTACGGGGGCCACGGAAATTTATCGACTTTCGATTTCACATAGATTTGGGGGACGCAAATGCAATATTTCTCATTCCAATGGCACATCACAGACGAGTGTGACCAGCGGTGCAAGCACTGCTACATCTTCTCCGGGGATAAGAGCCACGAGCTTAAAAGCATGACCTGGCCGCAGATGGAGGACGCCTTCTTTAACTGCCTGGACTTCTGTGAGGTCTATGGGCGTCTGCCGTATTTCTATCTCACTGGCGGCGACCCTATCCTGCACCCGGATTTCTGGCGGCTGTTGGCGCTTTTCCATGAAAACAGCGTCCCTTTCACCATCATGGGCAACCCGTTTCATTTAAACGACCAGGTGTGCCGGGAGCTGAAATACTACGGCTGTGAAAAGTACCAGCTCTCCCTGGACGGCCTCCGGGAAACCCACGACTGGTTCCGCAAGCCCGGCTCCTTTGACTGCACCATGGAGAAGATCGGGTGCATCAACCGTGCGGGAATCAGGAGCGTGGTGATGACCACAGTCTCCAAAACAAACCGCATGGAGGTTCCGGGGATCATCGACGCGGTGGTGGCGGCGGGAGCGAATGTGTTCGCCTTCTCCCGCTACGTCCCCAGCGGCGGCGATTTGGACGCCTCCATGACGCCGGGGGAGTACCGGGAGCTGTTGGCCGTCTGCGATAAGAAATTCAAGGAGTATGAGGCGGAGGGCTGCCAGACGTATTTCAACAAAAAAGACCATCTCTGGACGCTCTACGAGTATGAGACGGGCGCTTTCAAGATCCCCTCGGACGCCAAGGAGGGCGTAATCTACGGCGGGTGCAACTGCGGCAACTGCCACATCACGATTTTGCCCACCGGCGATGTGTACGCCTGCCGCCGCGTGGCCGAAAGCATAGTCGGGAACGTGTTCACCGACCGGCTGGCTGACGTCTGGGTATGCGAGATGGAGCGGTACCGGGAATATGATAAATTCGTCAAATGCGGCAAGTGTGAGTTGAAGGCCTGGTGTCGGGGATGCCCCGCCGTGGCTAAGGGGACGAACGGCGGTTTCTATGAGGCCGACCCGCAATGCTGGAAGGAGGTAGTCTGATGGAGCTTTTGGAGCTTATGAAAACCCGCCGCTCGATCCGAAAGTATCAGGACAGGCAGATCTCCCGTGAGGATATGGAGACGATCATCGAGGCGGGAACCTGGGCGCCCAACGCCGGAGGCGGCCAGCGCAGCATCATTGTGGGCGTCCGAAATGCCGAGCTTGCGGACAGAATCGGCCGGCTGAACGTCGCCCGGTTTGACCGCTCTATGCTGTCCGGGAGTTTCGTCTCCACCGACCAGCCCAGCGTCATCGACGACCCCACCATGAAAAGCGGGTTCTACGGCGCTCCCGCCGTCTGTGTCGTTTTCGCTATGAAAAATTTCCTTTACAGTATCCCGGACGCCTTTTGCTGTGCCGAAAACATGGTCCTGATGGCGTCGGAGCTTGGAATTTCTTCCTGCGTCGTCGCCAGGGGCGAGGAGACCTTTGACAATGAGATCGGCGCGGCCCTTCTCCGGGAATGGAATATCCCCGAAACCTATATCGCCCGCTGCTTTGTCCTTCTGGGCTACTGCGAGGGGGAATATCCGCGCCCAAAACCGAGAAAAGCTCACCGGGCGATAATTGTTGAATGAGGTGCTATACATGGACGCGCAAACTTGTTTGAAGAAATTAGAATATGTGGGCGTATTGGCCTTTGCCACGGTGGACAAAGACGGCGCGCCGCAGATACGCAATATCTCCGCTATCCACTATGAGCCGGACAGAATGATCTTCTTCACGGCAAAGGGTAAAGCCTTTTGTGAGGAGCTTTGGCGTGACGGACGTGTGCAGGTGCTGGGTTACACAAAATACAAAGAAATGATCCGTCTCTCCGCAAAGGCGGTTCCTGCCCCGGAGAACGAGCAGGAAAAGTGGATCGACACGATTTTTTCGGAACAGCCCTACCTTGCCAACGTATACCCCGGCAGCACCCGAAAACTGGCGGGGATCGTCTTTGAGATCAGGGACGCCCAGATCGAATACTTCCATTTGGGCGTCAACCCCATTTTCCGGGAAAGTTACACGATTGGTACTGGAAATCTCACGCGAAAGGGGTATACTATAACTGACGCCTGCATCGCCTGCGGCAAGTGCCTGAAAAGCTGTCCCCAGCGGTGCATCGAGCCGGGAAAGCCCTATCGTATTCAACACAACCACTGTCTGCACTGCGGAAATTGCCTCGCGGTTTGCCCGGTACAGGCGGTAGAAAAGCGAGGATAACATGACGGAGAGAGAACAGCGGGAATTTCTCATACAACGGCTGCTGGACGAGAACCCCCGTTACCGGGACGTACATATCCCCGCCGCCGAGGCGGAGCAGAGAGCGCTCCTTCGCGCCCTGATGAACGTCCGCCCGCCGCGCCCCATCGGGGAGGATTTCCTGGCGGCGCAAAACGCCTATCTGCGGGCGGAGACCGCCCGGAAGGGCGTCACGGACATGGCCGCCCTGACGCCAGTGGAGCCGGGGATCTATCTCTGGCAGGGGGACATCACCACCCTTAAATGCGGCGCTATCGTCAACGCCGCCAACAGCGGCCTGACCGGCTGTTACGTCCCCTGCCACGGGTGCATCGACAACGCCATACACACCTTCGCCGGGGTACAGCTCCGGCTTGCCTGCGCGGAGATCGTCAAACAACAGGGGCATGAGGAACCCACCGGGCAGGCCAAGCTCACCCCGGCCTTCAACCTGCCCTGCGACTACGTTTTGCACACCGTCGGCCCTGTCATCAACGGCCGGGTGACGCCAAAAGACCGGGAGCTGCTGGCCTCCTGCTACCGCTCCTGCCTGGAGCTGGCACAGCGGAACGGGATCGGCAGCGTGGCCTTCTGCTGTATCTCCACCGGGGAGTTTCATTTCCCCAATGAGGAGGCCGCGCAAATCGCCGTGGACACGGTCAGGGAACACAGGGGCGGCACGGAGGTGATCTTCAATGTCTTCAAGGACGCCGATTACCGGATCTACCGGGCATTACTGGGATAACATTCAGCGTCTCCGGGAGGCGCTGGACAGGGCCGACGCCGTGGTGATCGGCGCGGGCGCGGGCCTTTCGACCTCGGCGGGCTTTACCTATGCCGGGGAGCGGTTCAAAACATATTTCTCCGATTTCGCCGCCAAATACGGCTTTTCGGATATGTACTCCGGCGGCTTCTACCCCTACCGCGCCCCGGAGGAGTTCTGGGCCTATTGGAGCCGGTACATCTTCGTCAACCGCTACATGGACGCCCCAAAGCCCGTCTATGACGATCTCCTGTCCCTGGTGCGGGACAGGGACTATTTCGTGATCACCACCAATGTGGATCACTGCTTCCAAAAGTCCGGCTTCGATAAAGAGCGCCTTTTCTACACCCAGGGGGACTACGGCCTTTTCCAATGCTCCCAGCCCTGCTGTCAGGAGACCTTCGACAACGAAAAGACGATCCGCCAGATGGTGGCACAGCAAAAGGATATGCGCGTCCCCTCCGGGCTCCTGCCCACCTGCCCCCACTGCGGCAGGCCGCTGACCATGAATCTGCGCTCCGACGACCGCTTTGTGGAGGACGGGGGCTGGCGACGGGCGGCGGAGCGGTACGAGAGCTTTCTGCAAACGCGGGGGGCGGGGCGTGTCCTTTACCTGGAGCTGGGCGTCGGCTACAACACCCCGGGCATCATCAAGTACCCCTTCTGGCGCATGACCGCCCGGAACAAGGCGGCGGCGTATGCCTGTATCAACGCCGGCGAGGCCCTCTGCCCGGCGGAGATCGAGTCCCGATCCGTCTGTATAGACGGCGATATCGGCACGGCCCTGAACGATCTTAGGTGACGCCCCGCAAGGGATCTTTCAACGAAAAAATCGCCTCCGAACCGCGGGATTCGGAGGCGTTTTTTATGCTATTACGTTTACTGGCAGGCCAGCGTATTTTGATAAAACTGATCCATCTCCTCCCGGGTGGAAAAGACGGCGATATACATCTGATCGCCCATGGCCCCGGCCAGCACCTGGGGGATACGTCCCACCAGCTTCATCTGCGTGCCGTACTGCCGCATGATGTCCTCGTGGCTCATGACGAACTTCTTCCCGTCCCGGCGGCCCAGGTAAGCGCAAAAATACCGATCCTTCTCCGGGATGCTGGTCTTGTCAAAGGCCACCATATCCGCCCAGACCTTATAGACATTGGTGCCGTGGGCGTAGTCGATCATATCCGGGGTAAAGCCGCCGCTGGGGCGCATATTGACCTCCAGCCCCACCAGCTCCCCCTTCTTCCCAAGCCCCGCCTGATCCTGGGTCAGCCGGAAAAACTCAAAGTGGATAAACCGGCTCTTCACGCCGAAGGCCCTGGCGGTGGCCCGTCCCGCGGCGCGGGTGTCCTCCGGCAGATCCCGCAGGATATAATAGATGGAGTTGTCCCCGTCGTTGACGATGTCCATGATGGACATGGGCGTTACGTTCCCCGTCTCATACATGGGTTCCCCCTTGGAGTCGTAGATAGCGTCGTAGGAGTTCACCTCCGCGTGGACATACTCCTCCATGATATAGCTGGTCTTGGGGTTGCGTTTTTCCAGGAACCGCATAAGCTCCTCCCGGGACTTCAGCGCGTGGGTGTCCGAGGCCCCCACGCCGTTGTCGGGCTTCACCACCACAGGGTATCCCACCTGCTGTATGAAGGCCTCGCAATCCTCCGGCCCCTCTACGATGTGCCACCGCGCCGTGGGGATCCCCGCCTTATGGTAATAGGCCTTCATCTGGGATTTCAGCTTGATGGCGGGCATATCCGCCTCCTGAAAGCCCGTGGTGATGTGAAAGGCCGTGCGGAGCTTCGCGTCCCGCTCCAGCCAATACTCGTTGTTGGACTCCAGCCAGTCGATGGGGCCGTGCTTGAAGATCAGAAAGGCCACCGCCCGATAAACGGAGTCGTAGTTTTCCAGGTTGTCCACCTTGTAATACTCGGTCAGATTCTCCCGAAGTCCCTGGCTCAGCCGCTCGTAGCGCTCGTCGCCGATGCCCAGCACATTCATGCCGTTGGCCTTCAGCTCCCGGCAGAAAAGCCAGTAGTTGGCGGGAAAATTGGGGGAGATAAAAATAATATTCTTCATGGCGTCACCGCGCCCTTCCTTTCGTTATTCCCCATAAAACAGTGCGTCCATAAAAAACGGGATCTGCTTTTCCCAGCTTGCCTCGCAATGCTCGCCCCCCGGAACGATCCGGGCGGTGACAATGGCCCCCCGCTCCATGAGAAGGGAGGCGACCTTGCCAAACCGCTTTGCCGCCTTCATACCGGGCAGCCGCTTGATCTCCTTGGAGCCGTAGTCCATGTATATGGCGGTCCCCGCCTCCAGGGGAGCGTCGCGCAGAAGCTCGTCCAGCTTCGCCGCGCCCACCATGACGGAGGGCGACAGCGCCGCCGCCTTGGAAAAGACCCGGTTATAGGCCGTGACGGCATAGAGGCTCATAAGTCCGCCCATGGAGCTGCCCGCGATGAAGGTGTGCTTCCTATCCGGCAGGGTGGGGTAGTGGCTGTCAACATAGGGCTTGAAGGTATTGATATACCACTCCATGGTCTCCCGTCCCCGTCCCGGAAGCTGGCCGTACTCCCGGGCGCGGAAATCAAAGGGGGAGTACTCCGACAGCCGCTCCCCGTGGGTGCCGTGGTTGCACTCCACGGCGGCCACGATCAGCGGCGTCCCGGTGTCCTCCAGATACTCCTTCATGCCCCAGCACTTCCCATAGGTGGCGTCCGCGTCAAAAAAGACGTTGTGTCCGTCGAACATATACAGCACCGGGAACCGTCGCCCCGGCTCCTCCCGGGCCCTGTCGGGGACATAGACATAGGCGTTCCGCTGGCTGTTGCCGGAGAGCACCGGCACATCTATCTTCCATTTGACGATCAAGCGTATCCCTCCTTACCGCTTGCGCTTTTTCTGTATGCCAGTGTAGCACGCCCCGGCGAAAAAAGCAAGCCGGAGCCGCGCCCCGGCGCGTCAGCGCGCAAATTGCGAATCAATCGCGCCTTTGCCGCGTTTTTTAACAAAACGCAAACAAAACCTGAAACTTTCGCACATATTCCCGCGCTACAATAGCGCCGTTCAAAAAAATATTTTGGAGGCGTTTTTCAATGAAAAAGAAAAATTTCGTGACCCTGATCCTCGGCGTGGTGGGCGGGCTTTTCTTCGCCTTGGGCATGTGCATGGCCCTGCTCCCGGAGTGGGACGCCATGACGGAGGGCGTCGTCGTGGGCGCCGTCGGCGCTGTGATCCTGCTCCTGACGGTGCTGATCCGCCGCAAGTTGGACGGCAAGCCCATGGTCAAGTTGAGCGGCAGGGCCGTGGGAGCGGCCCTTTTGGGCGTCGCGGGCGCCCTCGTCCTGGGTGTGGGCATGTGCATGGTCATGGTGTGGGATTTGCTGATCCCCGGTATCCTTGTGGGCGTCGTGGGAATCGTCCTGCTCATCTGCCTGATCCCCGCGGTGAAGGGACTCGAATAAGGAGGTGAATACAGTATGGCAAAGTCAAAGCTCCTTGCGGCAAACGAAAAAATCGCCAAAGCGGTTACCGGCGGGTACAAAAAGATAGAAGAAGGCGTCGTCGGCGGGTACAAAAAGATCGAGAGCGGCATCACCGGCGCTTTCAAGAGGGTAGAGGACGGGTTCGTGGACAAATTCCTCACCCACGAGGGTGAAAGCGTGGAGGACGCGGAAAAGCGTCTCCGGGAGGAACAGGCCCAGCGCGAGGCGAATAACAGCGCCGAAAAGCATTGACCCCCATGCGCCGCACAGACCGCCTCTGTGCGGCGCGTTTTAAAAAAATCAAAAAAATCCTGAAACGCAAACAAAACTTTAACAATAGTGTGCTATAATAGCCTCAACACAGCGCGGAGGGGTTTGTCATGGAAACTACCGTCCTAAAACAGTACATTGTCGATGCTTTTACGCGGGAAACCTTCCGGGGCAATCCCGCCGCTGTCTGCGTTTTGGAAAGCTGGCTCCCCGATGGGCTGATGCAAAATATCGCCGGAGAAAATAACCTCTCCGAGACGGCGTTTACCGTCAAAAACGGCTCCCATTATGACCTCCGCTGGTTTACCCCAGGCGGGGAGATAGACCTGTGCGGTCATGCCACGCTGGCGACAGCCTTTGTCCTGCTGCGCTTTTATGAAAAGGACAGTCAAAGCGTTGCCTTTCAGACAAAAAGCGGCCTTTTGACCGTTCGGAAAAAAGGCGGCCGTTACGAGATGGATTTCCCCGCCTATCCGCTCAGACCTGTCCCCGTGACAGACCGGCTGGAGGAAGCCATCGGGTTCCGCCCTGCCGAGGCGTGGCTTGGCCGGGATCTGGTATGTGTGCTGGAGGAGGAGCGGCAGGTATGGGACGCCGCCCCGGACGAAAAAAAGCTCATGGAGCTTGACGGCCTCCTGCTCCATCTGACCGCCAAAGGCACGGCCTACGACTGCGTCACCCGCAGCTTTGCCCCCAAGCTGAGCATCAGGGAGGATCCCGTCTGCGGCTCCGGCCATTGCCATGTGATACCCCTGTGGGCCGCCAAGTATAAGAAAAAGAAATTGACCGCCTATCAGGCGTCGCCGCGCGGCGGGATCCTCTATTGCCAAATGGGTTCCGACCGGGTGACGCTGGCCGGAGAGGCCGTCCTGTATGCCAGCGCGGAAATCTATCTGCCCCTGGTAAAATAACCCCACGGAGGTGCGCCCCATGTTCAAGCTTCTTGTCCTGGAGGACGACAAAGACCTGAACCGTACCGTCTGCGCTTTCTTAAACGGCAGCGGTTATCAGGCCGTCGGCTGTCTCAACGCCAATGACGCCTACGACGCCCTATACGGGGAGACCTTCGATCTCATCGTCTCCGACATCATGATGCCGGGGATCGACGGCTACGAATTTGCCAAAACCGTGCGCGCCTTGAACCAGGATATCCCCATTCTCTTTATGACGGCCCGGGACGACCTGGCCTCCAAACAGCGGGGGTACCGCCTGGGCATCGACGATTACATGGTCAAGCCCATCGACTTGGACGAGCTGTATCTGCGGATCGGGGCGCTGCTGCGCCGCGCCAAAATCGCCGCCTCCCACAAGCTGGAGATCGGCTCCCTCCGGCTGGACATGGATCAGCGCACGGCGGTCTACGACGGAGAGGAGATCCCCCTCACCGCCCGGGAGTTCAACCTGCTCTACAAGCTCTTGAGCTACCCCGGCAAGACCTTCACCCGCACTCAGCTCATGGACGAGTTCTGGGACGCGGACACGGACACCGCCCCCCGGGCCGTGGACGTCTACATGACAAAACTGCGGGGCAAATTTGAAAACTGCGACGCGTTCCGTATCAAGACCGTCCACGGCCTGGGCTACAAGGCGGTGATTTTATGACCAAGGCCAAAAAGCGCGGCGTTGCCAGCTATTTTATCGCGTTTTTCCTGCTGACGGCCTTCGTCATCACCTCCTCCATGCTGCTTTTCCTCACCTATTTCGCCGGGAGCGCCGGGGTGGAGTACACCCGGGAAAATCTCTTCACCGCCGCCGTCGTCACCTTCGGCAACGCCGTTTTCCTGTCCGTCATCTGCACCGTGGTGGACATCTTGCGGCGGAAGGTGATGGTGGGCAGGCCCGTCCGCGCCATCGTGGAGGCCGCCCGGCGGATCACCAACGGCGACTTCACCGCCCGCATCAGCCCCAAGGCCGCCCTGGGGGCCTCCGAGGGCTTTGAGGAGATCATCGACTGCTTCAACACCATGGCCGCCGAGCTTTCCGGCGTGGAGACCCTGCGGGCCGATTTTATCGCCAACGTGTCCCACGAGCTGAAGACCCCCATGGCGGTGATGCAAAATTACGGGACGCTGCTCCAAGGCCCCGATCTTCCCGACGAACAGCGCCTTCGGTACGCCAAGGCCATCACGGAGCAGTCCCGGCGGCTGGCCGATCTCATCACCAATATCCTGAAGCTGAACCGGCTGGAAAACCAGCAGATCTACCCCTCCGCCAAGCGGTATAACCTGGGCGAGCAGCTTGCCGAGTGCCTTTTGCGCTTTGAAAGCACCTGGGAGGCCAAGGATATCGACATCGAGACGGACCTGGAGGAAGAGGTATTCATAGAATCCGACGGCGAGCTTCTGTCCCTGGTCTGGAACAACCTCTTTTCCAACGCCCTGAAATTCACCGATCCCGGCGGCGCCGTTTCCGTGACCCTGAAAACGGAGGGGGCTTTCGCCCGGGTCCGGGTGTCCGACACCGGCTGTGGCATCAGCCCGGAGGCACGGGGGCATATCTTCGAGAAGTTCTACCAGGCCGATCCCTCCCACGCCACCCAGGGCAACGGCCTGGGCCTGGCATTGGTGAAGCGGGTGATGGACATCGTGGGCGGCCAGATCGCCGTGGACAGCGAGCCGGGAAAGGGGAGCGCCTTCACCGTAAAGCTCAGGAGGGCGCTATGAGGGGACTTATACGCCAAATTCGCTCCACCGCCTTCTGGAGCCGGTACAGAGCCGACGTCCACTTTAAAAACAGGATATCCCTCCACATCGCCCTGACCGTCAACCTGGCCTATATCCTCATGAAGCTGACCATGGGGATCTACTACCGCTCCATGTGGTTCATCGCCCTGGCGGTCTATTACCTCCTGCTGGCCTTCATGCGCCTGTCCCTGCTGCGCTATAAAGAAAATACCGAGGCCGCCGCCTTCCGCCGCTACCGCCTGTGCGGCTTCGTCCTGCTCCTGATGAACCAGGCCCTCACCGGCATCGTCGTCTTTATGGTGCGGCAGGATCGCCATTTCACCTACCCCGGCTACCTCATCTACGCCATGGCCGCCTACGCCTTTTACGCCGTCACCGTCGCCATCATCAATGTGGTCAAGACCCGCCGGGAGAAGAGTCCCGTCCTCTCAGCGGCCAAGGCCATCAATCTGGTGGCCGCGCTGGTGTCTATTCTGTCCCTGGAGACCGCCATGCTGGCCCAGTTCGGCGGGGAGGACGACCCCGCGTTCCGCCGGATCATGACCGGGGCCACAGGCGGCGGCGTCTGCGCCGTCGTTATCGCCATGGCCGTCTATATGATCTGGCGCGCCAACCGCCGTCTCAAAGCTCTTAAAGCTTCGGAAACCACCGCCAAACCGTAACCCCCATCAGCAGTATGAGGGCGGGAGGAACCCCTCCCGCCCTCATAGTTTATTTCCGGCTTAGCTTCCGCCGTATCACTCCCTTGGCCGTCTCACGATCCCGGCCACGTTCTGCAGGGAGATAAAGGCGTTTTTGTCGATGTCCGTCACAAGCTTTTTCAGCTTATTGATTTGAAAATGGTTGACGATGAAATAGATGATCTGTTTTTCGTTTTTGGAGTAGCCGCCGGTGGCCTTGACGATGGTGCCGCCGGCCTTGAACTGCCGGGAGAGCGCCTCGGAGATCTCCTTGGATTTTGTGGTCACGATCATGGCGCACATGGAGCGGTCAAAGCCCTCCACCAGAAAGTCCACTGTCTTGGAACCCACAAAATAGGTGACGATGGAGTATAGGGGCAGGATCCAGCTTCGGATAACGATGCCGCAGACGATGTATAGCACGGTGTTGAAGGCCATCACAAAGGTGCCGATGGAGATGCCGATCTCCCTGGCGAAGATCACCGACAGCACGTCCACGCCGTCGATGGCCCCGCCGAAGCGGATCGTCAGGCCGCTGCCGATGCCGGAAATCACCCCGCCAAAGACGGCGCACAGCAGAAGATCGCGGCCCGCCAGGGGGGAGACGAAGTTCACGTCCACGGGAAGTACATACATGATAAGGTACGACACCAGCGAATAGACCGCGATAGCGTAGAGAGAATAGACCGTAAAGGGGAGTCCCTGACGCTTGAGGCCGAACAGGAAGATGGGGAAGTTCAGAAGAATGAGGAACACCGACAGCGAAAGCCACATCGGCGTGACCTGATCCAACAGCATGGACAGGCCCGAGATCCCGCTGTCATAGAGCTTCACCGGGTAAAGAAACATGGACACGCCAAAGGCGTTGACGATCCCGGCGGCAGTCAGCACAACAAAGTTTACGGCCCTCAGCTCCCCAAGCTCCCGCTTGAGGGCGGCCATACGCGTACGCCCCTTTCTCCTCATCTGCTCGCGCTCCTTTCCCCGGGGAATTTCCCCTTAAAAACGATGCTAAAAAATAATTAAAAAAATTTCAAAAAAGTACTTGACAAGCCTTTGACCGTATGGTATAATGCTTCATGGATAGGCCCGGGGGGAGAAATACCCCGGGGCCTGGGGAGGTTTTGCCTTTTTTCACGGGCCGGGCTTCTCCGTAAGCTCGGCGATCATGCGCACAAGCCGGGAGGCGTTGCGCAGCAGCTGCGCCCGCTGGACCCGGCCCTCCCGGACGGCGTCCAGCAGCGCCTTGTAGTCGGCGGGGGAGCCGGGCATGAAAAGCTCGCCTCCGGCGCTGGCCACCCGGGGACTGGCGGCAGCGGGGTGGAGGGACGCGTCGTCCGACTGCCCCGCAATGACCCAGTCGGTCATCACGATACCGTCGAAGCCGAATTCGCACCGCAGAACGTCCTCGATAAGCTCCCGGCTTTCCGAGGTATGCACGCCGTTCACCAGGTTGTAGGAGGTCATGACCGCCCTGGGCCGCGCCCTGCGCACGCACAGGCCAAAGCCCCGGAGATACATCTCCCGGAAGGCCCGCTCAGAGACCTGGCTGTTGGAGTTATAGCGGTTGGTCTCCTGGTTGTTGGCGGCGAAGTGCTTCACGGTGACGCCCCGGCCCGGGTGCCGCTGTACCCCGCGGGTGACGGCGGCGGCGGTCAGGCCGGTGATCAGGGGATCCTCGGAGTAATACTCAAAATTCCGCCCACAGCGGATATCCCGGTGCAGATTCAGCGCCGGAGCCAGCCACAAATGGACGCCGAAGCGTTCCATCTCACTGCCCACCAGGTCGCCGCAGATCTCGCAAAGGCCCGTGTCCCAGCTCTGGGCCAGGGCGGTGCCGATGGGAATGGACACGGCGTACTGCTCCTGGATCTCCGCGCCCTTGGGGGGCTTTTTGTCCAGAAGCCGCATGACCGACCGGACAGGGGCGGGCAGGAACTCCAAAAAGCTCTCCGGCATACCGCCGCCAAGGCCGTGAGCGCCCTCCGCGTCCCGGTAAAACCGGGGCGTCAGCCGCAGGCCCGCGGGGCCGTCCGCCATCACCAGGGAGGCGATGCCCTTGTCCGCCAGGGCCGTGGTGGTCTGGCCCGCCGCGCCCGCCACGGCGGCGGCCTGGTTGCCGATGACGCTCATGATCCCGCCCTTGGGATCAAAGGAGCCGATGCCCAGATAGACCAGCTCCTCGTCGGTCAGCGCCGTCACGGCGGGGTCGATCTCCGCCATGGGCTGATAATTCACCTGCCCGCCGGAGAGGGCGTCGCGGTTGGCCGTCAGGACGGGGATATCGCCGCCGACAGCCGGCCTTGGGAGCGGCGCGGGCCGCCAATCGGTAAAATCGGCCCCGGCAAAGCACCGCTTCACCCGCAGCGTCACCGCCTCCTGGGGAAGCCTGATCACGGCGGCGGGGGCCACGTCCTGGGCGTTGCTGCCGGTGAGAACGATATAGTCCCCGGCCTCCAGCACCCAGGCCGAGCGCGCCTCGTCGTAGGAGGCCATGTCCGAAAGCCGGAAGGAGGCGGCCACCGTCTGGGCCTGTCCCGGCTTCAGGGTGCCTGTCTTGGCGTAGGCTGCCAGGGCCTTCGGGGGCTGGTCCAGCCTACCGGTGGGGACGGAGACATACACCTCCAGCACCTCCCGCCCGGGCAGGGCGCCGGTGTTCTCGATCTCCGCCGTCACCGTCACCGTGTCCCGCTCCAGAGCCGTCCCCACGATCTGGGTGGAGAAGCTCGTATAGGAGAGGCCGTAGCCAAAGGGGAACAGGGCCTTTTTGCCAATTGCGTCAAAATACCGGTAGCCCACATAGACGCCCTCCCGGTAGCGGGTGTCGTCCCTGCCGCCGAATTCGCCCTCCCGGCAGTAGTCCTCCCAGGCGCTCCAGGTGGTGGCCAGACGGCCGGAGGGGGCGGCCTTGCCCAGCAGGATATCCGCCAGCACCTCGCCGGTGACGCTCCCCAGCTGGGACAGCAGGAGAATGTTCCGAACCTCCCCCAAGGGGGACAGATCCACCACGCCGCCCACATTCAGCACCAGCAGAAAGCGTTCATACTTCTGCTGGAGGAACAGGATATCCCGCTTCTCCGTCTCCGTCAGCAGGATATCCCCCGGGATCGGCCGCCTGTCCGACCCCTCGCCGGAGTTCCGGGCCAGCACATAGAGGGCCGTATCTCCCGCGCCTGTCAGCGGAATGCGGTATTCAGGCTCGGCCATCACCGCGCCCATGCCGAAGGAGACGGCGTTCATATGGGCCGCCCGCGCCCTTTTGCGGATATCGCTGACGAACCGCCGCCGCGCCTCGGCGTAGGTCTGGTCGTAGCGGGTGAGCCAGTCCTTGGTGGTGATGTGAAAGCCCGCCTTCTCCAAGCCCTTCTCCACGGACACGTTGAAGCGCGTGTTCACCTCCCCGGAGCCTGTGCCGCCGGGGACAGTCCTGCGGGCGCCGCCGCCGTAAAGGGCCACATCGCAGGGCTTCTTTAAGGGGAAGGAGCCGTCGGAGCGCAGCAGCACCACGCACCCGGCGGCCAGCTCCCGCACCCGTTCCCTGTGTTCCCGTTCATATTTTTCCATAGATGCCCTCCTCGCGCCAGATGGTTTTTCTGTCCCCATCATACCACAAGGCGCTGTATTTGGCAATCTATTAAATTCACTATTGACAAATTGGCACAAAAAAGAGATACTACTATTAGGTATTTTAACGAAGGAGGACGTGGATTTGACAGATGTTGTTATCATCGGCTGCGGCGTGATCGGCGCCGCCGCCGCGATGGAGCTTTCCAGATACGACCTGGATATCACCGTCGTGGAGCGGGAAAACGACGTGGCGGTGGGGACCACCAAGGCCAACTCCGCCATCTTGCACGCCGGATATGACCCCCGCCCCGGCACCCTGATGGCCCGACTCAACGTGCGCGGCTCCGCCCTGGCGCGGGACTACTGCGCCGCCCTGGACGTACCCTACCGGCAGTGCGGCTCCATGGTGCTGGCCTTTTCGGAGCGGGAGCTTGCCACCCTCCGGGAGCTTCTGGAGCGGGGGGTCAAAAACGGCGTCCCCGGCCTTACGATCCTCTCCGGCGGCGAGGCCCGGACCCGGGAACCGGCCCTGTCGGACGCCGTCCTGGCGGCCCTCTGGGCCCCCACGGCGGCCATCGTCTCCCCCTGGGAGCTGTGCCTGGCCTTCGCCGAAACGGCGGTGAAAAACGGCGCGCGCCTGCGCCTCAACACAACTGTCACCGGCCTTGAGAGAATGGAAGAGGGCTGGCGCGTCCACACGAGCGCCGGGGATATCGAGACAAGATATGTGGTGAACGCCGCCGGGGTGGACTCCGACGCCGTCCACGATATGGCCGCCCCCCACAGCTTTGACATCAAGCCCAGCCGGGGGGAGTATTACCTGCTGGACAAGGCCGAGGGGACGCGGGTGAACACCGTGGTCTTTCAATGCCCCTCGGAGCGGGGCAAGGGCGTTCTGGTGTCGCCCACCGTCCACGGGAACCTGATCGTCGGCCCCAACGCCGAAAGCGCGGAGAAGCACGACCTGGCCACCACGGCGCGGGGCCTGGACTTTGTCCGAGAGACGGCGAAGCTGTCCGTGCCGTCGGTGGATTTTTCCAAATCCATTCGCAACTTTGCCGGCGTCCGGGCCAACACGGGCCGGGACGACTTCCTTATCGGCGTGGCCGCGCCGGGCTTTGTGGATCTGGCCGGCATCTGCTCGCCGGGTCTCACCTCCGCCCCGGCCATCGGGGAATACGCCGTGGAGCTTTTGGCGGGGGAGGGGCTGGCCCTCAAAAAGAAGGAGCATTTCGATTTTCAGCGCCGCCGCGTCCGCTTCAAGGAGCTTCCCGAGGCGGAGCGCCAGGCGCTGGTGGAGCGGGATCCGGCCTACGGGCGGGTCATCTGCCGGTGCGAGACGGTGACGGAGGGGGAGATCCTGGCCTGCCTGCGTACCCCTGTCCCGCCGGTGTCGGTGGACGGGGTCAAGCGCCGGGTCAACGCCGGTATGGGCCGGTGCCAGGGGGGCTTCTGCGCCCCCAGAGTGGTGGAGATCCTCGCCCGGGAGCTGAAGATCTCCCCGGGG
Organism: uncultured Oscillospiraceae bacterium; assembly: GCA_947584295.1. Lineage (GTDB taxonomy): Bacteria > Bacillota > Clostridia > Oscillospirales > Oscillospiraceae > RUG626. The sequence goes on along the minus strand of CANPWM010000032.1, from coordinate 5,458 downwards.
GACATCGTCAAGGACAGGGCCGGTATGAACATTCTGGCGGAGGAGACGAAAGGGGGCGGGAGCCGTGTATGAGCTGATCGTTGTGGGCGGCGGGCCGGCGGGCCTTGCCGCGGCCTGCGCGGCCTGGGACAGCGGCCTGCGGCATATCCTCATCGTGGAGCGTGACCGGGAGCTGGGGGGCATTTTGAACCAGTGTATCCACAACGGCTTCGGCCTCACCTGGTTCAAGGAGGAGCTTACAGGCCCTGAGTACGCCCACAGATTCATTGAATTGCTGGCCCGGACGGGGGTGGAGGTGCGCACGGACACCATGGTGCTGGACGTGACGGCCGACCTCCGGGTGCATATGACCGGCCCCGCCACGGGGTACAGGATCGAGCGGGCCAAAAGCGTCATTCTGGCCATGGGGTGCCGGGAGCGCACCCGGGGGGCCATCGGGATCCCCGGCACACGCCCCGCCGGGGTCTACACCGCCGGGGCGGCCCAGCGGTATGTGAACGTGGAGGGCTGGCTTCCCGGCAGGCGGGTGGTGATCCTGGGCAGCGGCGACATCGGCCTCATCATGGCCCGCCGCATGACCCTGGAGGGCGCCAAGGTGCTGGCCTGCGTGGAGGTGATGCCCTATTCCGGCGGCCTCACCCGCAACATCGTCCAGTGCCTCCAGGACTTCGATATCCCCCTCTATCTGAGCCACACCGTCACCCAGATCCGTGGCAGGGATCGGGTGGAGCAGGTGGTGGTGAGCCGCGTGGACGAAAAAAGAGCGCCTATCCCCGGCACGGAGATGGTCTTTGACTGCGACACTCTGCTTCTGTCCGTGGGGCTTATCCCGGAAAACGAGCTGACGGAGCGCGCCGGGGTGGAGATGGATCCCCGCACCAAGGGCGCGGTGGTCTATGAGAACATGGAGACCTCCGTCCCCGGCGTTTTCACCTGCGGCAACGTGACCCACGTCCACGACCTGGTGGACTTCGTCAGCGCCGAGAGCCAGCGGGCCGGTACGGCGGCGGCAAAATATGTCCTGCATGGCCCCGCGGCGGGGGAGAGCGTTTCGTTGAAAAACGGCCCCGGCGTCAGCTACACCGTCCCCCAGCGGGTGAGGCCCCAAAACGTGGAGAAGGCCTTCAACGTGTTTTTCCGGGTCAACAGGATCTTCGGCAAAAGCGAGATCGTCGTCCGCGCCAGGGAGCGGGAGCTTTGCCGCTTCAAGCGGGACAGGCTGGCCCCCGGCGAGATGGAGAATATAACCGTCCCGGTGAAGCTCTTAGAGGGCGTCACAGGGGACGTCACCGTGGAAATTCGGGAGGTGTGATATGCGGGAGCTTATCTGTATCGTATGCCCCAGGGGGTGCCATATGCGGGTGGACGGCGATCTCAACGTCACCGGGAACTTCTGCCCCCGGGGGGAGGCCTACGCCAAGGCGGAGCTGACCCACCCCACCCGCGTGGTCACCAGCACCGTCAGGATAACGGGCGCCGCCTATCCCCGCTGTCCCGTCAAGACGGCGGCCCCTGTACCGAAAGAGAAGATCTTTGACGTGATGGACGCCATCGGGCGCGTCACGCTTTCGGCCCCGGTGAGGGTGGGCCAGACGGTGATCGAGGACGTGTGCGGCACCGGCGTGGCGGTGGTCGCCGCCAGGGAGATGCCATGAAGCGCCGGGAGGCGCGGGAGCGCGCCCGCCGCCTTGTGGCCCGCATGACCCTGGAGGAGCGGGCCAGCCAGCTCCGCTTTGACGCCCCCGCCATCAAGCGCCTTCGGATCCCCGCCTACAACTGGTGGAACGAGGCCCTTCACGGGGTGGCCCGGGCGGGGAACGCCACGATCTTCCCCCAGGCTATCGGACTGGGGGCCACCTTTGACGAGGCGCTGCTGCGCCGGATCGGCCAGGCCATCGGCAGGGAGGCCAGGGCCAAATATAACGTCCAGTCCCGGTTCGGCGACAGGGACATCTACAAGGGGCTTACCTTCTGGTCCCCCAACGTCAACATCTTCCGGGATCCCCGTTGGGGCCGGGGGCAGGAGACGTATGGGGAGGATCCCTACCTCACCGCCCGCCTGGGCGTGGGGTTTGTCCGGGGCCTCCAGGGGACGGACGAGGCCCAGGGCGGCACCATGCTGGCCGCCGCCTGCGCCAAGCATTTCGCCGTCCACTCCGGCCCGGAGGGGGAGCGCCACCGCTTTGACGCGCAGGCGTCCCCCAAGGATCTTACGGAGACGTACCTGCCCGCCTTTGAGGCCCTGGTCCGGGAGGCCGGGGTGGAGGCGGTGATGGGGGCCTACAACCGGGTCAACGGCGAGCCTGCCTGCGCCAGCGTTTTCCTGCAGGAGAAGCTCCGGGGGGAGTGGGGCTTTCAGGGCCACTTCCTCTCCGACTGCTGGGCCGTCAAGGATTTCTTCACCGGCCACGGGGTATGCGAAAACGCCGTGGAGGCGGCGGCCCTGGCCCTGAACCGGGGGTGTGACTTAAACTGCGGCAGTACTTATCAGTTTATTATGGAGGCCCTTGAGCGGGGTCTTGTGACCGAGGAGACGGTCACCGAGGCCTGCGTGCGCCTCTTTACCACCCGTTACAGGCTGGGCCTCTTTGGCAAGACAGGCTGGGACAATATCCCCTACACCGAGGTGGAGTCCCCGGAGCATCTGGATCTGGCGCGCAGGGCGGCCCTGGAGAGCGCCGTCCTGCTGAAAAATGACGGCGTCCTGCCCCTTGACCGGGAGAAGATCAAGACCCTGGGGGTCATCGGCCCCAACGCCAACAGCCGCCGGGCGCTTTTGGGCAACTACCACGGCTCCGCCTCCCGGTACATCACCGTCCAGGAGGGGCTTCAGGACTACCTCTACGGCAGCGGCATCCGTATCCTCACAAGCGTGGGCTGCGACCTTGTCCGGGACAGGACGGAGGGCCTTGCCCGCGGCGGCGACCGGCTCAGCGAGGCGGCGGCAGTGTGTCAGGCCAGCGACGCGGTGATCCTGGTGCTGGGCCTGGACGAGACGCTGGAGGGCGAGGAGGGGGACGCGGGCGGCAGCGACGCCTCCGGCGACAGGCTGACCCTGGAGCTGCCAAAGGTCCAGCGGGAGCTGATGGAGCTTATTGCCAGGGCGGGCAAGCCCACGGTGCTGTGCCTGATGGCCGGGAGCGCGGTGGATCTGTCCTTCGCGGAAAAGCACTTCGGGGCCATTCTGGATCTTTGGTACCCCGGCTCCATGGGCGGCAGGGCCGCGGCGGAGATCCTGTTCGGGGAGCAGTCCCCCTCCGGCAAGCTGCCCGTCACCTTCTACCGCTCCGTGGACGACCTGCCCCCCTTTGAGGACTACGCCATGACCGGCAGGACGTACAGATACTTCCAAAAGCCCGTCCAGTACCCCTTTGGCTACGGCCTCACCTACGGCAACGTGATCATTCGCTCCGCCCGCCTCAAGGGGGACGCCCAGCGGGGCTTCACCCTGGAGGCCGACATCGGCAACCGGGGGCCGAAGGACACCGGGGAGGTCCTGCAGGTCTACTGCAAGCGGCTGGACTCGCCCTTCGCCCCGCCGAACCCGTCCCTGTGCGCCATGAAGCGCGTGTGGCTGCCTGTTTGGGGCCACGACACCGTGTCCATACCCCTGCCGCCGGGGGCCTTCTCCGTGGTGGACGGGGAGGGGAAGCGCCTCTACGGCGGGAGATTCCGCCTCTTCCTGGGTACCGGCCAGCCGGATAAGCGCACCGCCGCCCTCACCGGCAAAACGCCTCTGCGCTTTGAGGTGACGGTCCCGGAGGGCGAAGCCGCGCTTTAACTTCCATCACCTTAACTTGACAAAGTGAGGAAAATCCTGTATAGTAAAATCGAAGCGTGTATATAGATGCCCTTTTTCGCGGAACAGGAGGAACCTTATGAAAAAACGGGTCTTTTCCCTTTTGATGGCGCTGGCGCTGCTGTCCGGCCTGACCGTGACCGCGTCGGCGGGGGAGTCCCTCCCCTTTGAAAGCCTCACCTTTGACCTCACCAGCGGCGTTGGCGCCTGGCTGGAGGAGCTTACCCTGTACGGCGACGGCACCTTCAAGGGGAGCGGCTACGACAGCGATGTGGATTCCTATTATCAGTGGGCCTACGAGGGCGCGTTCCGGGATATCCAGCGGATGGGCGAGGGCGTCTGGAAGATGACCTGTGACCGCGTGGAGTCCACCCTGGAGATCGGCCCCGCGGGCAAGGACGAGCTTTTGGGCGACGTCTATAACGTGGAACCCTCGGGCTTTGTCCCGGACCAGGTCTGGTATCTCTACGCGCCGGGGGAGCTGCCCCTCTACACCGCCTGGGCGGAGACGGTCAGAACCATCTTTGGGGAGGAGACCCTGCGCAAGAGCTTCCTGATGGTCTGCTCCAAGGAGCCTGACTCCCTGCCCTATGTCGCCTCCGTGGAGGACTCCGCCCGGGTGCTGGCGGCCTACGCCGACGTTGCCCTGCCTATGGACGGCGGGAATATCTATCTGGACGAGGCCCGGAGTACGGTGAAGGACGCCGACGGCTACCTCCAGGCGGCGGATATCCCGGCGGCTGTGGACGGCAGGAGCGTCACCGCCATCGGGGAGGCCGCCTTTGAGGGCTGTGTCCAGCTGGAGAGCGTCACCCTGCCTGACGGTATCCTCACCGTGGGGGAGCGGGCCTTCGCCGGGTGCGAGGCCCTGCGCCATGTGACCCTCCCGGCCAGCCTGGAGCGTATCGGGAAGGACGCCTTTTCCGGCTGTTCCGCCCTTACCTCCGTGAGCTTCACCGGCAGCGCCAGCGGCTGGAAGAAGCTTATGGAGCAAAGCCCCCTGGCGGCCCTGCCCGGGGATATCACCGTAAGCTGCGCCGTCTCCGACTTTGCCGACGTGCCGCTGCGGCACTGGTTCAAGCCCTATGTGGATTTCGTCTTTATCCACGGGATCATGCTGGGGGTGGGGGACGGCCTCTTTGCCCCGGATAAGCCCATGGATCTGGGCTCCGCCGCCACTGTCCTGGCAAGACGGCTGGGCGTGGATACCCCCGGCGACCCCTGGTACGCCGCCGGTATGAGCTGGGCGGAGGCCAACGGCCTCACCTTCGGCAAGGGCCGGCTCGATACCCTGGAGCGCCAGGAGCTTGTCTATATGATCTGGAAGGCCGCCGGAAGCCCCGCGGACGACGGCTACTCCCTGGAGCTGTTCCCGGATTGGGCCGCCGTGGACGATGACTACGTCACCGCCATGAGCTGGGCCGTCAGGAAGGGGATCATCAACGGCAGCAACGGCCTCCTGGCCCCCAAAGGCATCACCACAAGGGCCGAGTACGCCACCGTCATCACCCGCGCCTACGCCCTTTTGCTGTCGAAAAAGCCCTGACGGGCTTTTCCCGAGACTGTCGAAAAAGCCCTGACTGGCTTTTTCCGACAAAGGGAACGTGCGGGAAAAATTACTGAATTTTGCGAAATTCAGTAAATTTTTCCCTGCTGTCG
>CANPWM010000031.1 GCA_947584295.1 uncultured Oscillospiraceae bacterium | reverse complement strand
GTTGTACTGCTGTACCGGCTTGCCCGGAAAGGAGGAAATATGGCAAGCCAAGAAAAATACACCATCCTCTATGGCCGACTGAGCCAGGAGGATATGCAAAAACGAAGCGGTAAAGAGGACGACTCCAACAGCATCCAGAATCAAAGATTGCTCTTGGAGAAGTACGCTACTGAAAAGGGGTTCACCAACACGCGATTCATCTACGACGACGGTTACACCGGCACCAATTTCAACCGCCCCGGCTGGCAGGAGGTCATAGAGCTCATTGAGTCCGACCAAGTCGCCACGCTGATCGTCAAGGACATGTCCCGCTTGGGCAGGGAGTACCTGCAGGTGGGACAATACACGGAGTTAGTCTTCCCCAGTTACGGAGTTCGCTTCATTGCGGTGAACGACGGCGTGGACAGCCTGGTGGAGTCCTCCAACGACTTCACGCCGTTCAGGAACATCATCAACGAACTGTACGCCAAGGACACCAGTCAAAAAGGCCGTTCATCAGTAAAGCTCAAAGCGGGCACCGGGGCAAGAGTTTCGTCCCGCCCCAACTACGGCTATATGAAAGACCCGGATGACCCCAAACGGCATCTTGTACCAGACCCAAACACGGCGCCAGTGGTCAAACATATCTTCGCCCTCTGCGCCTCCGGCCTCGGTCCGACGCGCATCGCGAATCAGCTCAAAAGCGAGAAGATCTATTGCCCGGTCTATTATAACTATCTCAAGTACGGGGCTCGATGCAAGGACCTGGACGAATCCGATCCATACGGTTGGGCGAGCAGGACGGTAGGACAAATCCTGGAGAACGAGGTGTACCTGGGCGTGACCATCAACATGAAATCCACCACCATCTCCTACAAAAACAAGAAACGCATCCAGCGCCCGGAATCGGAACGACTCCGCTTCGAGGGAACACACGAACCGCTCATCGACAGGCAGACATGGGAGATCGTGCAGGACATCCGCAGGCACAAGCGTCGGCGCACCAATTTTGACGAGCAGGATATGTTCTCCGGCCTCGTCTATTGCAAGGACTGCGGCGGGACCATGGTGATCCACCGCTCTCACGCGATGGACTCCTCCAAAAACGGCTTCATATGTTCCAAATACAAGAAGACGGGCAGGGGCAACTGTACCGGGCATTATATCCGGGAATCTGAGCTTGCCGCCATCGTTCTGGACGATATCCGTCGAGTCACCCACTTCGCAAGGCAGAATGAACGCAAATTCGCGGAGTACATCGGCATGAAGCGCACGAAGGAAGCGCAGAAAGAGATACGAGGTCTTGAGAAACAGATAGTCGCGATGACAAAGCGCCAGTCAGAACTCATGTCGTTATTCAAGCGTCTCTACGAGGACAACGTCCTTGGCAGAATCCCCGATGAGCAGTACAGAATCCTTTCCGCCGAGTACACCTCGGAGCAGGAGAGCATCAAGAATGCCCTCCCGGAGCTGACCACACATCTGCAGGAACTGAAGGACTCCACCACCAACTTCGACCGCTTCCTGGAGAACGCCCACAAGTACACAGAAATAGACGAACTGACTCCGGAGCTTCTCCATACCTTCATTAAGCGCATCGAAGTCGGCGAACGCGCCAAGAAGTATTCCCGCAGTGCTCCGCAAGAGATCGTCATCCACTACCGAGACATTGGCATCCTCGACGACATGCCCCAGGAGCTGGAGGATATTCTCATACAGGTCGCTGAGCTGGATTTAGAAATTGCATGACACAAACTAAGGAGCCTGTGCATCACCACAGGCTCCTGACCGGAAAATATAAATTAACATAGGGGTGTTCACAATGTTTCCCTACGGCACCGCCCCGGAGAGGCGGCCCCTACAATCCTTAACGAAACAGCTCTATTAACCGCCGTACGGGCCGCCGCCCACGGCGGCCCAACGAATTTTCGGAAAACTATCCCACAAATTGTAGGGGCCGCCTCTCTTGGCGGCCCGAAAATTTTAATACGCGGCGTAGCCGCAACCTTTTTTGGGGCGGGCGATGCGAAAATTCATTTGGCGGGCCCCATGGGGGCCCCATCGGGCCGTTGCCCGATGGGGAAAGGAGGAGCGAACCGTGCGCCTGAGCGTTCCCGCCGCGCGGGGACGCGAGGTTAAGCCGGTTCCGCGACGACGCGTCCGGCCCGTACGGGTGGTTGGTGCGTTGGGGGGAAATGAAAAATATCGGAAAATCATTTCGTATGACGGTGGGCCGCCGCCCACGGCGGCCCACTTTTCAATACGCGGCGGAGCCGCAACCTTTCGTGTCACTCCTCTTTTTTTCCGCATAGGCTGTTCCGCACCGTAATATCCGCGCTCAGATTGCGTCTTTATGAGTAGCGCGGGGACTGGAGGAGCCATGCTCATCGACACACCCTATGACCGGGCCGCCGCCGTGGCCTACGCGCGGCGCTGGGCCCTTTCCCGCAACCCCCTGTACTACGATTTTGAGGACATCGGCGGCGACTGCACCAATTTCGCCTCCCAGTGCGTCTTTGCCGGGGCGGGGGTGATGAACTTCACCCCCGTCACAGGCTGGTACTATGTGACGGCCAACGACCGCACGGCCTCCTGGACGGGGGTGGAATACTTATTCGATTTTCTGACGGGCAATCAGGGCCCCGGCCCCCGCGCCTCGGTGGTATCCCGAAGCGCCGTCCTGCCCGGGGATATCGTCCAGCTGGGCGGCGCGGAGGGGCGCTTTTACCACTCCCCCGTCATCGTGGCCGTGTCGCCGTCTATCCTGGTGTGCGCCCACACCTACGACGCCCTGGACCGGCCCCTGGACAGCTACGTTTTTGCCCGGGCGCGGTTCCTCCACCTGGAGGGCGTCCGCCGGGAGATTCAGTGAAGCTTGGAAAAGACCTCCCCGATCTTCTCCGGGATCACCAGCTCCGCCAGGGAGTCCATGGGCGTGGGGGACTTGTTGATCAGCGCCAGGTGCTTCCCCCGGAAGTAGTGGATAAGGCCCGCCGCCGGGTACACCGCCAGGGACGTGCCGCCGATGATCAGCATATCCGCCCGGGAAAGCTCCGTCACCGCCCGGGACAGCACCTCCCCGTCCAGCCCCTCCTCATAGAGAACGATGTCGGGCCGGACGACGCCGCCGCATTTGTCGCACCGGGGCGTCCCGGAGGCGTTCTGGACGTAAGCGGCATCGAAGCGTTTGCCGCATCTGACGCAGTAATTCTTCAACAGCGTCCCGTGAAGCTCCAGCACGTTCCGGCTCCCGGCGGCCTGGTGAAGCCCGTCGATGTTCTGGGTGATAACGCACCGAAGCTTGCCCCGCCGCTCCAGCTCCGCCAGAAACAGGTGGGCGGCGTTGGGCCTGGCCCCTCGGACGATGAGCTTGTCCCGGTAGAAGCGGTAGAACTCGTCGGGATAGCGGTCAAAGAAGGAGCGGCTCAGGATCTCCTCCGGCGGGTAGCTGTATTTCTGGTTATACAGCCCGTCCACACTGCGAAAATCCGGGATCCCGCTCTCGGTGGACACCCCCGCGCCGCCAAAAAAGACCACCCGCTGGCTCTCGTCCAGCATCTTTTGGAGTTTTTCGATCTTCTCGTCCATGAACCCGCCCCCTGTGAAAAAATTTGACAACCCTATTGTAGCAGTTTATAATGAAATAATCAAGAAAGGCGGTGGAAAACGTGAAAAAACTTTTCGCCCTTACCCTCGCCCATTTTACGGTGGACTTCGCCTGCTTCACCGCGCTCTTTGGGGCTGTCTCCCCCGCCGTGGAGGACAAGACCGCCCTGGCGGCGCTGTTTCTCACCTACAATCTGGTGGCCTTCGGCCTCCAATGCCCCCTGGGGGCGCTCCTGGACGCCAAAAGGCTCCCCCGCGTGGGCTTCGCCTCCCTGGGCGCGGGGATCACGGCCCTGGGGCTGGCTCTGTCGTATCTGGGCCGCGCCGCCGGGGCGATCCTCCCCGTCCTCGGCATGGTTGTCGCCGCTTTGGGCAACGCGGCGTTCCACGTGGGCGGCGGCTCCTACGTCCTGACGGCCTGCCGGGGCAAGATGGCCCCCAGCGGCCTTTTCAACAGCGCCGGGGCGCTGGGCGTGGGCCTGGGGACGTTCTTGGGGACGGGCCGCCCCGCCCTGGCCTTCCCCTTGGCTCTGGCGGCGGCACTGGCGGCCCTGGGCGCGCTCCTGCTGCCGTCTGTCCGACGCGGCGGGGACAAGCCCCACTGCCGGGAGCTTTCCGGCCTTGTCCGGCCCCTGCCCGTGGAGCGGGCCGCCTCCCTCCTCTGTCTGGCGGTGGCCTTCCACGCCTTTGCCGCCGCCGTGGCCCCGGGGGTCCCCGGCCTTACGGGGGCGCTGGTTCTGGCAGGGCCGGTGATGATCTTCCTGGGCAAGCTCGTCGGCGGGGCCCTGGGGGACAGGCTGGGCGCCAGAACGGCCCTGCTGCTCTCCCTGCCCCTGTCCGCCGTCCTGTTCGCCCTCTGCGGCGTCTGGCCCGCCCTGGCTCTCCCGGCGGTCCTGCTTATGAATATCTCCGTCCCCATCGTCCAGTGCGTCCTGGCGGGGGCCCTGCCGGAATATCCCGGCTTCGCCTTCGGCCTTTCCAAGCTGGCGCTGGTGACCGGCACGGCCTTCGCCTACTTTGTGCCTGTCTCCGCGGCGGCGCGCCCCTATGACACGGCGGCCCTGACGGCCCTCTCCCTGCTGGCTGCGGCGGCTGTCCGCGCCAAACCTGAAAAATCACAAAAGGAGGATAAACACCATGTTCAACACACTGCCCCTTGACATCGCCCCCGACCCGGAACCCATCGCCGGCGCGCCCCTCAACGTGGCGGCCATCGTTGCCATCGTGGCCGTCGCCGTCCTGGCCCTTGTGGCGGTTTGGGCCATTCTGAAGAAAAAAGGAGGGAAAAAGTGATGTTCTCCCTGCTCCCCCTGGACGTGGCCCCGGTGCCCGCCATGCTCTTCGCCTTCGGGATCCCCGCCCTGATCTTTTTCATCATCGTGGGCCTGGTGGTGCTGGCGGTGAAGCTCGTCAAAAAGATCTCCCGCTCCGCCGCCCGGAAGGAGGCGGAACGGCTTGGCACTTCCACTCCTCCTGCTGAGGAATCTGACTCTGACGATACTCCTTGAGGGGGCGGCTGTGGGGCTGATCTTCCGGCGGCTCCCGCCCCTTTTATACAGCGTCCTGGCCAACGTGATGACGAACCCCGCCCTCAACGTGGCCGTTATACTCCTGGTGGGGAACGCCCGCCTGCCCTACTGGCCCTGCGTCCTCACCCTGGAGCTGGCCGCCGTACTGGCGGAGGCCTGGGCCTACCGCTCCCTCCTGCCCTCCCTGGGCCGGGGCAAGCCCCTGCTGCTCTCCCTCGCCCTCAACGCCCTGAGCTTCACCGTCGGAATGTGGATAGGGTGACCCGCCGAATTACCGAAAAGCTTCCCCGCAAAAGGTTGCGGCTTCGCCGCGTATTAAAATTTCGGGCGGGTTTTGAACCCGCCCCTACGGTTTTTTAGGAAGATTTTCCTTTTATTTTTGCAAAATCTTTCATCAAGGCTTGTAGGGGCCGCCGCCCACGGCGGCCCACGTCTTACGCCACGATTTCTCAATAATTTTTTCGCTATCTCCCAACGAACAATTTATTCGTACGGGCCGGACGCGTCGTCGCGGAACCGGCTTCACCTCGCGTCCCCGCGCGGCGGGAACGCTCAGGCGCACGGTTCGCTCCTCCTTTCCCCATCGGGCGACGGCCCGATGGGGCCCCCAATGCGGCCCGCCAAACGAATTTGCGGATATTTAATTTAAACGCCGTAGGGGCCGCCGTCCCCGGCGGCCCGTCCCGGTCAATATCCGGGCTGTCAATCATCGGTGGACGGGTCGCCCGGGAGGGCGACCCCTACGAAAGCGCAAGAATAAATTGTTGCGAAATTCGATAACGACATGGGCCGCCGTGGGCGGCGGCCCGTACGGCGTATAGGGAAGTTTTCCGAAAATTCGACCGCAGCCTTTTTTTTCAAATGCTACGGTAAACGGGCCGCTGACGCGGCCCGTTTTTTGCCCTTTGAAAAAATAATTAAAAATATTTCAAAAAAGTGCTTGACAAATACTTTCGACTGGTGTATAATGCGTATAGTCAGAAGTACTCCGGTGGGGGTTCAGCCCTTCATGACCCGCACCAGCACGGCCTTTTGGGCGTGAAGGCGGTTTTCGGCCTCGTCGAAGATGGAGGCGGCGTACTTCTCGATGACCTCGTCGGTGATCTCCTCGCCCCGGTGGGCGGGCAGGCAGTGGAGAACGATGGCGTCGGGCTTGGCCTCGGCCATCAGCTTCATATCCACGCAGTACCCGGCGAAATCCCGGCGGCGCTTCTCCGCCTCGTCCTCCATGCCCATGGAGGCCCAGACGTCGGTGTAGACCGCGTCGGCGTCCTTCGCGGCGGCGAAGATGTCGTCGGTCACGGTGAGATCGCCGTTCTCACGGGCCCATTTGACGATGTCCGCGTCCGGCTCATAGCCGTGGGGACAGCCGATGGCCACGCTCATGCCGGTCTTGATGCCGCCCACGATAAGGGAGTTTGCCATGTTGTTGCCGTCGCCGATGAAGGCCAGCTTCCGGCCCGCCAGGGTACCCTTGTACTCCCTGATGGTCTGGAGGTCGGCCAGCACCTGGCAGGGGTGGGCGTAGTCGGTAAGGCCGTTGATGATGGGGATCGAGCCGTAGCGGGCCAGATCCTCCACCTCGGACTGCTCGTAGGTGCGGATCATGATGGCATCCAGATACCGGCTCAGCACCCGGGCGGTGTCCTGCACCGGCTCGCCGCGGCCTATTTGCAGGTCACGGGAGCTTAAAAAGAGGGCGTTGCCCCCCAGCTGGTACATGCCCGCCTCAAAGGAGACGCGGGTACGGGTGGAGGACTTTTGAAAGATCATACCCAGGGTCTTCCCCGTCAAAAGCGGATGGGGGATATTGTTCTTGCGCTCAAATTTCAGTTGATCGGCAAGGCCAAGAAGGTCAAGGATCTCCTCCTTGGAGAGATCGCCCAGCTTCAGTAAATGCTTCATTCTCCAATCACCTCTTTCAAAATTTCAATAGCTTCGCCCAGCTGCTCATCGGTGATGGTCAGCGGCGGCACCAGCCGCACCTTCTCGTGGGCGGTGAGGGGGATCACGCCCCGGGCGATGGCCTGTTGGACCACCTGGGCGGCGGGCTTCTCCGTGAGGATCCCCACCATCAGGCCCAGGCCCGTGACGTTTTTAACACCCTTGGCGCCGGTGAGGGCGGCTTTGATGTACTCTCCCTTGCGGCGGACGGCGGCCAGGAGCGCGTCGTCCAGACGCTCAACGATGCTGACGGCCCCGGCGCAGCTCACCGGGTTGCCGCCGAAGGTGGAGCCGTGGTCGCCCCGGCCCAGGGTGTTCTCCACCCGCTCCCCCAGCAGGCAGGCCCCCAGGGGGAGGCCGCCGCCCAGGCCCTTGGCGGTGGAGACGATGTCCGGCATGAAGCCGAACTGCTCGTAGGCGTACAGTGTCCCGGTGCGGCCGTTGCCGGTCTGCACCTCGTCCACCACCAGCAGCAGGTCGTACTCCCGGGCGATATGTACCACCTCGTCCACATACTCCCGGGTCAGCGGCATCACGCCGCCCTCGCCCTGAACAAGCTCCAGCATCACGGCGCAGCAGTTCCCCTTTTCGGCATAGGCCCGTACCTCCCCGGCGTCCTGGGCGCTGGCGTGGACGAAGCCGGGGGTGAAGGGGCCGAATTTGGTGTGGAAGGCGTCCTGGCCCGTGGCGGAAAGGGTGGTGACAGTGCGCCCGTGGAAGCTGTTCTTCAGGGTTATGACGGTGCTGTGGCTCTCGTCCCCGTACTTGTCAAAGGCCCATTTCCGGGCGGTCTTGATGGCGCACTCGTTGGCCTCCGCGCCGGAATTGCCGAAAAAGACCTTTTTAAAGCCGGTTCTCTCGCACAGGAGCTTCGCCAGCTTTACGCAGGGCTCAGTGTAGTAGAGGTTGGACATATGCTGGAGCTTCCCCAACTGCTCCGTCACCGCCCCGATCCAGACGGGATCTGCAAGGCCGAAGGCGTTGACGGCGATGCCCGCCCCCAGGTCGATATAGCGGCGGCCCCGGTCGTCAAAGACCTCCGCCCCGCGGCCGGAGGTGAACACCACATCGGCCCGCCCGTAGGTGTTGGCCACATAGGCCCTGTCCAGGGCCTTGATATCCAATTCGTCCATAAGTATTCCCCCTTACGCGGTAAACATGGTGCCGATGCCGGCGTTGGTGAGAAGCTCCATCAAAATGGAGTGCGGCAGGCGTCCGTCGATGATGAAAACCTTTTTCACCCCACGGCGTATGGCCTCCACACAGCACTGGATCTTGGGGATCATGCCACCGGAGATAACGCCCTGGGCGGTAAGCTCCGGCACCTCGGAGACGGAGAGCCTGCGGATCAGCGTGTCCGGATCGTCCTTGTCCCGCAGAAGCCCCTCGATGTCCGTCATGGCCAGCATGGACTCCGCCCCCAGCTTCCCGGCGATGCGGGCGGCGGCGGTGTCGGCGTTGATGTTATAGAGATTGCCCTGGGCGTCGCACCCCACGGTGGAGATGATGGGGATATAGCCCATGTCCAATAGATCGGTGATGGGCTTTACGTCCACGTCCTGGATCTCCCCCACCGCGCCAAGGCGCGGATCCAGCTGGGCGGCCTTTATCATGTGGCCGTCCACGCCGGAGATGCCGATGGCCCTGCCCCCGGCCAGCTCCACCAGGTTCACCAGATCCTTGTTGACCTTCCCGGCCAGCACCATCTGCACGATGTCCATGGTCTCGCTGTCGGTGACCCGCAGGCCGCCCACGAACTCCGACTTCTTGCCGGTCTTTTTCAGCATGTCGGAGATCTCCGGCCCGCCGCCGTGGACGACGACGACCTTGATGCCGATCATGGAGAGCAGGACGATGTCCCCCATGACGTACTTTTTCAGCGTCTCGTCGGTCATGGCGTTGCCGCCGTATTTGATGAGGATCACCTTTCCGGCGTATTTTTGAATGTAAGGCAGCGCCTCGGTCAATGTCTGGGCGCGCAGGGCGTGATCGTGTAAGTCCATGGAGATCTCCTTTCAGGTCAATATCCGGGCTGTCAATCAGCGGGGGACGGGTCGCCCGGGAGGGCGACCCCTACGAAAGCGTAAGAATGAGCCGTTGCGAAATTCGATGGCGGCGGGCCGTACGGCGTTTAAAGATAGGTTTTCAGGAATTCGATACACGGGCCGGCCGGGTGTCCGGCCCGTACGGATAAATTAATTCGTTGGGAGAAGATAAAAGATATGGGGAAGATGTTGCGCATGACGTGGGCCGCCGTGGGCGGCGGCCCGTACGGCCATTGACGAAACAGCTCTATTAGACGCCGTAGGGGCCGCCGCCCACGGCGGCCCACAATTGGGGGCCCCATCGGGCCGTTGCCCGATGGGGAAAGGATGAGCCGAGCCTGCGCCTGAGGGCGAATACTTGCAGCCCGAGGTTAAGCGGCTCGCGCGAGGACGCGGCGGAGCCGCAACCTTTTTAAGAGGCGGAATCATAATTCGATTGGCGGGCCGGCCGGGTGTCCGGCCCGTACGGGGGGATTGTTCGTTGGGGGAAATGAAAAAATATGGGGAAGATGTTGCGCATGACGTGGGCCGCCGTGGGCGGCGGCCCGTACGGGGATTGTGCGTTGGGGGTAACAAAAAAACATGGGGAAATCGTTGCGTATGACGTGGGCCGTTAAGTCCGATAATCGCCGTTGATCTTCACATACTCATAGGTCAGGTCGCAGCCCCAGGCCTCGGCGGAGGCGGTTCCGGCGTTGAGCTCCACCAGGATATCTATCTCGTCCTCCAGAAGCACCTTTTTGGCCTCCTCCTCGGAGAAGGGGATCCCGGCGCCGTCTTTGCAGACGTCCACCTGTCCGGCCCGGGAGCGGAAGCTCACGTCCACCCGCTCCACGTCCACGTTGGCCCCGGCGTAGCCGATGGCGCACAGGACGCGGCCCCAGTTGGCGTCGGCCCCGAACATGGCGGCCTTGGTGAGACTGGAGCAGATAACGGACTTGGCCACCGTCTTGGCGGTCTCGTCGTCGGCGGCCCCGGTGAGCAGGCAGGTGACAAGCTTTGTGGCCCCCTCGCCGTCCTTGGCGATACCGCGGCACAGCTTCACGGTGACGGCGTGGAGGGCGGCGCAAAAAGCGTCAAAATCCGCGCCCTCGGCCTCGATGGTGGGGTTGCCCGCCAGGCCGTTGGCCAGCACGGCGAAGGTGTCGTTGGTGGAGGTATCCCCGTCCACGCTGACCATGTTGAAGCTGGTCTTTAAGTCCTCTCTTACGGCCTTTTGGAGCATCTCCGGGGTGATATCCACGTCGGATGTGACCCACACCAGCATGGTGGCCATATTGGGGTGGATCATGCCGGAGCCCTTGGCGATGCCGCCCAGGCGGCACTTGACGCCGCCTACGTCAAACTCGACGGCGGCCTCCTTGGGGACGGTGTCCGTGGTCATGATGGCGATCTCGGCTAAGTCCGAGTGATCCCCCAGCCCCGCCACCAGCTCGCCCATGCCGTTCTCCATGGGGGTCAGGGACATCTGCTGGCCGATGACGCCGGTGGAGCCTACGATCACGTCGGAGGCGGCGATGCCCGTATATTGCTCCACCAGCTGGCTCATGCCCCGGGCGATCTCGACGCCGTTGGCGTTGCAGGTGTTGGCGTTGCCGGAGTTGCAGATGACGGCCTGGGCATGGCCGTCCGCCAGATGCTCCTTCGTCACCCGGATAGGGGCGGATTTGACCAGGTTCGCGGTATACACCGCCGCGGCGGCACAGCGCCTTTCGGAGACGATCAGCGCCAGATCCCGCTTCTGGGAGCTGGCCTTGATGCCGCACCGCACGCCGTTTGCCCGAAAGCCCCGGGCCGCGCACACGCCGCCGGGGATAAAGGTGATATCCATTTTTTCTTACCTCCCGTGGGGAAACAAAATCATATGACCATCAGTACCGTCCCGGCGGCGATGAGGACACAGCCGATAAGGGACTTGGTGGTGAATTTCTCATGGAGAAAGACGAAGGCCAGAATAAGCGTCAGCACCACGCTGAGCTTATCCACCGGCACCACCTTGGAGGCCTCGCCGATCTTCAAGGCGTGGTAGTAGCAAAGCCAGGAGGCGCCGGTGGCAAGGCCGGAGAGGATCAGGTAGATCCAGCTTTTCCGGCTGATCTCCGAGATCCCGGACTGGGCGTTGGTGATGAACACCATGCCCCAGGCCATGGCCAGCACCACCACCGTCCTCAGGGCGGTGGCCAGGTTGGAGTTGACGTCCTCGATGCCCACCTTGGCCAGAATGGAGGTCAGCGCCGCGAACACGGCGGATCCCAGGGCGAAAAGAAACCACATACAGTTTACCTCCCGGTAAGGCCCTGCCCGACGGCCTCCAGCAGCTCCCGAGCCAGCTCGTCTACCGTTTTTCCCACGGACAGGAGCCGCACAACGCCGTCAAAGTCCCTCTGGCGCTCCAGGCACAGGCCAATATTCTCCATGCACCAGCAGTCCTCCTCTTCTCCCCTTTGGAGGATCCTGTCGTGGACGACCTCATAGGTGGAGGTGAGAAGGATATGCGCGGCGGCGATCCCGCTCTGTCTCAGGGGAGCCGCGATCTTTTCAAAGGAGTCTCGCTCCGTCAGCGTCATGGGGACGTAGATCGTCCCGTCATACCGCCGGGAGAGGTCGGAAAGGAGGGCTGCGCACAGTTCAAACCATAAGGGGTAGCCCTCAAAAATATAGCCGTTGAAAAGCTCCTTTGGCGTGTTCTCCCGGACGGCGTTGCCCACCTGCTCAGCGTCAAAAACGAAGCTGTGGGGGTCAAGCTCACGGAGCCTTTCCGCCAGGGTACTCTTTCCAACCCCATTGGGGCCGTCGATCCAGATGACCATTTCTATCCTTTCTTTCGGAATCAAAGCCCGTCTGCGGCTCAAGAATCACCGTATCTTTTTGAAAAGCCGCGCGCTCCAAAATTCCATGCCCAGCTCGTCTAAGTAGAAATGGAGAATGGCGCGGTAATTTTTGGCGGCGGTGCCAAGCATGAGCATATCCACACCGGGCGAAACCACGGTTTCCATGTACTGGAACAGTCTCCTGCCGATTCCGCGGCTTCGGTATTCGGGCTTAACGTACAGCTCCTCTATCTCAAAGCAGCTTGTGCCGGCATCGTAGATGCTGGTGATCCTGTCGGTCACCTCTTTATGACCGAATAAGTAACCTACCACCACGCCGCCTTCAAGGGCGAGAAAAATCCTGTTTCCCTTGAGATCGTCCAGAGTATTTTTGTAGTACCCGTGACAGCAGTTCTCCTTCTCCCACTCCTCGGAGAGCGTGATAAGCTGTCCGGCGACCTCCTCGGTCAATTCAGTCTCTTTGACGACCATTTTACACATTCAGTCCCGTCAGCTCGTCCGCGCCCATTAAAATGTTCATGTTCTGCACCGCCGCGCCGGAGGCCCCTTTGCCCAGGTTGTCAAAGAGGGCGGTGACGGTGACCCGTTCCTCACAGCCGGAGACGATGAGCATCAGGTCGTCCCGGCCCTCGAAGGCGTTGGCGTCGATCATGGGGGTACCCCAGTTCAAGGGGGCCACGTTGATAAGGCGCTGGTACTGATACCAGTCGTCCAGGGCCTCCCGGATCCTCTTGGGATTTGTCCCGGGGGCCAGCAGGTCCGTGTGGAAGGTGACGGTGGCGGCCATGCCCTTGTAGTAGTCGTCCACGATGGGGGAAAACACCGGGGCGCGGGTGAGGCCGCAGACGGCCCGCATCTCCGGCAGGTGCTTGTGGTTCTGGGTGAGGCCGTAGATCCGGGGGGCGTTGAGGTTCACGGGCTTTTCCAGATCCTCATACTCCGCGATCATCTTCTTGCCGCCGCCGGAATAGCCGGTGAGGGAGAAACAGCTCAAGGGGTAGTCCGCCGGGACGATCCCCAGCTTCACCAGGGGGTACACCGCGGCGATGAAGCCCGTGGCGTGACAGCCGGGGTTGGCCACGCGTTTGCCCGTCCTGATGGCGGCGCGGTGTTCCTCCGAAAGCTCCGGGAAGCCGTAGGCCCAGCCCTCCGCCGTGCGGTGGGCGGTGGAGGCGTCGATGATCCGCACGTCCGGGTCCTCCACCATAGATACCGCCTCCCGGGCCGCGTCGTCGGGCAGGCACAGGAAGGCGATATCGCAGGAATTGAGCGCCTCCCGCCGGGCCTCCCGATCCTTGCGCAGCTGCTCCGGGAGCGTCGCAAGCTCAATGTCCCGGCGCTCTCTCAGCCGGTCGTAGATCTGCAGGCCGGTGGTACCGGCGGAGCCGTCGATGTATACCTTCATTGTATAAGCTCCTTAATGTACTCTATTTGCCGCTCCACGCTCTCGGGGGTAGGGCCGCCGTAGGAGGTGCGGCGGAGAAGGCAGTTGTCGATGTTGATGGCCTCATAGAGCGTCTCGTCGAAAAGCTCGCTTTTGGCCTTATACGCCTCCAGGGGAAGCTCCTCCAGGGTGACGCCGGATTTGGTACACTCGGCCACCAGTTCCCCGGTGAGCTTGTAGGCGGTGCGGAAGGGCATCCCCCGCCCCACCAGCCAGTCCGCCAGGTCGGTGGCGTTGATGAAGCCCAGTCCGGCGGCCTTGCGCATATTCTCCGGCAGGAAGGTCATCGTCCCCACCATGGGGGCGCAGACGGTGAGGCAGGCGTCCACGGTGTCAAAGGCGTCGAAGATAAGCTCCTTGTCCTCCTGCATATCCTTGTTGTAGGCCAGGGGCAGGCCCTTGAGCATGGTCAGCAGGGCCATCAGATCCCCGTAGACGCGGCCTGTCTTGCCCCGTGTCAGCTCCGCCATATCCGGGTTCTTCTTCTGGGGCATGATGGACGAGCCGGTGGAGTAGGCGTCGGACAGGCGGATAAATTTGAATTCCCAGCTGGACCAGAGGATCAGCTCCTCGGAGAGACGGGAAAGGTGGGTCATCACAAGGCTGAGGGCGGCGGCCAGCTCCACGCAGAAGTCCCGGTCGGACACGCCGTCCAGGGAGTTCTCCGCCACGCTGTCAAAGCCCAGAAGCGCCGCCTCCATCTGCCTGTCGGTGTCGTAGGTGGTTCCCGCCAGGGCGCAGCAGCCGATGGGGGAGACGTTCATACGCGCCTTGGCGTCGGTAAGGCGGCCCAGATCCCGGAGGGCCATCATGGCGTAGGCCATCAGGTGGTGGCCCATGGTGACGGGCTGGGCCCGCTGGAGGTGGGTGTACCCCGGCATGACCATGGCGCGGGCCTCCTCCGCCCGGTCGCAGAGGGTGAGCGCCAGCTTTTTCAGAAGCCCGCAGGTGGCGTCCACCCGGCCCCGGAGATACATACGGGCGTCCAGCGCCACCTGGTCGTTGCGGCTCCGGGCGGTGTGGAGGCGCTTGCCCGGCTCGCCGATACGCTCCGTCAGGGTCTGCTCCACGAAGGTGTGGATATCCTCGGCCTCCGGGTCGATCGTCAGCGCGCCGGTCTCCAGATCGGCCAGGATCCCCTGAAGGCCCTCTACGATGGCCTGCGCGTCCTGGGGGGAGATGATATTGCGCGCCGCCAGCATTTTGGCGTGGGCCACGGAGCCGGTGATGTCCTCCCGGGCCATGCGGGCGTCCACGCGAATGGAGCGGTTGAAGTCCTCGGCGGCCTCGTCGATGGCGCCGGAGGCCAGACCTGACCAGAGCTTGGGCATAGGGGTACCTCCTTCGGGGTATGGGTAATCGGATCAAAAACGGGGAACGGGCCGCCAAGAGAGGCGGCCCCTACAAGGTCTTGGGGAAGATTTCCGGAAATACGGGGGGCGGGCCGCCAAGAGAGGCGGCCCCTACGGCGTGTCTTGGGGAAGGTTTCCGGGAATACGGGGGGGCGGGCCGCCAAGAGAGGCGGCCCCTACGGTGTGTCTTGGGGAAGATTTCCGGGAATACGGGGGGGCGGGCCGCCAAGAGAGGCGGCCCCTACGGCGTGTCTTGGGGAAGATTTCCGGAAATACGGGGGACGGGCCGCCAAGAGAGGCGGCCCCTACGGCGTGTCTTGGGGAAGATTTCCGGGAATACGGGGGGGCGGGCCGCCAAGAGAGGCGGCCCCTACAAGGCTGTACGATGGTTTTTTCGTAATTCGTAAGGCGGGCTCCGCCCTTTTCAATTACTTAAGGCCGTTTTTCTTGTCCACGGCGGCCTGGACGGAGATGGGCAGGCCGTAGAGGTTGATGAAGCCCTCGGAGTCGGTCTGGTCGTAGTCGGAGGCGCCGAAGGTGGCCAGCTCGTCGGAGTAGAGGCTCCAGTCGCTCCACACGCCGGCCTTGATGATGTTGCCCTTGTAGAGCTTCAGGCGCACCTTGCCGGTGACGCGCTCCTGGGTCTTGTCCACGAAGGCGGAGAGGGCCTCCCGCAAGGGGGTGAACCACTGGCCGTTGTAGACAAGCTCCGCGAAGGTGACGGAGAGCCGCTCCTTCTCGTGCTGGGTCATCTTGTCCAGGCACACCGTCTCCAGATATTTGTGGGCGGCGTAAAGCACCGTGCCGCCGGGGGTCTCGTAGACGCCGCGGCACTTCATGCCCACCAGGCGGTTCTCCACGATGTCCAAAAGGCCGATGCCGTTGGCCCCGCCCAGGTCGTTGAGCTTGTAGATGATGTCCTTGGCGCTCTTTTTCTCGCCGTCGATGGCCACAGGCACGCCCTTGTCGAACTCCAGCTCCACATAGGTGGGCTTGTCGGGGGCGTCCAGGGGGGAGACGCCCAGCTCCAAAAAGCCGGGCTTTTCATAGAGCGGCTCGCTGCCGGTGTCCTCCAGATCCAGGCCCTCGTGGCTCAGGTGCCACAGGTTCTTGTCCTTGGAGTAGTTGGTCTCGCGGTTTATCTTCAGGGGGACGTTGTGGGCCTCGGCGTAGTCGATCTCCTGATCCCGGGACTGGATATCCCACACGCGCCAGGGGGCGATGATCTTAAGGCCGGGGGCGAAGTGCTTCAGGGTAAGCTCGAAGCGCACCTGGTCGTTGCCCTTGCCGGTGCAGCCGTGGGCGATGGCGTCGCAGCCCTCCTGGACGGCGATCTCCGCCAGACGCTTGGCAATGACGGGGCGGGCCATGGAGGTACCCAGCAGGTAGTCCTCATAGACGGCTCCTGCCTTCATGGTGGGAATGATGAAGTCGTCCACGAACTCGTCGGTCAGATCCTCGATGTAGAGCTTGGAGGCGCCGGTCTTTTTGGCCTTCTCCTCCAGGCCGTCCGTCTCGCTGCCCTGGCCCACGTCGCCGCAGACGGCGATGATCTCGCAGCCCGGGTAGTTCTCCTTGAGCCAGGGGATAATAATAGACGTATCCAGTCCGCCCGAATAGGCCAGGGCGATCTTTTTGATGGGTTTTTCAGACATGGGTCATTCCTCCGAAGGTATTGTGTTGTAGTGCCATTATGGGGCTTTTTCACGGAAAAGTCAAGGATTATTCATCTATCCATTTCAATTTGTAAAACAAACGAAGCCCCCGGCGGGCCGGGGGCGGTTTTTGGGTAGATTGGCGCTTTCCCCTCCCCTTTCCAAAGGGAGGGCGTGAATAAAAATGCAGATATTATGAAAGATTATTCGTTTTCCGCCTCCGGCGGGGCCTTGACCAAGGCGCCTACGGACTCGGAGAGGGCGGGGCCGTTGGGGGAGACCTGGGCCACGGAGATGACCCGGTAACCCTCCCGGAACTTGCCGGGGTCGTAGAGGTTCGGCACCCGGGCGGTGAGGACGCCGGGTTCTGTCCGCTCCGTCTCCAGCTGCTTGCCGTCCAGGGTGATGACGCTGTAATCGGTGAAGTTCTGGCCGTAGACCAGAAGCCGCCCGTCCTCCTCATATTGCCAGGAGTCCACGATCACCGGCTCCACGCCCATGCGCAGGTGGGTGGCGGTGAAGGGGCAGACGCCGCCATAGCAGTACCAGTCGCCGTCCAGCATATCGTACTCTAAGAGGTTCAGGCCCTCCTCGTAGTCCTCAGAGTCCCGCATCTGCTGGTGGTAGCGGGTGATGAGGCCGGGACTCATGCCCAGGTCGGCCAGCACCCGGGGGTAGAGCTGGTAGGCGTAAAGATCCTCGTCCCGCTGGGGCAGGCGCATATTCGTCCACATGACGTACTCGGTCTGGAAGATGTCGCCGTTCTCCAGCTGATCCGAGCCGATGGAGAAGGAGGGCAGGTGGTCGCCGTACAGCACCAGCACCGTGGGTTCCGCCCTGCGAGACAGGGCGGAGACAAGCTCGCCGATGAAATCGTCGGTCTCGGAGAGCTGGGAGATATAGTAGGCCAGGGCCTCCTGCTCGTCGGGTTCGTCGGCCCAGGTGACGTCCAGATCCTCCATGTCCTCGCTGTCCACGCCCCGCTGGTATTTGCCGTGGCCCTGGACGGTGATGGTAAAGACGAAATCCTGGCCCGGCGTGGCGTCCAGGGCCTTGAGGATCTGGCCGGTGAGGATATTGTCCCGGCACCAGCCGATGGGGTTGAACTCCACGCCGTCCATGTACTCGATGGAGGTGAAGCTGTCAAAGCCCAGTTGGGCGAACACCTTGTCCCGGTCATAGAAGGTGCCGGTGTTGTTGTGAATGGCCGCGCCGGTGTAGCCCAGGCTCTTGAGATCCCACACGACGGTCTCACAGGCCCTGTCCCGGAGGGTGGTCTTGTAGGGGTACTCCCCCAGGCCCAGAAAGTCCAGGCTCATGCCGCTGAGAACCTCGAACTCCGTGTTGGCGGTACCGGCCCCCACGGAGGGGACGGTGAGGAAGCCGGAGGAGAAGTTGTCCCGCAGGCGGGTGAAGTTGGGAATGGGGTTCCCGGCGTACTCCACGTCGTCCAGGTAGCCCACGTCGAAGAAGGACTCCAGCTGGACGAAGAGGATATTGGGCCGGAGGTCGGGCTGGGACTCCTCCTTCAGATTGCCCACCATCCAGTTGACGGCGGAGCGGGAGTAGAAGTCGGGCCGGGTCACGCCCCGGTCAAAGGCGCCGGTGGTGAAGCAGTAGACGAAGCCGTAGCGGGAGTAGGCGTCGGCGATGTTGGCGAAGGTCTTTTCCCGGGACTCCTCATGGCCCACCACCGTCAGGCTGTACGATCCCACCGCCAGCAGGACGGAGCCGGCGATCAGCACCGAGGCCATGCGCAGGCGGACGGGGTGCTTGGCGGCGTGTATGTAGGCCAGCACAAGGCCGGTCACCAGGGCGATCAGGCCCACCGCCAGCAGGACGATATGCCAGACCTCCAGGTAGATGGTGAAGATGGCGGTGGCGGAGGGGATCAGCGTAAGATCGGTGGGGCTGAAGGGCGTCACCCGGAAAAAGAGCATACCGGCGTTGATAAAGCCGCACAGAAGCCAGAAGCCGGAGAACAGGATCAGCCAGAAGGAACGCTTTTTGAAAAGGTGCGCCAGGGAGAGGGTGGACAGCACGATGAACATTCCCGCGGCGAAGTTCAGCGGGTGGGTAAAGAGAAAGACGAACCCCCGGATCAGGGAGTGGCGGGAGGCCATCTTGATGACCAGCGTCTCGATAAAGGCCAGGGCGGCGGTGGCGATCACGGGGTGTTCCTCCACCGCGCGGGCCAGCTTTTCCGTAAGGCGTTTGAAAAAGCCCCTGGGGGCGGCTGTTTTTTGCATGAGTTCTCACCTCTGAAAACCCTTGGGTCATTAACAAATGGCCGGTGTAAAGAATCGCCCCTTATGATAGCAAACCGGGCGGGCGATTTCAATGGTTGAAAGATTAAATATTCGTTAATTTTGGCACGATTTATTCATCAAACGGCGAAAAATGTTTGTTATTTCCAATTTTGGCCGGGGTTTTGACATTTCCCGGCGGGTGTATTATACTCATAGCATCATTCTACTTTCAGGGAGGTTTTCTTATGCTTACGCAAGGCATGAAGGCGCCGGATTTCACCCTTTCGGACAAGGACGGGAACAGCGTCTCGCTGGCGGACTTCAGGGGCCGCCGGGTGGTGGTGTATTTCTATCCCAAGGACTCTACGCCGGGGTGTACCCGGCAGGCCTGCGCCTTCGCCGCGGCCTGGGGGCAGTATAAGGCCCTGGGCGTGCCGGTCATCGGCATCAGCCGGGACAGCGCCGCCTCCCACGCCCGGTTCGCGGAGAAAAACGCTCTGCCCTTTCTGCTGCTCTCCGACCCCGAGCGGGCCGCCATCGAGGGCTTTGGGGTGTGGCAGGAGAAGAAAAACTACGGCAAGGTGACCATGGGCGTGGTGCGCACCAGCTTCGTCATCGGCCCCGACGGGGTCATCGAGAAGGTCTTCCCCAACGCGAAGCCGGACACCAACGCTGCAGAAATTTTAGACTATCTGAGGGGGTAACCATATGCCGCTGAAGCTTCTGCGGGGAGAACGGGGCGTAAAGGGGCCGCTCCCGCCTCTGGAGGCCGGGGACGAACCGGGGTTGACGGAGGCGTATCTGCGTCTCTTTGCGCGGGAGGCCGGGTGGCCGCGCCGCGCCGTGGAGACGGGCCTTCTGGGGCTGGACGCCGGATTCACCCTGGAGTGTTCCCTGCGCGTCGCCGTCCGGGCCGCCAGCATCTATCTGCGCTCCCACGAGGCGGACATCACCATCTGGGCGCCGGAGGGGCGGCTGGAGACGGCCTTCTCCGTGGAGCTGGCGCAGTACATCGCCCGGCGGTACACCGGCGGGCCGGGTCTTTTCGATCAGAGCTTCTCCCGGACATCGGCCGCGGAGGCCATGAACACCGCCCCCAGGGAGGCGCGCGGCGAAGGCGAGGCGTCCGCCGGGGCGGCTCCCGGTAAAAGGGGCGCCGGGGCGGCGCGTGACGGGATCCGCTATGCCGCCGCGCCGCTTTTGAAGGGGCTGGCGCTTGACGACCTGATCCGGGAGACGGACGCCGGGTTTTCCGAGACGCTTCTGCGGCTCATCGACAGGAGCGGCCGGAAGGACGCGGAGGTTTACAAGGCCGCCAACATCGACAGGAAGCTCTTTTCCAAGATCCGCTCCAATCCCGCCTACCGCCCCTCCAAGGCCACGGCCCTGGCCCTGGCCTTCGCCCTCCGGCTGGATCTGGAGGAGACGCGGGATCTCATCGGCAGGGCGGGTTATTCGCTGACCCACGCCAGCGTCATGGACATCATCGTGGAATATTACATTGAGAATAAAAACTACGACATTTTCGCCCTGAACGAGACGCTGTTTCGGTACGACCAGCCGCTTCTGGGCGGGGCGTGATCTAAAGGCCGGAAAATGTCGCTTTTCAGGCGACCAGTGCCTCTCTTTTCTTTGCTATCATGGGAGCATCAAAGAAAAGGAGGTCATGAAACATGACAAACAACGATCTCACAGAGCTGGTATTCATTCTGGATCGCAGCGGCTCCATGGCGGGGCTGGAGAGCGACACCATCGGGGGCTTCAACGCCATGCTGGCCAAGCAGAAGGCCCAGCCGGGGCAGGCCCTGGTGACCACGGTGGTCTTTGACCACGAGGCGGCCACCGTCCACGACCGGCTGGAGATCGCCAAGGTGCCGGAGATGACGGCGCGGGAGTACTGTGTCCGGGGCTCCACCGCCCTGCTGGATGCCGTGGGCAGGACCGTGGAGCATATCGCCGCCGTCCACAGGTATATCAGGCCTGAGGACGTCCCCGGGAAGACCATGGTGATCATCACCACCGACGGAATGGAGAACGCCAGCCGGGAATACACCTATGACCGGGTACGCGCCCTTCTGGACGAAAAGCAGGCGGCCGGGTGGGAGTTCATCTTCCTGGGGGCCAACATCGACGCGGCCCGGGAGGCGGCCCGGTTCGGCATCGCCGCCGGTAACGCCGTCACCTACAAGGCCGATCACGCGGGTACGGCGCTGAATTTTGACGTGATCTCCGAGACGGTGGCCCACGTCCGCGCCGGGGCGCCCATGGCGAAAAACTGGAAGGCCCGCATCGAGGAGGACGTCCAAAAACGCGGGAAATAAACTGGCTCGAAAGCCCTGACGGGCTTTCGATGCCAAGGGGGAACGTGCGGATTTTTCCCAACGCGCATGTCGCCGGGAAAAATATTGAATTTGAGTTTTTTGACAAGCTGAAATTCATAATAGTATCACCCTTGGGGTAAGCTTACCTCAAGGGGGAATTGATGTGAAGGACGAAAATATGACCGCGCCGGTGTCCAACGAGCCGGAGAACCAGTCCAAAAGGCCGGAGGAGATCTACCAGAAGGATCAGATCGAGGACATGGGTTCCTCCACCGTCCGTTCAGGCCGGGGGACCATACACTGCCTGACCATCGTGGGGCAGATCGAGGGGCATCAGCTTTTGCCGGCGGACAACAAGACCACCAAATACGAACACGTCCTGCCGCAGCTGGCGGCCATCGAGGAGGCCGAGGACATCGACGGGCTTCTCATTCTGCTGAACACCCAGGGCGGCGACGTGGAGGCGGGGCTGGCCATCGCGGAGCTGATCGCCGGTATGTCCAAGCCCACGGTGTCCCTGGTGCTGGGGGGCGGACACTCCATCGGCGTACCCCTGGCCGTGGCGGCGAAGATGAGCATGATCGCGCCCTCGGCGGCCATGACCATACACCCGGTCCGGCTGACGGGGGTGGTCATCGGCGTGCCGCAGACCTACAACTATTTCGGGAAGATCCAGGAGCGGATCGTCCGATTCGTCACGGAAAATTCCCGGATCACCCGGGAAAAGTTCACGGAGCTGATGCTGAAAACCGGCGAGCTGGCCGCCGACGTGGGTACGGTCATCTACGGCGAGGAGGCCGTGGAGTCGGGCCTTATCGACCGCATCGGCACCCTCTCCGACGCCCTGGGGTATCTGCACGAGGAGATCGCGCGGCGAAAAATGCAATAAAATAAAATCTCCCCCGGAGGTTCCTCCGGGGGTACATAGAGTTCACGGTTTTTCACACAGAGTGGGTCACTTTTTCACGATGGGCAGCCACAGCTCCATATAGCGGCTGGAGTTGTACGCCTCGTCGCCGTAGCGGTAGAACCAGTGGGAGCGCACCACCTCCGGGCGGTCGTCCAGCTCGTAGCCGGAGCCGGGGAGGACCTCGTTGGCCACGCTAAGGCGGAAGCCGTCGTAGATCTGGGTGGGAAATTTGCACCGCTCCGTCTCGCAGACCAGGTAAAGGCCGGCGGGGACGGTGATCTTCTCGAAGCGGGCGGCCACGTCCGGGTCGTTCATCGTCTCGGCCAGATTCTCGGTGTCGATGGGGTTCAGCTCCCAGGCGATGTAGAAGTCGTAGCCGTCGTCGTCCTGGTTTTTGATGACCTCGTACATGGTCTCCCTGTCCGGGGCCAGGCCCTGGAGGATATACTGGTTGACGCGGGTGCTGACCCACATGTTGTAGTCCTGGTCGCGCCTGTCCACGGGCGCGCCCTGGAAGCGGCGCTTGTAGCCGGTCAGGGTAAGCGCGGGCTTTTCCTCGATTTTATAGTTCATCATACTCGCTCCTTCTAAGGATAATTTGATGCGGAGTGGGGAGAAGGATCGGAGGGAGGCGCCCTTAGCCTCGCTGGGCAGGACGCCGTGGAATCTTTTGAAGGCCTTGGCGAAGCTGTCGGGGCTGTCATAGCCGTATTTCAGGGCCGCGTCGATGACCCTGATCCGGCCAGCGGCCAGCTCCGCCCCCGCCAGCGCCAGACGCCGGTTTCGGATATACTCGCCCAGGGTATACCCGCAGAGGATACTGAACACCCGCTGGAAGTGGAAGCTTGACGACGCGGCCTCGCGCGCGGCCCTGTCGTAGTCTATCTCCTCCGTCAAGTTCGCCTCGATATAGTCCAGCGCCCTTTGGATCCCGTCGATCCAATCCATACCGCTCACTCCTTTCGAGTATGTTATACCGCGATCGGCGCCTCCCGTCCCGACTTTCCGTGCGGCGCGGTGACGGATTCCGGCGGGAGGACGGCTTGTCCTTATCTCTTTTATAGATTATAGGGCCTCTCCGCCGCCCTGTCAAATAAAGGTTGAAAAACGGGCGGGGATATTGTAAAATGAGAAGGGAACACGCGCTATCTTATCCTGCATGGGGGGCGTCAGATATGGAGCTGGCAGAAAAAAAGAGGGATCTTCGCTTCCTGGACGCGTTTACGCTGAAGTGCATCGCCATGGCGCTGATGCTCTGCGACCACGCCTGGGCCACCATCGCGCCGTCAAACTGGACTTGGCTGACGTGCGTCGGGCGGCTGGCCTTTCCCATCTTCGCCTTTCAGGTCGCCGAGGGGTTCCGGCATACCCACGACCGAAAAAAATACTTAAAGCGCATGTTTATCTTCGCGCTGATCTCCGAGCTGCCCTTTAACCTGATGGCAGAGGGCGGGCTGCTCTTCCCCTTCCACCAGAACGTGATGTTCACCTTCTGCATCGCCATCGCGGCGATGATGGCCATCGAGTGGGGCAAGACCCGGGGGAAGGTCTGGTACTGGGTGATCCTGGCGGCGGCGTTTGCCGTCTCGTATCTTCTGGGCTTTGTGACCTTTGTGGACTATTACGGCTGCGGCGTGGCCACGGTGCTGATCTTCTACCTCCTCCACGGCAAACGCTTCGGGTGGATCGGGGAGGTCCTGGGCCTCTGGTACATAAACTGGGAGATTTTGGGCGGCCTTGTCTATGAGCTGACCCTGTTTGGACGGCCCTTTTCCCTGCCGGAGCAGGGCCTGGCCGTTTTGGCGCTGATCCCCATTTTCCTCTATAACGGCAGGCAGGGGCCGCACTCCAAGAAGCTCCAATATGCCTGCTACGCCTTTTACCCCGCGCATATGCTGGCCCTCTACCTCCTCTCCGTCCTGCTCTACGCGTAAGCCTCCGCGCGATCAGCGTATGAAAAGCAGCCGGACGCCCAACGCGTCCGGCTGCTTTTACGGATTTGGATCTCTTTTTCCTTAAACCGCGTCAGAGCTTCGGGAAGGCCACGCCCTCCATGAAGCCGCCGTCGGCGCTGAGGGACTGGACGTCCGCCGCGATGACCTTGCCCCGGTAAACGATCATGTCCGCCACCACCTTGCCCGTGGCCGTGGGGTGGTTCTTGATCTCATAGGTGTAGCGGGTGGCCTCCAGGCCGGCGTACTTCTTCAGGTCGAAGCCCTGGGCCTTTTGCAGATCGTTGTAGTCGGCGTAGATCTGGGAGAAGTCCTTGGGGATAGTGACCGTCTGGGTGTCGATGGGATCCGTTGCCACCTCCCAGCCCAGGCCCCCCAGGTAAGCCACGCGCTGTTCGTTGGTGCGGGCCGCCGTATTGGCGCCGACGGGGCCGGCGGCGGCGTTTTTGTCCCCGCCCCCGCCCAGGAGCAGTACGGCCAGGGCCACAAGGACGAGCAGCGTCAGCGCCCCGCCAATGACCTTTCTTTTGTCCAGCTTCGCAGTCATGAAAAGCATTGATACACCTCCTTGGAGTCTGGTCAATACTATTCAGGCATTTTTCCCGATATGACCGGGAACCGCCGGACTTTGTTTTGGTCTTTTTTGCCTGTCTCGATGGTTCAAAAAAAGATTTTTCGTAAAAAATACGGGCAAATCATAAATTTCCTATTGAAAAATGGCGCAATATTGGTTATTATGGTACTTGTCAAAATCACGAATTTTGGTTGACGTAATTTTGTCCAGATTAATTTGGAAAATATGGAGGGATCGCCATGTCCAGCAGAATTTTTCAGAGCGTGGTCGTACAGATGAAGGAAGCCACCACCAGAGCGCTTGGCGTTGTCGACAGTGAAGGCAACGTGATCGCCACCAGTGAACTCTCAGTCATGGGCACCCATATCGCGGACACGGCCAGCATCCTCCCCCAGCCGGGCGAGAAGGTGTCCGTCTACGCCGGCAAGACCTTCCGGCCCGTGGCGGGCTCCGAGCAGAACATCGAGTACGCCGTCTTTGTGGAGGGCACCGACGAGCTGGCCGCCAGCTTCTGCACCATGCTGGCCGTGGCCGTCTCCAGCGCCAAGGCCTACTACGAGGAGAAGTACGACAAGTCCGCCCTGGTCAAGTCCATCATCACCGAGAACATCCTCCCCGGCGATATCTACGTCCACGCCAAGGAGCTGCACTTCGTCTCCGACGTCCCCCGGGCGGTGTTCTACATCCGGCAGCTGGACCGCTCCGACGTGGCTACCCTGGAGGTGCTGCGGCGGCTCTACCCCGAGAAACAGCGGGACTTCATCATCTCCATCAACGAGTCCGACATCGCCGTTATCAAGGAGGTTCCGGCCCACACCGAGGAGAAGGACACCCACAAGATGGGCGTGGCCATGTCCAACGCCATCTCCGACGAGCTGAAGATCCGCACCGTGATCGGCGTGGGTACTCTGGCCATGCACCTCAGGGATCTGTCCGTGCGCTACAAGGAGGCCCAGACCGCCATCGACATCGGCAAGGTCTTTGACACGGAGAAGACCGTTATCAACTACGAGAGCCTTGGCATCGGGCGCCTTATTTATCAGCTCCCCACCACCATGTGCCAGATGTTCCTCAACGAAGTCTTTAAGAAGAACCCCATTGACTCCCTGGACGAAGAGACCCTGGGCATCATCAACGAGTTCTTTGACAACAACCTGAACATCTCCGAGACCAGCCGCAAGCTGTTCGTCCA
>CANPWM010000030.1 GCA_947584295.1 uncultured Oscillospiraceae bacterium | reverse complement strand
ACGACCTCGTAGACCTGGGGCTTCTCCTGGGCGGAGCTGGTGAGGATCAGGCCGGATTTGGTGGTCTCCTCAGCCGGGACGCGCTTGATAACGACTCTGTCTGCCAAAGGTTTGAGCTTCATGCTGAAATTGCCTCCTATATACATTTTGTTTTAAACCTTTTCATGTTTTAGCACTCTTTTTACCTGAGTGCTAAAACATCTATATAATACCGCAGTTGGCGGATTTAAGCAATAGTCATTTTATACATATTCGAGGCAGATTTAAGCCTTATTGGCGGTCATTTTGACAATATCCGCGATATGGCGGCACCCCTTGGGGTAGATCAGGTTCACCCCGCCGGGGATCAGGCGGAACACGGCCCGCTTGGTGTAAAGGGCCTCGCCGTCGAGGCTGACGGAGAACTCCCTGTCGTCCTCCACCACCAGATGGCGGCCCGAGACATATTTTATGATGTCCGGGCGGGTGGCATACTGGCCGGAGGCATAGACCTTCAGCAGTCTTGCCAGGGTGAAGCGGGAGACGGCCTTAACGATAAGGATATCCAGCAGGCCGTCCTCCGGGCTGGCGATCCGGGAGGGGTTGAAGCCGCCGCCGTAATACTGGCCGTTGCAGGCGCAGATAAGGGCGAACTCCCCCTCCAGCGTCTCCCCCTCCGCCGTGACCCGGAAGTGACTGTTGATGCCCTTGATCACGTTGACCAGCAGGGAGATCACATAGCCGCCCGCGCCGCCGATGACGGGGAGCTGGGAGTATTTATGTACGTCCAGGCCCACCCGGGCGTCGATGCCGATGGAGGCGATGTTCAGGCACTTGCGCCCGTTCACGTCCACGATGTCCACCGGCTCGCTTTTGCCGTCCAGAAGGGCGTCCAAATCTGAAAAGAGGGCGGCGTCGGGGCCGAACATACGCACGAAATCGTTGCCGGTGCCGCAGGGGTAGTGGGTGACGGCGGCGTTTTTGAAGCCCGCCGCGCCGTGGGCGCACTCGGAGAGGGTGCCGTCCCCGCCGCAGGCGTAGACCCGCAGCTCGTCGCCCTTGATGGCCTCCCGCTTGACCTTCTCCGCCGCGTCCATGATCCCCACCGTCTCATAAAGCTCGAAGCTCTCCCCCCGCTCCGCCATGACGGCGCGGATCTTCTGCCGGACGGCCTCCTTGTCGGTTTTTTTGCCCCCGGCCACGGGGTTGAGGATAAAGAGATGTCTCATATCTTTGCGCCTTCTTTTTCTATGGTCTGTATCCCGCCGTCCGGCCTGTCACCGGAACATATAGTAATTACAGCGGATCATGCCGTTGTAGAGCTTGCGTGTTTTGGCCGCCCGCCGCCCGTAGCACTTCTCCAGCTCCTCGTCGGAGGAGATGATGTTCACCTGCCAGCCGGGCAGCTCCCTCATGGCCCGCCCGAACGCCCGCATCAGGCGCTGGGCCTGGCGCAGATCCCCCAGGCGCTCGCCGTAGGGGGGATTCGTCACCAGCACGCCCCTTTCCGTGGGGCGGTCAAAGCGGGCGGCGTCGGCTGTGGAGAAGCGAATGTACCTGTCCACCCCGGCCCTTTTGGCGTTCCGGCGGGCCGTCTCCACGGCCTTTTCGTCGATATCGGAGGCGAAGAGGACATAGTCCCGGTCAAATTCCCCCGCCCGGGCCTCCTCCCGGGCGTCGTCCCAGCGGACGTCGAAGTTGAGCCACCTCTCGGCGGCGAAGGAGCGGGCAAGGCCGGGGGCGCGGTTCTTGGCCGCCAGGGCGGCCTCGATGGCGATGGTGCCGCCGCCGCAGAAGGGGTCGCAGAAGTCCCCCCTGCCACGGTACCCGGCGATATCCACCAGGGCGGCGGCCAGCGTCTCCCGGAGGGGCGCTTCCACCTGGGCGGGGCGGTAGCCCCGCTTGTGAAGGCCCGCGCCGGAGGTGTCGATATAGAGCGTGGCCTCGTCGCGCACAAGGGCGAACTGGATCTGATACGTCTCCCCCGTCTCCGGCAGGCGCTCCAGGCGGTAGGCGGCCCCCAGCCGCTCGGCCACGGCCTTGTTGATACTGCGCTGGAGGGCCGGCAGGGACGTGATGGCGGAGCCGTGGGAATAGCCCTTCACGGGGAAAGCGCCGTTCCGGGGAATGTATCTCTCCCACGCCATGGCCCGCACGCCTTCAAAGAGGCTCTCAAAATCCGCCGCCGGGGTGCGGCCCACCACCAGAAGCACCCGCTCGGCAAAGCGGCTTTTGATGTTGACCCGGGCGACGTCCTGCTCCGTGCCGGTAAAATAGACCCGCCCATCTTCGGCCCGCACATCGGAAAGGCCCAGGTGCCGCAGCTCGTTGCCCAGCGGCCCCTCCAGGCCAAAGAGGCAGGGGGCGCAAAATTCAAGTGTCATAGAAGCTTCCTTTTTGAAAATCCGATTGCATTTAATGGCGCGATTTGGTATGATATGACCAGAATAAACAGCGCGGAGGTAGCCAGATGTCTGTTGTCAACGCGGTCCTCACCCCGTCCTATGAGGAGGCGGCGGTCTATGAGGCGGTCACAAAGCACTTTGCGGCTCTTAAGGTGGAGGAGGAGCTTTCCCCCGGCATGAGGATCCTCCTGAAGCCCAACCTGCTCTACGGCAAGAAGCCGGAGGCGGGGGTCACCACCAACCCCGCCATACTGAAGGCGGTGATCCGGTGGCTGACGGAGCGGGGCCATACGAACCTGGTGGTGGCCGAAAGCTCCGGCGGGCTTTATAACGCGGAATATATGCGGGGGGTCTACGGCGCGTCGGGCCTGCGGGCGCCGGGGATCGAGGAATATCTGAACCGGGACTACACCTTCAAGGCCGTACCCACCCGGGAGGGCTTCCAGACGCGGGTATTCAACATCATAACCCCGGTGACAGAGGCCGATTACATCATCAACCTGCCCAAGCTCAAGACCCACGCCATGACCACCGTATCCGTGGGGGTGAAGAACCTGTTCGGCGCCATTCCCGGCCTCCAAAAGCCGGATATGCACCGCCGGTACCCCCGGACGGAGGACTTTGTCCATATGCTCTGCGAGCTGTGCGAGACGGTGAAGCCCGCCCTGACGCTCTTAGACGCGGTAGATTCCATGGAGGGCAACGGCCCCGGCGGCGGCACGGTGCGCCACACCGGCGTGACCTTGTGCGCCAAAGACGTCTACGCCCTGGACGTGGCGGCGGTGCGGTTCATGGGGCTGGATCCCGCGGAGATGCCCCACCTGAAGGCCGCCCGGGACATGGGCCTCTGGCCGGAGAAGATCGACCTCACCGGCGATGAGCTTGTCCCCTGCTCCCCCGCCTTCCGGCTCCCCGACGCGGTGAAAAGCACCGGCTTTGACG
The DNA here is from genome assembly GCA_947584295.1 of uncultured Oscillospiraceae bacterium. Classification (GTDB taxonomy): domain Bacteria; phylum Bacillota; class Clostridia; order Oscillospirales; family Oscillospiraceae; genus RUG626. The sequence goes on along the minus strand of CANPWM010000030.1, from coordinate 22,262 downwards.
ACGCGGTGCCGAAGCTTTTGCGCAGACCGGCGGAATTCGTCATGGACAGGCTCCTGCGCTCCTACCCCCACGTGGACAGGGCCAAGTGCGTGGGCTGTGGCAAATGCGCCGAGAGCTGTCCCCAGAAGATCATCAAAATCACCGACAAAAAGGCCGGTATGCCCCGGAAAGACTGTATCTCCTGCTTTTGCTGTCAGGAGATGTGTCCTGTCCACGCCATCTCCGTAAAGCGGGGCCTCCGGGGGCTGTGAAGGGCCGGTTCAGGGCTTTTTCTTAAAGATGAAAAACCGGCTGGCCACATAGTTGAGGATCGTGATCACCACGTTGGAGATGATCTTCCACAAAACGCCGTTCCAGGCCATCAGATCCACGGCCAGGTACATGATGAGAACGTCCAGCGCGCCGGTGAAGATCCGGCAGGCAAAGAAGGACAGGGCCTCCCGCCAGAAATCCGCGCCGTGGGTATCGCGGCTTTCAAACACTAAGAGCTTGTTGGTGAAAAAGGCGAACACCACCGCCGCCAGGAAGGCCAGAACGGTGCTGGGGGTATTGCCCAGGTGTACCTTTTCGTACAGCAGCCAGTAGCAGACGATGTTCAGCAGGGCCGCCAGCCCGCCGTAAAAGACATAGACGATAAGCTGGCGGTATTGGCGCAGCAGCGCCCGCGCCCGGGAAATAAGCTTCTCCATGGCGGCCCCCTTACCCCAGCCCCAGCGCGGAACGCAGGGCGGTCAGCTTTTCGGGGTTATAGTAATAGGCGAAGCCGACGTACAGCAGATACGCCGAGAAAAGCGCCAGCAGGCAGAGGGCCGACACGGCAAAGGCGGCGTTCTTCCCCCGCTCCCCCAGGGCGTCCAGCCACAGGCCCAGGCTTATAAAGCACCCGATGCCCATGAGGAAATAGACGTCCATGTGGTACCGCTCCAAAAGGTACGGCGACCAGAGGATATCCACGGCGGAGACCGCCAGGACAGCCACCGCAAAACCGATCATCAGCGGCAGGAGCTTCTCCTGCCGCGCTTTTTTCAGCACGGCGGGCGAGAGGCCCACAAGACCCAAAAGCAGGATCGGGAAATTGAAAAAGATGCCGTTGTAGGCAAGGCCGCCCCCGGCGATATAGGGGAAGATCTTCTTCACCGGCGCGATGTGGAAGAAGGTGTCGGCGGTGTCCACCACGATCCGCAGAAGCTCCCGGCCGCTGACGGCCAGGTTATAGCCGGACTGATCGGCCACCGTGAGCTGATACGCCTGGCCGAACTCAAAGGGATCGTCAAAGCGGACGTAGTTATACGCCATCAGCCCCGCCGCCACCAGCGCGTAAGGCAGGGCGGCCAGACAGAGCTTGCCCAAGAGCTTGGCGGAAAGCTTCCGTCCCTTCAAAAACACCGCCAGCATGGGCAGGACGAGGACGTTGGCAAGGCCGATGGAGGGGCGGCAGGCGAAGGTCAGCGCCCCCAGGAGCGCCCCCAGGGCGGCCAGGGCGATGGATCTATTTTCGCTCCACCCGCCCCAGACGGCCAGGACGAAAAAGAGGATACTCCAGATCTCCATCGCCACGGCGGAGGAGATGGCCGTACAGTAGAGGGCCGGCTCCGCCACGGCGTACCATACGCTCATGACGGAAAAGGCCGTGGAGAGCAAAATAAACACGCTCAGGGGCAGTTTTTTGAAAAACCGCCGGGAAAGATACGCAAAGAGGATAAAGATACCGATAACGGACAGGGCGGCAAAGAGCTGCGTGGCGTGATAGGTGGCCAGGCTCCTGCCCGTCAGCACCCTGAAGGGCAGAAACACCAAAAGCACCGGCGCTACGCCGAAATACATGTAGTAGTGGCCGTTATACCAGGCGTGATCCCAGTGGAACCGCACGTTCTTTTCCTGCCGCTCCACCGGGTCGTAGGGGTTATCCAGCTTTAAAAGATCCTCCTCGTCCCCGTAGGTCAGGTACAGCCGCCCGTCCAAGAAAGCCTCCGCCGTCAGCTCATACTGGTTGCGGTGGTCGGGCTGTTGGCCGTTCCAGATGGGCAGATACCCCATGGGGATCACGCAGGAGATCACCACGGCGGCGCAGACGACGACTATAACGGCCCATTTAAGACCCGTCATACGCTCCATGGTGGCCCTGTGGAGGTAAGATCCCGGTCTCAGGGCGTATACCGGCAGGGCGGCCAGACACGCATACCCCCACACGATCCCGTCCCCCAGGCGGCGCGCCGCCGTCCAGACCAGCGCCGTCACCACCAGCCAGAGGGGGTAGAACAGCATAGAGGGGCGCCGGAAAAAGGTGCGCATACGGTCAGTCACGGCTGTCTCCTCCCCGCTCCCCCAGGCTCCGGCGGTAGAGCCAGTTTATCTTGATCCGCTCCTGCTCAAAATCCTGCCTGTTCTTCTGGACGGAGGACTGGAGCTGCAGGCCCGTGAACAGGGACAGCAGGGCCGCGATGGCCGTGAAGCCGCAGACGATCAGGGTGGGGAAATTGGGTACGAGGCCCGTCTTGAAATACGTTATCAGCACCGGCAGGAAGAAGGCCGCCGCCAGCAGGGCCAGCAGCAGGCTGATAAGCCCGAAGAAGCCGCAGGGCCGGTAGCTGCGGTAAAGCCGCATGACGGTGCGAATGACCCGCAGGCCGTCGGGGATAGTACTGAGCTTGGATTCGCTCCCGGCGGGCCTGTCCCGGTACGGGATCACCACCTCGGCGATGCGCAGGTTCTTGTCCAGGGCGTGAATGGTCATCTCCGTCTCGATCTCGAACCCGGCGGAAAGCACCGGGAAGGTCTTGACAAACTCAAAGCTGAAGGCGCGGCACCCGGTCATGATGTCGTGGATATGGGCGTGGAACAGCGTATTGATGGCGGAGCGCACCAGGGTGTTGCCAAAGTTGTGGAATCTGCGCTTGTTCTCGGTGAAGTAGGTGGAGGAGAGCCTGTCCCCCACCACCATATCCGCCTGGCGCTCCAGCACCAGGTCGGCCATCTCCCGGGCCTTGTCGGCGGGGTAGGTGTCGTCCCCGTCCACCATCAGGTAGCACTGGGCGTCCACCTCCCGGAACATCCGGCGAATGACGTTGCCCTTCCCCTGCTCATACTCGTGGCGCACCACGGCGCCGGCCTTCTCGGCGATCCCGGCGGTGCCGTCGGTGGAGTTGTTGTCATAGACGTAGATCACCGCCTCGGGCAAGGCCCGCTTCCAATCGGCGATCACCCTGGCCACCGTCAGCCCCTCGTTGTAGCAGGGGATCAAAACTGCTATTTTGTCCATTGTCTCTTACCCTTTCGTGGGCTTATTGCCCGTCAGCGCCAGCCCATCTCGCGCATGTAGGCGTCGATAAAAGCAGAATTTTTCTTCTCCGTTTCGTTAAAGGAGCCGTAGACCGCGCTGTTGGAGGAGGTCACGGGCTTGTACCAGCTCTGGCCCTCGAAATACTCCCGGATATAGTCGGTCTTGAAGATATAGCCGTGGCGGGCGTAGATCTCGTTGAGCATCAGCGTGACCTCCCGCTGGGTCTTGCCCTCCAGGTCGGCCCGGGACACAAGCTGTTGGTCGCTGGGGAAGATAGTCACATTGGTCTTGTCCGGCGTGGTGTCCTGGCCGTTTCCGGAGGAGCCGGCGTTTCCGCCCCGCCAGCCCATCTCCTTCTGGTAGGCGGTGATGGTGGACACGTTGGCGTTCTCGATGTCGTTAAACTGGCTCACCACCTGGGCGGAATCCCGGGTGACGGGCGTATACCAGGATTGGGCGCTAAAATACTGCTGGGTGGTACTGCCCTCGCCGCCGAAGATGTAGCCGTGGCGGGCGTAGATCTCGTTGATGAGCATGGCGGTCTCCTGCCTGGTCTTGCCCTCCAGCTCGGCGCGGGTGATGAGCTGGGTGTCCGAGGGATAGAGATACTCCCCGCCCGCGGGCCCGGAGGTGTCCGACGTATCCGGCGGCGTGGTATCGGAGGTATCCGAGGTGTCGGAAGTATCTGACGTGTCGGACGTGTCAGATGTGTCAGACGTGTCAGACGTGTCAGAGGTATCGGAGGTGTCAGACGTGTCCGAGGAGTCCGTGGTACCCGGGGTGTCGGAGGTGTCCCAGGTGTGATTCGACGTGTCGGAGGTGTCGTTAGGATCGGCGGCCTTCCAGGGACTCCACAAAATGGCGATGACGGCCAGGATCACAAGCAGGGTGATGAAGGCCACCACCCACCCGGCCTTGGAGGCCCGCCGCTCGGCGGCTCTGCGGGCCTTGGTGGGGATCTGGTCGTTGAAGTCATAGGTCTCCGGCCTTACAGGGGCCTTCTCCGCCACGGCGGCGGGGGCAGACGACTTCTGAGGGGTCTTGGCATCGGCGGCCTTGGCCTCGCCGCTCTTGGGGGCGGGCTGGGCGGCCTCCGCTTTCGCCTTTTTGGCCGCCTTGTCGGCCTTGGCGGCCTTTGTCTTGCCGGGTTCCTTCTCCGCCTTCAGGTTGGCCACGGCGGCGGCCGCCGAGGGCCCGGTCAGGACGGCGCCGCCGTTGCGCTTCACGGCGTCGAAGGCCGCGGCGGCGGCCATGGCCCTCCGGGGCTGTTTTTTCACGATGTTCAGCCGCGTCAGATCCAGCTTGACCTGGGCGGCGGTCTGATACCGCTGGGCGGGGTCGGCGGCCATAGCCCGCCGGATCACGGCGGCAAGGCCCTCGTCGATGTCCCGGATCTTATTGGGGTCGCCGTACTCCGGCATGGAACAGCCGTTGGCCACATAGCACATGACGGCGCCCAGGGAGTAGATATCGGACTGGACAGTGCCGGGGCCGTCCTGGCCCGCGGTCTCCGGGGCGGCGAAGATGTTCTCCTCCGCGCCGAAAATGCCGCTCCCGGCTTTCTCCAGGGTGTGGCGGATGGCGTAGCCGGTGAGGACGTAGCTGCCCGCGTCGGTGACCATCACGTTGGAGGGGGTGACCTCCCCGTGGACAAGGCTGTACTGGGCCAGGGCGTCCAGGGCGGAGGCGATATCCAGGCCCAGACGCGCCGCGTCCTCGCTGGTGGGGGCGGCCTTTTCAAAGTAGACGGACAGCGGCGTATAGATGCCGGTGCGGATATACCCCGTCCAGCCGGGGCCGTCGTTGTCCACGCACTTGACCTCCTCCACCGATTCCAGATTGGCGCAGCGGAGGTTGCCGTACATGGCAAGCTCCCAGCTCAGGTCGTTTTTGAATTTGGTGAAATAGGTGGTCAGCAGATCGCGGCTGATGCCCAGCTTCACCGCGTTGTCTATGGCGTCGGTGCTGGGGGGCATTTTGATAAGGCGCATGGCGGAGAACGCCCCGCTCTCGGCGTTCCGGATCAAATAGACCGTCCCGAAATCGCCCGCGCCCAGGATCCCCTCGGTGTTCCAGCCGGGGAACACTTTACTCAGATCAATCTCGCTCATGGTGATTATGTTAACCTCCTTGCTCTATATGTGTGAGGGTTTATAGCTTGTAACTTTCCCTGTGGGAAGCCTGTCTTGCGTATTCATAGCAGCACTCCAATATCTGTCCGCGCGTCCTGGCGCGGTAGAGTATCTGCCGGAGGGTCTCCTCTACCTGTCCGATGCCTGTCTGTCTCTCATCGTCCCCGCAGTCGATGCCCAGGACACGCTTCAGATTATATTCCAGCCATTCAAGCTTGCCGGTACTGCCGTCATACAGCGTTTGCCAGTCTGTGGGCAGCTGTCTCCCGGCGCTGGCGTACCCCTGAAGGAAGGCCCGGAGCCGCCAAAAGTCGATCTGACATTCCTCACAGCCCGACCAGCACAGGGCCAGCTCCATAAGATCCGCCATCGGATCGTTGTAGGACAGACATTCCAGGTCGATGATCCGAAAATCGTCCCCGTTCCAGAGAACATTTTTGCGATCCATATCGTTATGGCAGACGGTGAGGATATGGGGAGGCCGCCTCCTGGCCCGGTTCGCCTTCTCCTGGATCTCCTCCAAAAGCGGGCGGCAGGCTCTCAGCCTTTCAAAGAGGCGACTGTCCGTCCCTTCCAGCGCCGAAAGGTAAAAATCCCAATCGACGGACAGAGGCTTATATGCCTCACGCGCGTTTATCCAGTCCGTATCGTGGATCGCGGCCAGTACCTCCCCCATCAGCGCGCAGTGGTATGGCGTGACCTCCTCCGGGCGCAGGGGCCTTCCGTCGTAGTAATCAAACACGTAAAAATACGTCCCGTCGATCTCCCGCAGCTTCTGCCCGTCCCTTTCCAGCGCCGGAAGAATGGGGACGCCTCTCCGCTCCAACAGCCGTTCCAGGCGCTCCGCCCGGGCGAAATTGTCCAGCGCGGTCTCCCGGCGCAGTATATACGGATTCAACAGCTTCAGCGCGTAAGTCCCCTGCCGCGTCTCTACCCGGTACATCTTGTGCGTAAGGCCGCCCGTTAAGGGGACGGGGCCGCCCGTCAGCGTCCAGCTGTACGCCGTTTCCAGTTTTGAAAAGAATGACATGACCGTTCCTCACCGGCATAGACCGAGGTTACGCTAAAACAGGGAAATCTGGCTGGATTCGGGCATATTGCCCAGGGCGCCCAGGTCCCGCAGATCCAGGGCGTTTGCCCGGGAAAGCTTGGAGCAGGTGTTCAGAAGCTCCTCCATGGAGACAAACCGCTCTCCCCGGCCGTGGTCGCAAAGATCCTGGGCCGTGGCCTCGCCCAGCCCCGAGACGGCCACGAAGGGGGGCCGCAGGGCGTTGCCCTCAACCTTGAATTTTAACGCATCTGACTTGTAAAGGTCAATAGGCAAAAACGTAAAACCGCGTTTATAAAACTCCCAGCACGCCTCCAGGGTGGTCATCAGGTCGTCGTCCTTGTCGGTGGAGTCGGGGTTTTCTTTGATCTTCCGAATGGCGGCGCGGACCGTCTCCTCCCCCATGCACATGAGCTTGGCGTCGAAGCCGCCCTTCTGACTGCGGCGGTAGAAATAGGCCGCGTAAAATTCCAGGGGCCGGTGTACCTTGAACCAGGCGATGCGGAAGGCCATCATCACATAGGCCACGGCGTGGGCCTTGGGGAAGAGGTAGGCGATCTTGGCCAGGGAGTCGATGTACCAGTCGGGGACGCCGTGGGCCTTCATGGTGTCCACCCAGCCGTCCTGGAAGCCTCCCTTTTTCACCCGGCCCTTGCGCACGTTCTCCATGATCTTGAAGCTCAGCTTGGGATCCATGCCCCGGGAGATGAGGTAGAGCATGATGTCGTCGCGGCAGCCCACCGTCTCCCGGACGGTGGCGGTGCCGGAGGTGATAAGATCCTTGGCGTTGCCAAGCCACACGTCGGTGCCGTGGGAGAAGCCGGAGAGCCGCACCAGGGTATCGAAATTCTCCGGCTGGGTGTCCACCAGCATCTGCCGGGTGAAGCTGGTGCCGAACTCCGGGATACCGATGGTGCCGGTCTTGCCCACGATGGGGTCGTCGTCGGAAAGCCCCAGGGGGGCGGCGGACTTGAAGATGCCCATGGTCTCCGGGTCGTCCAGGCGGATCTTCTTGGCGTCCAGGCCGGTCATATCCTCCAGCATACGGATCATGGTGGGGTCGTCGTGGCCAAGCTCGTCCAGCTTCAGGAGGTTGTCCTCCATGCAGTGGTACTCAAAGTGGGTGGTGATGATGTCCGTGTCCTTGTCGTCCGCCGGGTGCTGAGCCGGGCAGAAGTCGCAGATCTCCATGTCCTGGGGAATGACCACCAGGCCCCCCGGGTGCTGGCCGGTGGTGCGCTTGACGCCCACACAGCCCAAGGCCAGGCGCGTCTCCTCGGCCCGGGAGGCGGTGCGGCCCGTCTTTTCCAGGTATTTTTTCACATAGCCGTAGGCCGTCTTTTCCGCCACGCCCCCGATGGTCCCGGCCCGGAACACATGGTCGGAGCCGAAAAGCTCGTTGGTGTAGCGGTGGGCGTTGGCCTGATACTCGCCGGAGAAGTTAAGGTCGATATCCGGCACCTTGTCGCCGCCGAAGCCCAGGAACGTCTCAAAGGGGATATCGAAGCCGTCCTTCACATATTCCGTGCCGCACACGGGGCAGACCTTGTCCGGCATATCCGCGCCGCAGCCGCAGCCTGAGTTCTGGGGGAACTCCGTGTGCTTGCATTGAGGACAGCGGTAGTGGGGCGGCAGGGAGTTGACCTCGGTGATGCCGGACAAAAAGGCCACGATGGAGGAACCCACGCTGCCCCGGGAGCCCACAAGGTAGCCGTGGGCCAGGGAGTCCTGCACCAGCTTCTGGGCGGACATATAGATGACGTCGTAGTGGCGGGAGAGGATATCGTGAAGCTCCTGCTCCACACGGGCGGTGACGATCTCCGGCGGATTCTCGCCGTAAAGCTCGTGCATACGGTTGTAGACCAGGTCTTTCAGCTGCTGCTCGGAGTTTTCGATCTTAGGCGGGTAGAGCGTCCCGGCGGGGGGCAGGGGGCGCACCACGTCGCACATCTCCGCGATCTTCCGGGGGTTATCCACCACCACTTCCCCGGCCCGGTCCCCCAGGTAGGCAAACTCCGCCAGCATCTCGTCGGTGGTGCGGAAGTAGATGGGCAGGGGCTTGTCCCCGTCCTCAAATTCCTTGGCTACCAGCAGGACGTGGCGGTAGACCTCGTCCTCCGGGTCCAGGAAGTGGACGTCCCCGGTGGCCACCACCGGCTTGCCCAGCTCGTCGCCCAGCTCCAGAATACGGCGGTTGAAGTCCCGCAGCTCCTCCTCGTCCCGGGCCTTGGGCTTGTCCCCCCGGAGCATGAAGGCGTTGTTGCAGAGGGGCTGGATCTCCAGGTAGTCGTAAAACGCCGCCACCCGCCGCAGCTCAAAGCGGCTGCGCCCGTCCACCAGCGTCTGGAATACCTCCCCGGCCTCGCAGGCGGAGCCGATGATCAGCCCCTCCCGGTGGGCCATGATGAGGGATTTGGGCATGATGGGGTTGACGTGCAGATGCTCTAAGTGGCTGGCGGTGACGATCTTGTATAAATTCTTGATCCCCGCCTGGGTGCGGGCCAGGACGATGATGTGCTGGGGCCGCTGGCGGCGGCGGGAGGCGGCCTTCTGGCGGCCCTCCCTGATGGCGGGGTCGATGTCCGAAAGGTTTTTGGCCCCCTGCTCCGCCAGACGCAGGGCGAAGCGGGCGAAGATAAGCCCGCAGGTCAGCGCGTCGTCGGAGGCCCTGTGGTGGTTGAAATCGGGCAGGCCCAGGTTCCCGGCCACCATGTCCAGCTTGTGGGCGCGCAGCTCCGGCATCATGCCCTGGGCCATGGTGAGGGTGTCAAGATAGGTGGGAGCAAAGGCGATCCCGGCGCGGCGGCAGGCCTCGTCGATAAAGCCGATATCGAAATTGGCGTTGTGGGCCACTAAGGGCAGATCCCCGGCAAAGGCCAGGAAATCCCGGACGGCGCTCTCCTCCTCCGGCGCCCCGGCCACCATGCCGTCGTTGATGCCGGTGAGGTTGGCCACCTCGGCGGGAATGGGCCTTTTGGGGTTCACAAAGGTCTGGAACCTGTCCACCTCCACCCCGCCGGAGAAGCGCACCGCGCCGATCTCGGTGAGGGCGTCCCGCTGGGAGGAGAGGCCGGTGGTCTCGATGTCGAAGGCCACGAAATCCCCGGAGAGGGGGCCGTCGCCGCCGCCCATCAGGGCCACGCGGTCGTCTACGTCGTTGATGTAGTACCCCTCCACGCCGTAGATGACCTTGATCTTGTCCCCCGCCGCCTTCATGGCGTCCGGGAAGGACTGGCATACGCCGTGGTCGGTGATGGCGATAGCCGGGTGGCCCCAGCTGATGGCCCGCTTTATGACCTCCTTGGTGTCGGTGACCGCGTCCATGGCGCTCATCTTGGTGTGCAGGTGCAACTCCACCCGCTTTTCCTCCGCCGTGTCCTGCCGGGGAGGCTTGTCCGGGGCCAGGGCGATGGCCGTAGGCTCCAGAACTGTATCCTTCTCAAACTGGTTATAGCTCATAAAGCCCTGGCAGGTGACGGTCATACCGGCCTCGAGGGTCTTGACGGCGGCCTTGACAGGCTCCTCCTTGACAAATTTGGAGACGCGCACGGAACCCGTGCCGTCGGTCATATCGAAGCTCAGTACCAAAGCGCCGCTTCTCACGTCCCGGCTGTTCACGGCGAAGATCTTCCCCGTGACGGTGACCCGCCCGGAGTCCAGACTCAGCTCCCCCATGGGCGTCGTGTCGCTCTTGTAGATCTTGCCGAAAAGGGGCTTTCCCGGCTTTGGGCCGGAGGCGCTTTTCGGGGCGGCCTTTTGCGGCGCTTTGCCCGCGCCCGCGCTTTCCGGGGCGGTGACGTTCAGGGTACACCTGGTAAGGCCGTAGTCCCGCTCCACCTTGCGCTCCACCATGGCGGCGTAGACCGGGGGCAGGGCGCGGTCGAAGCTGACGTTCAGCGTCATGACCCTCTTCTCCCGCTCCACCGTGGCCCCGGTGACCTTGCCGCGGCTCAGCGTCTCCCGGGGCGCGCCGCAGTCGGTGAGGGACGGGAACATCTCCAAAAGATCAACGTAATCCATCGCTCACTCCCCCGTCCCGTTGATAAGCTCCAAAAGCCCGGCGGCCAGCCGGTCATAGGGCAGCTTGGCGACGATCTTCCCCTTTTGGAAGAGGATCCCCTCGCCGTCGCCCCCGGCCACGCCGAAATCGGCCTCCCGGGCCTCCCCGGGGCCGTTGACGGCACAGCCCATCACCGCCACGGTGACGTCCTTTTTGCAGTCCTTCAGCTTGGCCTCCACCTCATGGGCCAGGGACACAAGGTCGATGCGCGTCCTGCCGCAAGTGGGGCAGGACACCAGCTTTACGCCGCCGGAACGAAGTCCCGCGGCCTTCAATATGGCGATCCCGGCCTCCACCTCCCGCTCCGGGTCGGCGGTGAGGCTGACGCGGATCGTGTCGCCAATCCCCTCGGAAAGAAGGGCGCCGATGCCCACGGCGGAGTTGATGGCCCCCAGATATTCCGTCCCCGCCTCGGTGACCCCCAGATGCAGGGGGTAGTCGCACCTTTGGGAAATCAGCCGGTAGGCCTCGATGGTGCGGCGGACGGTGGAGGATTTGACGGATATGGCGATATCGGAAAAGCCCACGTCCTCTAAGATCTGAGCGTGGTTCAGGGCGCTCTCCACCATGGCTTCCGCCGTGGGGCCGCCGTATTTTTGTAATAGCTCCCGCTCCACGCTGCCGGAGTTGACCCCCACGCGGATAGGCACATGACGGGCCTCACAGGCCCGTGCCACGGCCCTGACACGCTCCTTGGAGCCTATGTTGCCGGGGTTCAGGCGCACCTTGTCCACACCCCCGTCCAGCGCCGCCAGCGCCAGCCGGTAGTCAAAGTGGATATCGGCCACCAGGGGGATATGGATACGCTTTTTGATGTCGGCAACGGCCTTTGCCGCCGCCATGTCCGGCACGGCGACCCTGATAATGTCGCACCCGGCCCGCTCCAGGCGCAGGATCTGCGCCACGGTGGCCTCCACGTCGTCGGTGCGGGTGTTGCACATGGACTGGACCGTTACGGGCGCTCCCCCGCCGACGTCGATGTTTCCTACGGTGATCTTTCGTGTCATTGCTGTGTTCCTCTGTGTCTTGCACATTCAGTATACTGCGTCTTAAGGCGGTTGTAAAGATGTAATATTAACTAAAAATAATTAGATTTATAAGCTTTATTTTAGTTAATATGCTTAGTCATTTTACGTATTTCATCACGTCGCTGACCATGATGACGGCCATCAGGGCCAGGAGGGCCGCCATACCGGCGGCGTGGATCCAGCCCTCGTATTTGGGGTCGATCTGCTTCTTGAAAAGCGCCATGGCCACGGCGTTGAGGAGGACGAACAGCAGCCGTCCCCCGTCCAGGGCGGGGATAGGCAGCAGGTTCATCACGGCCAGGTTCACGGCGATGAGGGCGATGAAGTTAAAGACGTATTCCAGGGCGGCGGCCCGGGAGTTCGTCTCCTGCTCCACCTGCTGGCCCATGTCGTTGATGGCCCCCACGATGCCCACAACGCCCGACATCTCCCGCAGGCCCACGGCCCCGGTGATAAGGTCGGAGAGGCCCAGCCAGACGGAGCGGACGTAGTTCCAGGAGGTGTACCAGGAGTAGCGGAGCTTCTGGAAGGAGGTGGCCTCCACGGTGCCGAAGGTGACGCCGTAGCGGTAGCCGTCGGCGTACTGGGCGGGCTTCAGGGCGTAATCGGAGAGGGTGATCTTCTTCCCGTCCCGAATGACCACCATATCCACCGTGGCCCCGGCCCGGTCCATATAGATGGAGAAATCGGAGGAGTAATAGACCCGGTGGCCGTCGATGGAGTAGATATAGTCCCCGGCCCGGATACCGTTTTCGGCGTAGAGGAAGCCGTCCACCGTCTCCACCACCTGATTGGTGACGAAGGCCTGGGCGGAGGCGTAGAGGACGGCTACGATGACAAAGCCGATGAGAAAATTCATGGCCGCGCCGGCCACCAAAATAATGGCCTTCTGCCACCATTTTTTGTTGACAAAGGCCCTGGGATCGGCGCTCTGCCCGTCCGGCTGGCCGTCCTCCCCCTCCATGGCGCAGTAGCCGCCAATGGGCAAAAGGCGCAGAGCGTACAGCGTCTCCTCGCCCTGCTTTTTCCAGATGGCGGGGCCCATGCCGATGGAGTATTCGTTGACCTTCACATTGCAGGCCTTGGCGGCCAGAAAATGGCCCAGCTCATGGAGGGCGATGAGCAGTCCGAAGGCCAGGATAGCGATGATGATATACATTCCTTTAAGTCACACCTTTATAGCATCCCGGATCCGGGCGTCGGCGGCGAGAATATCCTCCACCGTGTCCGCCGGGGCGGCTCCGAAGTCGGAAACGGCTCTCTCCACAAGCTCGGGAATGGCGGGAAAGCCGATTTTTTCAGATAGGAAGGCCCGAACCGCCACCTCGTTGGCGGCGTTCATCACGGCGGGGGCGGCGTCTGTCCGGCCCGCCACGGCAAGGGCGATCTTCAGGCACCGGAACTTGTCAGTATCCGGCTTTTCAAAGGTAAGCGTCCCCACCGCCGCCAGATCCAGCTCCCCGGCCAGGGTAGGACAGCGGGCGGGGTACGTCAGCGCCAGCTGGATAGGCAGGCGCATATCCGGCACGCCCAGCTGGGCGATAACGGCGTTGTCGCAAAACTCCACGGCGGAGTGGACGATGCTCTGGGGGTGGACCAGGACGGCGATCCTGTCCGGGGCCACGTCAAAGAGGTGCATGGCCTCGATGACCTCCAGGCCCTTGTTCATCATGGAGGCGGAGTCGATGGTCACCTTGGCCCCCATGTCCCAATTGGGGTGCCGGAGGGCCCGGGCGGGGGTGACGGCGGCCAGCTCCTCCGGGGTGAGGGTGCGGAAGGGGCCGCCGGAGGCCGTCAGCAGGATCCGCTTGACCTCGCTCTTTTCCCCGGCGTGGAGGCACTGGAAGATGGCGGAGTGTTCCGAGTCCACGGGGATAAGCTCACAGCCGTGGGCCGCCAGCTCCCGTTTGACGATATGGCCCGCGCAGACAAGCGTCTCCTTATTGGCCAGGGCGATGCGGCGGTGACCGGCGCGAATAGCGGCCAGGGTGGGCAGAAGCCCCGCCACGCCCACCAGGGAGGATTCCACAATGTCCGCGTCCATGGCGGCGCACTCCAAAACGCCCTCCGTGCCGGAGAGTACCCGCACGGAGGTGTCCGCCAGGCGCGTTTTCAGCTCCCGGGCGGCCTCTCTGTCCGCCAGGGCCACCGCCCTGGGGGCGAATTTCCGGGCCTGGGTCTCCAGGAGCTTTACGTTTTTGTTGGCCGTCAGGGCGATAAGGGGAAGTCCCAGCTTCTCCGCCGCCTCCAGGGTCTGTGTGCCGATGGAGCCGGTGGAGCCCAGGACGGTGAGGGTGTTGTTCATAGGATAGATACCTTCTTTAAGTTCAGGCCGGCGCGCAACCGAAAAGCGGATAACCTTTACCGGCTCAGAGAGCCGGGCAGATTGTCAAAAAACTCGAATTCGATATTTTTTCCGGCGGCATGTACGTCGGAAAAAATCCCTTTTGTTTTGCGGAGTGTGCGGCCCCGCGGGCTGTGCGCGGAGCAAAACAGCAGGGGGATTTTCTTTGAATTTCGCAAAATTCAGAGAAATATCCCGCACGTATCCCTTTGGCATCGAAAGCCCGTCAGGGCTTTCGAGCCAGTCTCTACCGGCTCAGAGGGCCGGGAGGGCACTGACCAGCAGATAGACCAGGGGCGCGGTGAAGATGATGGAGTCGAACCGATCCAGCACGCCGCCGTGGCCGGGGATCAGGTTGCCGTAGTCCTTGATGCCGTGTTCCCGCTTGATGACGGAGAAGGCCAGATCGCCGATCTGAGTGGTGACGTTGCCCAGGACGGCGTACAGCACCAGGACGCCGTAGTTTACGGGTATGCCCACGGCCTTGTCCATTATGACGCCGAAGATAAGGATCCCGACGATCCCGAAAAGGAAGCTGCCGATGAAGCCCTCCAGGGATTTGTGGGGACTGCACTTCAAAACGCCCTTATGCTTGCCGAAGAACATACCGCCGAAATAGCCGCCGGTGTCGGACATGGCGGTGATGACGAAGGCCATAATGACCAGCGCCCCGCCCTGCTCCCTCATACGCAGCTGCAAAAGGGCGGACAGGCACAGGGGGATCAGAAGCCCGCCGAAAAAGCCGGAAAGGACGGTCTGGAATTTGACGGGCTTCTCGGTGCCGTAGGTGAAGATGGCCTCGGCAAAGAGGATCACCATCAAAAAGGTGAGGCTGATGCGCAGAACCGGCTCCGCGCAGCCGAAATAGAAGCCCAGGGGAATGGCGGCGGCGGTGAGGCCGGGCCAGATGAAATGGCGGGGATTTTTCGTGTCGCCCACGGTGCGCATCAGCTCGTAGACGCCGATGAAGCCCAAGACCGCGATAACGGCGGCCATCCAGACAGGGGGCAGCCACAGCGCCAGCACCAGCAGCAGGGCGATCATCACCGCCGCCATGATGGTTCTTGTCAAAAGCATAAACTAACCCTTCTCTCGCGTTTTTTGTCTCACATTGAAAAGCCCGCGCTTATATAGCCCGCCGCGCTTGATATTTTTTCCGGCGGCATGTACGTCGGAAAAAATCCCTTTTGTTTTGCGGAGTGTGCGGCCCCGCGGGCTGTGCGCGGAGCAAAACAGCAGGGGGATTTTCTGTGAATTTCGCAAAATTCAGAGAAAATTACCCGCACGCTTTCCCTTGGCATCGAAAGCCCGTCAGGGCTTTCGAGCCAGTTTCACCCCGCCGTGGCGGGTTCTAAGAGCGTCAGGGTCTTCCTGTCCGCGTCCAGGCGGGCGCGGACGCCGATGGGGAGGACGCCGATGGGTTCCGCGTGGCCGATGTTCACGTTGTAGAGGATAGGAAGCTCCGGGTGTCCGGCCTCCCCGCCCACCACCTTCCGATAGATCTCTTTGTAAGGCTCATATTTGCTCCGCCTCGCGGGCTTGCCCACGATGATGCCCCGGATCACGTCAAAGAGACCCTGGGCGGCGAAATTGCGAAGGTACCAGGTGAGCAGTTCACAGGAGGGGTCGTCCTCGCTGGTCTCCAGGAACATGAGCTTTCCCGCCCACTGATCCTTTGCGGGCCAGAGGGCCGTCCCTAAAAGCTCCACAAAGACGTCGACGCACCCGCCTAAAAGCTCCCCCTCCACGGTCCCTGTCCCCTGAAGAACCTCATAGCCGATCATCTCCGGGTGGTAGGGCTTGGGGGTATTCATGTTCTCCTCGCTCCACCGGATTTTTGGATCCTCGTCGTCGTACCAGTAGGGGGCCGAGGGGATCTCCAGCGTCGCCGGGGGATCGAAGAGGGTCTTGCGGATCATCTGGTCGGTGTAGTCGTTGATCCTGACATACTCGGAGAAGTTGGTCATGACGCTGGCCCCGTAGTAGGAGACAAGGCCGGCCTTGAACATCATGAAATGGTTGGTGGTGGTGTCGGAAAAGCCCGTGAATATCTTGGGGTTTTCCCGGAGGACGTCAAAATCGACATAGGGCAAAAGCCGTATGGTGTCGTCCCCGCCGATGGAGTTAAAGACGGCCTTGACGCTCTTATCCCGGAAGGCGTCCATGAGGTCGGAAGCCCTGGCCTCCGGGTGTTCGTAGAGGTACTGCCTGCCCCGGAGGGCGTTGGGCATGACCCGGACATTGAGGCCGAAGTCCCGCTCCAGGCGCTCTTTGGCAATATAGAGCTTGTGAACAGCCCAAGGCTCCCCCAGCAACCCATCGGAGAGGCTGACGATGGCGCAGGTGTCTCCCGGACGCAGGCGCGGCGGCTTTATCATGGGGTCCACTCCTTACTTTTTCACCCCGCCGTAGCGGCGGTCGCGGTGTCGGTAGGCCTCGATGGCCGCGTCCATGTCCCTAGGGGTGAAGTCCGGCCAGAGGGTGTCGGTGAAATAAAACTCCGCGTAGGCCGACTGCCACAGGAGGAAGTTGGAGATGCGTTCCTCCCCGCTGGGCCGAATGACCAGGTCGGGGTCAGGCATACCGGCGGTGTAGAGGTATTTGGAAAGCTCCGCCTCCGTCAGCTCTCCGTGATCGGGATCGGCCTGCCAGGCCCGGACGGCGTGAATGATCTCGTCCCGGCCGCCGTAGTTGACGCAGAGGTTGGCCTGGGTGTGGGTCTGGAGGGTGTCGTCAATGGCCTCCACCCGGTCGATGAGCGCCCGCAGCTCCGGGGAGAGCGGGGTGAGATCGCCCAAAATTCGGATACGCACGTTCTCCCGGCGCATCTTCTCGATGGCCTCCTCCAGATATTTTTTAAGAAGGCCCATGATGGCGGAGACCTCCTCCGCCGAACGCTTCCAGTTCTCCGTGGAGAAGGCGTAGACGGTGAGGTACTCCACGCCCAGATCCCGGCAGTAGGAGGCGATGCGCCGGAAGGTCTCGGCCCCGGCGGCGTGGCCCGCCGTGCGGGGCAGGCCCCGCTTTTGCGCCCAGCGCCCGTTGCCGTCCATGATGATGGCAATATGACGGGGCAGGACCGTCCCCTGCCCCGCCGTCTTTTGTTGTTTATCCGCAGTCGTCATCAGATGGAGGTCAGTTCCTTTTCCTTCTTGGAGGTGGACTCGTCCACCTTCTTGATGTAGTCGTCGGTCATGGTCTGGAGATCCTTCTCCATGATCTTCAGGTCGTCCTCGGTGACGTCGCTGGCCTTCTGCATCTTTTTGAATTTTTCATTGGCGTCCCGGCGCACGTTGCGCACGGCGGTCTTGGCGGTCTCGGCGTATTTGCGCACCTGCTTGATTAGGTCGGCGCGGCGCTCCTCGGTCAGCTGCGGGAAGGCCAGGCGAATAACGGAGCCGTCGTTCTGGGGGTTGATGCCCACGTCGGAGGCCAGAATGGCCTTTTCGATGGGCT
This sequence comes from uncultured Oscillospiraceae bacterium, assembly GCA_947584295.1. Lineage (GTDB taxonomy): Bacteria > Bacillota > Clostridia > Oscillospirales > Oscillospiraceae > RUG626. Next base: position 4,914 of record CANPWM010000030.1, on the reverse strand, counting down.
TTAAGAGGGACTTGTCCCAGGGCTGGATCACCAGGGTGCGGGGATCCGGGGAGGAGATGGTACCCACCTGATTGATGGGGGTGGGGACGCCGTAGTAGTCCACCCGCAGGTGGTTCAGCACCGCGGCGTTGGCGCGGCCGGCCCTGACCGTGGCGAACTGGCTCTCCAGCGCCTCGATGGTCTTGTTCATCTTGTCAAGATATTCCTTGAAAGCTGCGTCGTCGGTATACATGGTTTATCCTCCTTAATTGATTATGTTGAAACACGCGGTTGACTGCCCTTGCTTTAAGGCGGCGGAGGCCGCTGCCCCCGTCACTTCACCACGGTGCCGATCTTCTCGCCCAGAATGGCCCGCTTGATGTTCTCGGGATCCTTCAGGGCGAAGAGCAGGACGGGGATATTGTTGTCCATGCTGAGGCTGGTGGCGGTGGAGTCCATGACGGCCAGGTGCTTGGCCAGCACGTCGTCATAGGAGATGTGGTCGAATTTCACGGCCCCGGGATCCTTCTTGGGGTCGGCGGAGTAGACACCGTCCACGTTCTTGGCCAGGAGGATCACGTCGGCGTTGATCTCGGCGGCCCGGAGGACGGCGGCGGTGTCGGTGGAGAAATAGGGGCTGCCGGTGCCGCAGCCGAAGATGACGATGCGGCCTTTCTTAAGGTGGCTGTCGGCCTTCAGGCGGATATAGGGCTCGGCGATGGAGCTCATCTGCACGGCGGTCTGCACCCGCACCTGGGCGCCCATATGCTCTAAGACGTCCGCCACCGCGAGGCAGTTCATAACGGTGGCCATCATGCCCATGTGGTCGGCGCGGGTGCGCTCCATAAGGCCCCCGCCGTCCTTGACGCCGCGCCAGAAGTTGCCGCCGCCAATGACGATGCCGATCTCCACGCCCATGTCGGAGCAGTCCTTGACCACCTTGCAGACGTTTTCGATGACCTTGAAATCCAGACCGAAGCCCCGCTCCCCCGCCAGCGCCTCGCCGGAGAGCTTTAAAAGCACCCGCTTGTAGACAGGTTTCCTGTTGTCCATTTTCTGATCCTCCCACACAACATTTTGGGCCTTGACGGCATTTATCCTCATTATAGCCCATCTTCGCCAAAATTGGAAGTGGGTATTTGGATATTTACAAAAAATTATGTTTTGGGGGAGGCGTTTTAAAAGGGCGTATAAAAATCTGTTTGCAAACCGTCTGATATGTGGTATACTAATACCAAGAGGAAGGGGGCAGGCATATGGTATTTGAGTGGGACGAAGATAAAAACCGTTTGAACCGTGAAAAACACGGCATTTCCTTTGAGGTTGCGGCGAAGGTCTTTGATGACGACAATTACATAGAGATGTATGACTTTGAACACAGCACCGATGAGGACAGATATATAGCCATCGGACGCGTCCGCGATATACTGTTTGTGGTCTTTACCGAACGCCGTGAGAGGATCAGGTTGATTTCCGCAAGAATTGCCACGCTTTCAGAAAGGAGACTTTACTATGATCAGGACTTATACTTGCAATGAACCTCAGCCGCTTACATCTGAGCAGATCAGGGAGATTGACGAGGCGGCTAAAAAGCCTATCGTCTTCGATGAGGATTGCCCGGAACTGTCCCCGGCCATGCAAAAGGCCTTTAAGGCCAGCGTCCTGCAAAGGAATCGGAGGAAAAAAGCGTAAATACCGCAAAGGGCGGCAGCTTTGCCGTCCTTTTTTCGTGCCGGTTATAGTTCTTACCATTCCTGCCAATCATTTTTCATTTAAATCCCCGCCCTTCTGACGTATAATGTATTTACCCGTATCAGCGGGGACACGTCAGGAGGGTTTACTTATGGACATTCAGGCCATCGGCAGCAGGGCCTTTGCGGTTTATATCGGTGAGCCGGAGCTGCACAAGCGGCACATCGAGCCGCGGGATATCACTGTCAGCGCCGCCAGGGAGCTTATCGAACACGTGCTGGACTGCCCGGACACGGGGACGGTCAGCCTGGAGCTTTTCCCCGGGCGGCATGAGCTGCTCATCTTCGTCCGGCGCAGCGCGGGCGAGCCGGAATTTTACGAGTTCACCGATTTTGAGGCGGTGCTGTCCGCCCTGTCGGCCCTGCCGGTGGGTTCCGCGTCGTCCCTCTTTTATCTCCGGGGGGTATACATACTGGCCGTATGGCCCGGCGACGGGGCGCGCATCCAGGCCCTCTGCGAGTTCGGCCTGCCCGTGAAGCGCGCGCCGGCGTATCTTCTGCATCTGCGGGAACACGCCGTCACCCTGGCCGACGGGGACGCCGCCCAGACGCTGGGGCGGTACTTCTCCCCCGGGCGGGAATAAAATTTTCCCTTTTTCCCCTTTTATTTTTTCTTTCAGTATGGTATAATCCTTTCCGTGAAAAGAGAGGGGTGACTCCATGCCGAGGCAGAAGGGCGTTAAGCCCGTGGCGCAGAACAGAAAGGCCTACCACGATTATTTTATCGAGGACAGGTTCGAGGCCGGGATAGAGCTTTTCGGCACGGAGGTCAAGTCCATCAGGGCGGGCAATGTGAATCTGAAGGATTCCTTCTGCGCCGTCAAGGACGGGGAGCTTTTCGCCCACGGTCTGCACATCTCCCCCTATGAGAAGGGCAACATCTTCAACCGCGACCCCCTGCGGCCCAAGCGGCTGCTGATGCACCGGCGGGAGATCGCGAAGCTCCAGGCCAAGACCCAGCAGGACGGCCTGACGCTGATCCCCCTGTCGCTGTACCTCAAGGACTCCCGGGTAAAGGTGGAGCTGGGGCTTGCCCGCGGCAAGAAGCTTTATGACAAGCGTGACGCCGCCGCCCGCCGCGACGCCGACAGGGAGATCGACCGCACCATGAAGGAAAAATTCAGATAAAAGGAGAGATCACTATGGCAAATCCCATCGCGACCATCGAAATGGAGGACGGCAAGGTTATCAAGGCCGAGCTTTACCCCGACATCGCCCCCATATCCGTGGCGAATTTCATCAGCCTGGCGAACAAGGGCTTCTACAACGGCCTCATCTTCCACCGGGTCATAAAGGACTTCATGATCCAGGGCGGCTGCCCCAAGGGGAACGGCACCGGCGGCCCCGGCTACTGCATCAAGGGCGAGTTCTCCGCCAACGGCGTTGCGAACCCCCTCAAGCATGAGCGGGGCGTCCTCAGCATGGCCCGCACCAACGTCCCCGACTCCGCCGGGAGCCAGTTCTTCATCGTCCACGCCGACTCCCCCCACCTGGACGGCCAGTACGCCGCCTTCGGCAAGGTCACCGAGGGCATGGACGTGGTGGACGAGATCGCCTCCACCAGAGTGGACTACAACGACAAGCCCCGCAAGCCCCAGGTGATGAAGTCCGTCACCGTCGAGACCTTTGGCGTGGATTACGGCGAGCCGCAGAAGGTGTGACCATGAAAACAGCCATCATCACCGGGGCCTCCTCCGGCCTTGGCCGGGAATTCGCCCTGCAGCTCAAGGCAAACTTCCCCCAGGTGGAGCAGGTGTGGCTCATCGCCCGCCGCAAGCCCCTTCTGGACGAGCTTGCCCTGAAGCTGGACGTTCCGGCGGTGTCCGTACCGCTGGATCTGACCAGCGACGCCGATCTGGGCGCTCTGGCCCGGAAGCTCAGCGAGGAAAACCCCGACGTGACCGTGCTTGTCAACTGCGCCGGGTGCGGCTATCTGGGCAACGTGGCGGAGACGGATCCTCAACTCCTCTCCCGCATGACCGACCTCAATATCCGGGCCATGACGCTGGTCTCCCGGGCGGTACTCCCCTATATGCGCGAGGGCGCCAGGATCGTCAACGTCAGCTCCATCGCCAGCTTCTGCCCCAACGCCAGAATGACGGTTTACAGCTCCACAAAGGCGTATGTTTCCAGCTTCTCTCTGGGACTGCGGGAGGAGCTGCGGGCGCGGAAGATCGCCGTCACCGCCGTCTGCTCCGGCCCCATGGACACGGAGTTTTTGGAGATCGGCGGCATCGCGGGCAACTCCCAGATGTTCAAGACCCTCCCCTACTGCGACCCCAAAAAGGTGGCCGCCGGATCCTACAACGCCGTGAAGGCCGACCGCGCCTTCTATACCCCCAGGGCCTTTTTCAAGCTCTATCGGTTCCTCGCCAAGATCCTCCCCAGCACCCTTGTGGTCAAGCTGGCAAAAACATAAATCCGATCCTCTTTTCACCCCAAACGCAGCCCACCACCAGCGGGCCTCGTTCGGGGGCAAAAAGCCCGCGCGTTAGCGCGGCATAAAATTCAAATCCATTTTTCACGGCAGCTTTGCCGCCGTGAAAAATCCCTCTTTGCCTACCAAACGCGAGCCCAGCGTCAGCGGGTCGCGTTTGGAGAGGAGGAGCAGAGCCCGCGCGTTAGCGCGGCACACAATTCAAATCCATTTTTCGCGGCAGCTTTGCCGCCGTGAAAAATCCCTCTTTAATCACCAAACGCGAGCCCAGCGTCAGCGGGTCGCGTTTGGAGAGGAGGAGCGAAGTCAGCGTGTGAGGGGTGCGGCGGGCGCCATAGCGTTCGCCGCGCCCCGAGCCAACGCGACTTCCGCGACGACGACGGGGGGGCGTACCGGTTTCGACGGGGACGCGGAAGCTTGAATAGCGGGCAGATGGGCCTGGCATCTTTAAAACGGGCAATTATAAATTAAAGAACAACGATTACGCTGTTCCTGTCGCTGCTTAAGCAGTGACCGTTCCACTCCGGAGGTCAACGGCCGGAGATGGGGCGTCGATGAGTTGAGAACGTGAGCGCGCGAAGCTTTGAGCGCGCCATGCACCATGAAGCTACCGGACTTTCAGGCGTGACGGCTTGCCTGTAAGCGAGGGAAACGGGGCGACCCGCAATAACCGTCTGCGCCCGGAGAAGTTCAGGGGGATGTGTTTTCGGACGCGGGTTCAACTCCCGCCGCCTCCACCAAAAAAGG
>CANPWM010000029.1 GCA_947584295.1 uncultured Oscillospiraceae bacterium | reverse complement strand
CGGTTTTCCGGGTTCACGGCCAGGCGCGCGGCGTGGCTCATCAGGTGCGCCGGAAGCTCGCTGGTGAACTTGCCGCCGTCGGCGTAGCCCCACAGCAGCTCGGCGGTGCGGCCGGAGTCCTTGATGCGGATAAGGCCCAGATTCACCTCGGGGGCGTACTGGACGTTTTTGAAATATTTGCCCGTGCCGGTGACGAGGAAGTACTTCCCGTCCAGGGTGGGGGCGTCGAAGCCGGTGGGGATCTCCCGGAGGACGGCGGTGAGGTCCAAATACTTGGCAACCTCCTCCTCGTCCACCATCAGGCTGATGTTGCCGCCGTTGCGCTCGTCCCAGCCGTGGTCATACATATTGGTGGCGGTGCGGATCATCTCGATCATGAAGGGCGCGGTGAGGATATTCTTCCGCATGAGACGCTCCACGGTGTCGCCCACGGCGACGCCCACCTTGCCGGCGGCCTCCTTGACGGCCCCCTTGAATTCCGTTACGTTGAAATCTTTGAACTCCATGTTGATCCTCCTTATATTCTCTTGGAAAGCACGGCGGCTTCATATTTTTTGATCTGCGGCAGCCACTCCCCGTCCAGGGGCTTGCCCTGGCGGCGGCAGTACTCGTCCCAGACGTCCCCGAAGGGGGCGGTCTTCAGATCCTCCTGGAGTACCATCAGCGTGGTGAAATCGCCGGTGTCCTGAAGGCGCTTCTCCTCGGCGTTGGGCTGGAGCAGGGCAAACAGCAGGGCCTTCTGGAGATTGCGGAAGCCCGTGGTCCAGGCGGAGACCCGGTTGATGGAGGCGTCGAAGTAGTCCAGGGCGATCTTCACGCGGCCGTCCAGGCCGCCGCAGCGGACGATCTCCCGGGCGATCTCCCGGGTCTCGTCGTCGAAAAGCACCACATGGTCGGAGTCCCAGCGGATGGGGCGGGTGACGTGGAGGGCGATCTCCGGGTAGAAGGCCAGCAGGGCCGGGATCTTGTCACTGACCACCTCGGTGGGGTGATAGTGGCCGTTGTCCATCAGGGGGATACACTTCCCCGGATTGGCGGCGGCGTAGCTCAGGGCAAACTCGGCGCTGCCCACGGTGTACGCCTCCACGCCGATGCCAAAGACCTTGGACTCCACGCAGGGCTTGACCAGGTTGAAGTCAAAGGGCTCGGAGAGGATCTCGTCGATGGCCTCCCGGTAGCGCACCCGGGGGCCCAGCCTGTCGCCGGGGACGTCCTTGAGGCCGTCGCCGGTCCAGATGTTCATGACGCACTCCTGGCCCAGCTCTTCCGCCAGGTATTGACTGATACGGATAGACGCCTTGCCGTGGTCGATCCAGAAGCGCCGGGTCTCCTCATTGGGGGAGGAGAGGGTCAGCGGGTCGCACTTGGGGTGGGAGAAGAAGGTGGGGTTGAAGTCGCACCCCAGGCCCCGGGCCTTGCAGAAGTCCGCCCATTTTTTAAAGTGCTTCGGCTCCAGCCTGTCCCTGTCGGCCCAGTCGCCGTCCTCGAAAATGGCGTAGCTGGCGTGAAGGTTCATCTTCACCTTGCCGGGAATGAGCTTCAAGACCTCGTCGATGTCCGCCATCAGCTCCTCCGGCGTCCTGGCCCTGCCGGGGTAGTTGCCGGTGGTCTGGATGCCGCCGGTGAGGGGCTTTGAGGGGTCGGTATCGAAGCCCCGCACGTCGTCGCCCTGCCAGCAGTGCAGGGAGACAGGCACGCCCTTCAGCGTCTCCATGGCCGCCTCCGCGTCCACGCCCAGCTTTGCGTATTTTTCCTTCGCTTCCGTGTAGCTCATTTGCTTACCTCCATTTGAATTTTCAGATTTCCGATAGCCGTGGCCTCGATGGGGAGGGCCACGACGGTTTTCCCTGTGACCTGCTGGGTGAGGGCGTTGAGGTAGCCGTTCCTGGCCCCGCCGCCCACGATGTAGAGCTTCGTGTATTGCCTGCCGGTGTTGGCCTCCAGCTCCTCCAGGGCCTTTTTGTACCCCAGGGCCAAGGAGCGTACCGCGCAGTTGAAATAGTCCCCCGGCGCTTTCAGCGCGCCGCCTGTGGCCTCGTCAAAGGCCTTTACCATGCTCTCCGGGGCCAGGAACGCCCCCGCGGCGGCGTCCACGGCGGCGGTGTTGGCGCTCTCCTCGGCCATCTTCGTGATCGTCCCGAAGTCCGTCTCCGGGCAAAGCTCGCTCCGCAGGCGGTTGATGAGCCACATGCCCATGATGTTCTTCTGGTAGCGGTTGTAGCCCACGCCGCCCTCGTTGGAGTAGTTGGCGGCCATGGATCCCGCGTCCGTCAGGGGCTTTGGCGTCTTGACCCCCAGAAGCGACCAGGTGCCGGAGGATATGTAGGGTTCCGACCCCTCCATGGGGATCCCCTCCACGGCGCTGCCGGTGTCGTGGGTGGCGCACAGGACGGCCTTGATGCCCTTGTATTCGCCGATGACCGTGCCGGGGGCGGACAGCGCCGGGAACAGGCACCGGGGCAGGCCCAGCCTGTCGGTGATCTGAGTGTCGAAGGCCCCGGTTTGGGCGTTGATAAGGCCCTGGGTGGTGGCGTTGGTGTACTCCCGGGCCTTCACCCCCGTCAGCGGCCACATCAGGTATTCCGGCACCATCAAAAGGCCCGTCACGCCCGCGAGCCTGCCGCTTATTTTGTCCTCATAGAGCTGATAGATCGTGTTGAAGGGCTGGAACTGGCAGCCGGTGCGCCGGTAAAGCTCCTCAAAGGGGACGATGGAGTGAACCTGGTCGATGATCTTCTCCGTGCGGGAGTCCCGGTAGGCGACGCAGGGAAGCACCGGTTCGTCCCCCCGGAAAAGCACATAGTCCACGCCCCAGGTGTCGATGGCGAAGCTCTCAAGGGCGCCAAACTCCGCAAGAGCCTTGTCGATGCCCTCCCGGACGTATCCGGCCAGGGCCGGCATATCCCAGATGAGACGCCCCTCCACTTCCCGCACGCCGTTGGGGAAACGAAAGACCTCTTTTGTCTTCAGCTCCCCGTCCTCCCGCCAGCCCACAAGATGCCGGCCGGAGGAGGCGCCGATGTCGATGGCCAGATAGTATTTCATCGTTACACCCCTTCTTTCCTCTTCCTGATTTGTCCGAATTTTTATCCGAATTGGTTATACGTCTATATGCCTATATGTAAATATACCCCAAAATTTCCCGTCCGGCAATGACGGAAAAATTTTTTGATGTATCCGATTTTGCGTTTTTTGTTGACAATCCCGCCCCGGGGGGATAGGATTAAGGTAAGAAGCTTGCCGATTTGAATGGAGGTGGGTAAAAACGCGTCCTGAGCTTGTGGAACGTCTCTCCGGAATCTCCGCCGAGGAGCGGGAGATCCTGGCCGGGGAGCAGGTGGACATGACCCTCTATACCCGCGCCGGAGGCACGGTGCTGGAGCCGGGGGGACTTCTCCCTGGGGGGAGCCTTTTCGGGATCCGCACCCACACCCGCTTCGCGGCCTTTCCCCGGCACAGCCACACCTATGTGGAGATGGTCTATCAGGTCACCGGCGTCACCCGGCACATCATCAACGGCGCGGAGAAGCTGGAGCTTCCCGCCGGGAGCCTGCTGCTGCTGGGTCGGGGGGCGGAGCATGAGATCATGCCCGCCGGACGGGGGGACGTGGCGGTGAATTTCATTCTGGTGCCGGCCTTTTTTGACAACGCCGCCATCTCCATGGGCGGCAGCAGCGCCCTGGCGGTGTTTTTAAAGAGCAACCTGGGGCTGACGGGCAGCGCCGGGGCGTATCTTGTATTCGATATTTCCGGCGATATCCCCGTGGAAAATCTGCTGGAAAACCTGGTGCTCCTGGAGCTGGAGGGGGCCGATTCCCGCCGCCAGGAGCTTCAGCGGGCCACGTTGGAGCTTTTGCTGCGCCACCTGTCCCTTCGGGCGGAAAAGCTTCTTATCTCAGGCCGCCGGGACCGGGAGCAGGCCATAACCCTCTGGGCCCTGGGGAGGATCGAGGAGGACGTCCACTGCACCCTGGGGGGCCTGGCGGCGGAGCAGGACATGACCCCCTCCGCCCTCACGCGGCTCTTGAAAAGGCGGACGGGGTGCGGCTTTACGGAGCTTCTCCACACCGCCCGCTTCAATCGGGCCGTGACGCTGCTGACGGAGACAGAGCTTTCCGTGGCGGATATCGCCGTCCGCGTGGGGTATGAGAACACCGCCTTTTTCTACCGGCGCTTCGAGCGCCTCTACGGCTGTACCCCGGGGGAGTACCGGAGGCGGAACGCCCGCTCCCCGGTTGTGTTCCCGGGATAGAGACCGTTAAGCAGGAATTTATCTAAGCAGCTTACCATGAAAAAACTGTTCCTGAAAGGCTATCTTTTCGAGTATGACTTCATCTGGATAATCCTTTCCGTCTGCCGATACGATCCATTTATCTTCAATGTCATCAGACCTGCGGTATACGGCTATAACATATCCCTCAAACACATTTACAGGAACATCAACGCCCAAAAGATAAATATCCTGTTCTTCACCGTCCTCCGCAAAAACATTTTTGACATATCCGTAGTTTATCGGATAAATCATTTCCTTATCGTGAGGGTGGCAACTGCCGATAGGTCTATCAATTATTCCATAGACTTTACAGCCAATTATTTTTGGATAGTCGTTACGCATAATATCCCTTCAAACTTCGATTTACCTGTCGGTGATTTGCCCCTGATATTCAGCGGTACGCCAGTATATGTGAGGGCGGGAACACAAAGCGGAATTGGGCGAAATTAAGGCTCTATTCACAGCGAAGATTTTTAAACGTCAGCCCCTGACATTTCTGCAAAATGACGCCCAAATTGCCCTCCGCCAAGGCGCAGTCGGTGAAGGTCATGTTCCTGATCTCGTGGCCGGGCTTGGAAAAGCCCACCAGCTCAATGGCGGGGGTGCGGTGGAGGACGTGGTCGTGATCCAGGCTCTGGCCCAGGATACGCACCCGCTCGAAAAGGCAGTTTTCAAAGACGGGCTGATCGGGGCCGGGAACGCCGTCGTCGTTGTAGGGGACGGTGTGCATCAGCACCCGCGCCACGGCGCAGTCCGTGAGCCGCAGGCCCCGCACATAGCCGCCCCGCTTGGGGGTGGCCTTGATCTCGATGCCCTGCATGGCCTGCCCCAGGTCGCAGTCCCACACCCACACGTCCTCCACGCCGCCGCTCATCTCGCTGCCCACCACGATGCCGTGGCCGAAGGCGCTCTCGCAGTCGAAGATGCGGATATGCCGGGTGGGCCGACCGATCCGGTTGCCCTCCGGGTTCTTGCCGGATTTCACGGCCACCATGTCGTCCCCGGTGAAGAACCGGCAGGCGAACAGGGCGCAGTCCTCGCTGGAGTCCGGATCCCAGCCGTCGCCGTTCCACACGCCCTCCGACAAGAAGGTGCAGTGGTCGGTGACGATTTTTTTGCTGTAAATGAAGTGGAGGTTCCAGCTGGCCCCGTTTTTCAGGGTGAGGCCGGTGATGCGGATATTCTCGCAGTTGGACATATTGATGAGCCGGGGCCGGACGCGCCCGGGAATGGTGTGGTCGTTCTCGCAGGAGGCCACAAGCTCCTGATTGGCGGCCAGGAACTCCCGCAGGCGCTCCCGCTCGGAGTCGATGACGTTGAGGCACAGCTCCTGCCCGCCGGAGGCCACGGTACCGCCCCCGTAGATCAGCACGTTGCGGCAGTTGGGGCCGGAGGCGTTGTCCAGCTTCCCCAGGTTGAGAAGGCTGGAGTAGCACTCCTGCTCGATGCCCTCGAAGCGGCTTTTGATCCGGGGCAGGTAGTCCTGGGGGTCGGCGGTGCCCTGGAGGGTGGCGCCCGCCTCCACATAAAGGGCCATGTCCGAGTGGAGCCGCAGCGCCCCGGTCATGTAGATGCCGGCGGGGACGTAGACCTCCTGGTGGGGGCCGCAGGCGTCCAGGGCCGCCTGGAGGGCGGCGGTGTTCATGGTGACCCCGTCGCCCACCGCGCCGAAGTCCCGCACGTCCAGCCGCGCCCGCACCCGCGCCGTCCTGACCGTCAGGGATCCCAAAAGGGCGTCCCCGGCCTGGACGGAGGCCCGGAAGCCGGTGTCCGGCGGGAGATTGTCAAAGGTGATGTGGGTCTTTTCCGTGGCCCGGGTCTCGCCGCCGAAATTGACGGAGTACGGCCCCGGGACGGATTTTTCCCACCAGAGGGTGACGGTGTTCGCCGTGGCGGCGTAGTTGAGTTCAGCCATTTTCCCGCTCCTTCCGCGATTTGAATTGCCAGTAAAGCTCCCGGTCCGTGGGGTGGTTGTCCTCCACCAGCAGCACCCTGATGGGCCTGTCGCGCCTGTCCATATAGGCGAGGCGGTACCACTTGTCGTGGGCGGGGGAGTCCCCCAGCTCCCGGACATAGCCCATGAGCTTGTCCAGCATAAAGGCCGTGTGCTTGTAGTCGGCGAAGCAGTCGTTGAAGGTGAAGCCCTTAAAGACGCCGGTCTCCCAGTCGCTCATGGCCTGGACGGCCTTGCGGAAAAGCTCGGCGGCGTCCCCAAAGGCCAGGAAGGCCCCCAGCGCGTCCTGCCGCTCTAAGGCCGCGAAGCCGTCGCCCACCAGCGCCCCGGCCTGGGCGCCCAGGGCTTGCAGACGGGCGTGGAGGGTGATGTCCGCCGCGCCGCTCTCCAGGCACTGCTCCCACAGCGCCTGGAGCTTGGGGGCCTGGGTTCGGCACAGGCCGGAGAAATACGCCGCCTGACCGGCCAGGGACTCCGCCCGGGTCAGCCAGCGCAGGCCCGGGGCGGGGGCGTGGCGGTCCACAAAGAACTGGTGGACCAGCGTACGGGGGATCTCGCAGTAAAACTGCTCCCCGGCGCGTTGATCCGGCTCCGGCCCGAAGGGCAGCTGTGCGGCGCCGTACGCCCGGTAGCAGGCGGCCACGGCCTCCGAGCCGCCGAAGTATGTATCCGCGAAGGCACGGCTGTGGGCGTCGTCGGAGAGGGCCTGGCCGAACCATTTTTTCCGCACCGCGTCCAGCATATAGACGTGGGGCCTGATGTTGGAGCAGTTGACCATCCAGTACTCCGTAAGGCCCTTCGCCGCCGCGGCATCCAGCTGGGCGCTTACAAAATCAACGCTGTTGGGGGACATGGTCATGTGGTTGGCCGCCTGGAGGTCGTAGAAGGAGACGTGGTAGTAAACGCCGCCGTGGGCCTCCGGCGCGTCCGGCAGGGAGGACAGGCGCGTGTCGTGATCGCCCCGGCGGCGGGCGGCCATTTTGCCGTAGCCGTTGTCGGCGCGGATCTTGATAACGTCCGGGTCGATATCCACAAATCCCCTGGCGTAAAGCTCCATGACCTCGCCGTAGAGGTTGGTGCAGAAAACGGGATCCTCCACGTATTTTTCCACCACGCGCCGCTGGAGGCGGAGCATCTTGGAGATCATGGCCCCGCGCTTTTCGTCGGTGTCATATTTCCCGGTGGTGTCGTTGGCCCAGAAGGGGGCGTCCCCCTGGCCCCGGAAGCCCAGGCACCAGATCACCCGCCGATCGGCCTGGGCGCGGACAGCGTCCTCCCACAGCTTTTGGAAAAGCTCCGGGTGGTCGTCGTAGTTGGGCTCCAGGTCGGGGTACTCCCGCAGGAAGAATTCCGCCCCCAGAGGCTCGGCGTGGTGCTGGGAGAGGATCAGCCCATAGGAGGCCGCCAGATCCCGCCACTGCCGGGCGTCCTTGTCCGTGCCGGGTATCACCGTATTGCCGCCGCACCGCAGCAGGGCCTCAAAGGCCATGTGCCAGGGGAGGGCGTGGTCGCCCCGGACGGCCCATTTTTTCAGAAGCACCTCGTCGTTGATGAACCACCCCCGGTAGCGCACCGCGGGCGTTTCGCCCGTGTATACCCCCTCCGGCACGGACACCGGCTCCATGGGCCAGATCTCCTGCCCCAGCCAGAACCAGAATGGGGGTACCCGGAGGAACCGGGCGGAGATATACAGAAGCCCGTATACGCACCCCAGCTCGTCCCCGGCCCGGACGGTCATTTTGTCCCGTGTCACCTGGACGGAGAAGGCCTCCGGCCTGTCAAAAGCGGCGTACTCCAGGGCGACGGTATTCTCCTCCCGCCGCTCCGTGGGGAACCGGCTGGAGAGGTCGCGCCGCAGGATACGCAGGGCGTTTTTTACCCCGGCGGGGCATTGGTCGGGGGAAAAGCCCTCCAGGACCGTCCCCGCGGAAAGAATAAAGCTCATTTGATTATCCCTCCATCTTGGCGGCGCCGGCTGTCAGCGCCTGCCATAACCGCTCCGCTCCCGCGAAGCGTTCCTTGTCCTTGTCGAAAAAGATGCCCCGGCGGCCCACATACAGCCCCGCCATGGCCGTCTGCCCGTCCAGGGGCGTCTGGGTGGGATCCATGAACCGGGTGTACGTCCCCAGCTCCATGCCCTTCAGCACCGGGCAGTCCTCCCAGCGGTACACCATGTCCCGCCAGCCCGCCGCGTCGTACCTGTCCCCGGACACGTCCGGGGCGGTGCCGTCCAGATAGGCGAGGATCCCAAAGCGGGCCTGAAACGCCTCCGGCTGATCCGCCAGGATCAGATAGACGTCCCCGGAGGTCAGATCCACCGTCAGACGGGTCATGGCCGCCTCCCGCATCTCCATGTCGCTGAGATCGTCGTCGGGGTCGCTGAAGTCCATCTCGTAGACGTACAGGGCCACAGACACCTTCCCGTCGCCGTTCAGATCCTCCCCCAGCTCGGCAAGCCGCGCCTTCAGCGCGTCCTGCGTCTCCTCCTCGGGGGCGGTGGCGGCGATCAGCGCCACCTCATAGTCCGGCTTCGTCCTGAAAAAGATGTCTTTTATCAGGATAAACAGCAGTATGGCCCCTACGATCCCCACGATCACCCAGATCAGGTTGTAATCCCACCAGTTGCGCCGCAGCTCCTTCTTGGTGTAGACGGGCTTCTCGTCGGGCTTCACGTCCTTGTATTTCCATTTCAGATATTCGCTGGCCATTTATTCGTCGGACGCCTCCTTCTGTTCGCTCTGATCTTCCTGCCCGTCTATTTCTTCCTGCTCGTCCTGTTCGCCCTGCCCGTCCTCCCGGGCGGCCTTCTCCGCCGCCCGCTTCTGCTCGTTGAGCGCCTCCAGCTTCTCGGTGATGTCAAAGGCCTCGTCGATGGGCCGCCACAGGATCATCAGGCTGACGAGCATGGGCAGCCAGAAGTTGAACAGCACATAGCCCAGCAGGGAGATGGGGTAGGTCACCACCAGGAAGAACCAGTACAGCACCGTCACCGCCACGGCGGCCAGCGTCTTGACGGGGTGCTGGGCGGACAGGGTCAGGGAGTTGACCAGGATACGCCCCAGGGGCAGGTTCATCAGGGCGATCTGCGGTACGCTCCAGGTGGCCACCGCCACGGAGATGAAGATCCCCACCAGCATCAGCACGAAGATGAGGAACCCCACGTTCCTGGCGTGGAGCAGGAGGAAATACTGGCAGGAGCAGAGAAGCCCCACCAGAAACCCAAAGGCCAGGGACTGCTTCAGGTTCTTTTTCCAGGCGGCCCGGTATTTCATCCACCAAAAGCCCGCCTCGCCGCGAATGGCCCGCAGGACGGTGTCGGCCACGCCGATGATCTGGGGCATGGCCAGGATCCCCCCCAGCGGCCCGCCCACCAGCACGAAGATCATGCCGTGGCTGGTGACGCCCAGGAACACCGCCAGGATATACACCAGCGCCGTCACGGCGGCCAGGATCCCCGCCCCCAGAAGGCCCAGGGTGTGGTGGGTATAGATCTGCCAGAACCGCCCCAGGGCCGTCCTGGGCTCCGGCGCCTGGCCCCCCTCGGGGCCCATACCGGCAAAATTGTTGAAAAAGCTCATGACCAAGTCTCCTCTTTTCTCTGTATGGCGGCGAGAGTCAAACCCGCGCCCGTCACCTGGGCGGCGTGGCCCAGCCGGTATACCGCCGCAGGCTCACCGGCATATCCGCGTGGATCTTCCCCCGCCAGACCGTGGGCGGCTGGCCCATGATGGCGGAGAAGTGCCTGTTGAAGCTGGACAGGGATCGGAACCCCACCGCCTCGCAGATCTCCAGCACGGAGGAATCCGTCGTTTGCAAAAGACTGCACGCCCGCATGATCCTGGCCCGGTTGAGATACTCCAGCGGCCCCAGGCCCATGGTCTCGGTGAACACCCGCCGGAAGTAGCTGGTACTCATCTTGCAGGCCGCCGCCAGGTCGTCCATGCGCAGATCCTCCATGTAGTGCCTGTCCACGAACCGCAGGGCGGGGGAGATGTGGAAGGGCTTCTCGCCCTTCTCCGGCTCCCGATCCTCCGCCTGACGGCACAGCTTATTTAAAATGATATCCAGCAGCGCCCGGACGCACCGGCGGTAATTGGGGCGCTGCTCCACCATCTCCCGCACCAGCGCGTCCACCAGCGGCGCCAGCAGCGGATCCTGCTCCCGGGATACCACCGCCCGGAAATTGTAGAGTACCGGGCTATACAGCTCCGCCACCGGCAGCTCCACCGGCGAGGTGGCCGGGTCGATGAGCTGTATGGGATCCACCATGACGTAGCTCCACTTGGAGGCCGTCCCCGGGGCGGAACAGGTGGTGTGGGGCGTCCCGGCGGCGATGATGGTCACGTCCCCGGCCTCAAAGGGGATATCCCTGTCCCGGAACCCCAGCACGCCCCTGTCGGAGCGGCAGATGCCCAGCTCCATGTGGGTGTGGAAGTGCAGTACAGGACTGCGCTTGTCCGATATGCGCCACTCCTCCCCCGTCAGTACCGTCACGGGGAATTCCGGCGGCAGCAGATAGTCCCGGCACTCCATGACCTCCCTGGGCGGCCTTGGCATACCCTCTCCCCCTTTCTCCAGTCCTATTGTATACGTTTATTTTGACAAATCAAGTCCATCATAGCGGCTATTTACCGCCATAGCGGCCAATCTGTCGGAAAAAGCCCTGACGGGCCTTTTTCGGCAAAAGGGATTTTTTGCGGATTTACCGCCATAGCGGCTGTCGGCCGCCGCGTTCAGCAACATTTTACCACCCTCCGGCTCCCTTTGCCATAGGGTTTTGCAAAAACGACTTTAATTTGTCATTCCGCACAAATTTTTTAACATTTTATATACACTTTGCACAAATCTCTTGGCGGAAATGTCACAAAAAACCGGGATTTCCGGGGCGTCAAGAGGTGATTTTAACAAAAAACCGCTTGTTTTTACCAGTATAAAAAAGCGAAATTGCACAATATAACCTTAAAAATGGAGAGAAGAAATAGACGCGCGGCGTTAAAATAGAAGATACCATACAAGGGGACGGCCGTCCCCTTGTGCAAGCGGAGCCGGCTCCGCTTGATCGTCTCCTGAAGGCGCAGGGACCGGAGGGAGGCGGTCGGCGCGGCGCGGTTTCGCGTCCGGGCGGGGGGATCCGTTCGGGAAAAAAGTAAAGGGAGGAATACAATGAGCAATTCGGCAGCCGCCACCCTTGAAAAGCCCGTTGCGGTGAAGAAGAAAAAGACCGGCAACACCTGGGGCAAGGCGCTCAGACAGCACTACTGGCTGTATATCATGCTGCTCCCCGGCGTTGTGTGGATGCTGATTTTCTGCTATCTGCCCATGGGCGGACTTGTGATGGCCTTTGAGAACTTCAACCCCTACTCCGGCGCCGGCGGACTTATCAACGCCCTTCTCGCCAGTGAAAAGGTTGGCTTTAAGAACTTCCGTAACCTCTTTATGGGTACGGACTTCCTGATGCTCCTGCGCAACACCCTGGCTATCTCCTTCGCGAACCTCCTGGTCGCGTTCCCTGCCCCGATCATCTTCGCGCTGATCCTCAACGAGCTTCGCTGCATGTGGTTCAAGCGCGTCAGCCAGACCTTCGTCTACATACCCCACTTCGTCTCTCTGGTTATCGTGTACGCTCTTACCGTCCAGCTCTTCAACTCCCAGGACGGCTTCATCATCAAGATGATCGAGAGCGTCGTGGGCGCGGGCAAGGCCCCCAACGTCATGGGGTCGCCCAAATACTTCGTCCCGCTGATTTTGGGCCAGAACCTGTGGAAGGAGACCGGCTACGGCACCATCATCTATCTGTCCGCCCTGGCCTCCGTGGACCCGCAGCTCTACGAGGCCGCCAAGATCGACGGCGCGGGCCGCTGGAACCTGATGTGGCACGTGACCCTGCCCGGCATCAAGGGCACCGTGGTCATCATGCTCATCATGAAGGTGGGCGCCCTGCTGAACACCGGCTACGAGCAGATCTTCCTGCTGCGCAACTCCATGAACGCCAAGGTGGCCGAGGTCTTCGACACCTACGTCTACTTAAAGGGCGTCTCCAACGGCCAGTACTCCATGGCCACCACCGCCGGCCTCTTCAAATCCGTGGTCAGCCTGGTCATGGTCCTGGGCGCCAACAAGTGCGCCAAGCTCCTTGGCGAGTCCGGACTTTATTGATGGGAGGCGGAGACTATGGCTAAGAATAAAGATAAAGTCGTCAACGGCTTCAACCACCGCTCCCCCGGCGATAATGTGGTTCAGGTTATCCTCTACATCATCACCGGCCTTGCGGCTCTCATCTGTGTGCTTCCGTTCCTCTACGTGCTGGCGTCCTCCTTCGCCACGGAAAAGGAGATCCTGGAGCGTTCCTTCTTCATTATCCCCAAGACCTTCTCCACCAACGCCTACACCTACATCATGAAGGACGGCTCGGTGTTCCGGGGCCTGAAAAACTCCGTGATCGTCACCGTCGTGGGTACCGCCATCAACATGTTCGTCTCCTGCACCATGGCCTACCCCCTCTCCCGTAAGTACCTGAAGGGCCGCAACTTCTTCATGAACATGGTCATCATCATCATGCTCTTCGGCGGCGGCATGGTGCCCAGCTACCTGCTGATCACCCAGCTTCTGAAGCTCAGAAACACCTTCTGGGCCCTGTGGCTCCCCGGCGCCATGAGCGCGTTCAACATGATCATCATCAAGAACTACTTCTCCGGTATCCCCGACGAGTTAGAGGAGGCCGCCATCATCGACGGCGCCAACGACCTTTACACCTTCGTGAAGATCATGCTCCCCCTGTCCGGCCCCGTGCTGGCCGCCGTGTCCCTGTTCTACGCGGTGGGCCACTGGAACGGCTACTTCGGCGCCATGATGTACATTCAGGACGCCAACAAGGAGGTCGTGCAGATCGTGCTTCGCCGCGTCATCATGCAGTCCTCCAACCTGCCCGATCAGGCCATCGACTGGGGCGTCTGGGGCCAGCCCCCCACAAAGGCGGTCCGCAACGCCACCACCGTGGTGGCCACCGTCCCCATTTTGGTGGTCTACCCCTTCATTCAGAAATACTTCACCGCCGGCGTTATGGTCGGCTCCGTGAAGGGCTGATCCCCTGTTTACCGGCGGCAACGGCCGCTTGTAATACATAAAAATATCAATAGGAGGATATTTTATGAAAATGAAAAAAATCATCGCGCTCCTGTTGGCTCTTGTAATGGTCTTTGCCCTTGTCGCCTGCGGCGGCACCGGCGACGACACCAGCAAGGGCGGCAACGACACCAGCAAGCCCAGCGGCGGCGGCAATGACACCAGCGCGCCCAGCGGCGGCGGCGAGGACACGAAGGCCAACTACACCGAGACCAAGGACGGTATGCCTGTCATCTCCATCATGCTCCCCAGCTTCTACGGCAATGAGATGACCGAGTCCCGCGACACCGACGGCGCTGTTCAGAAGGCCATCGAGGACTACATCAAGGTCTCCCCCAAGTGGGACTTCGTCAACTCCGAGGGCTATGGCGACATCATGAACATGACCCTGCTTGACCCGGCCAACATGCCCATGATCCTGGCCTTCACCGGCACCATCTCCACCACCATTATCCAGGCGGCGCAGAACGGCGCTTTCTGGGACATCAGCCCCTATCTTGATTCCGGCGACTATCCCAACCTTGCCACCATGTCCGACGGTATCCGCGACATCTTCACCGTCAACGGCGGCCTCATCGCTATCCCCAAGATGCGTCCTCTGGGCCGTTACGGCCTTTCCTACCGCGGCGACTGGGCTGACAAGCTCGGCTTCACCGAGCCCCCCAAGACCGTGGACGACGTTTACAACATGCTCAAGGCCTTCCGTGAGAACGACCCCGACGGCAACGGCCAGAAGGACACCTACGGCCTTGAGGTCAACGGCTCGTATCTCGGCTGGATGGATGTTATCTTTACCTGGTTCGGCTGCGGCGTAGGCTGGGTCGAGCAGGACGGCAACCTTGTCCCTGTCCATGAGACTGCCGAGTTCAAGGAAGCCTGCGACTGGCTCCGCAAGCTCACCGAGGAAGGCATCATTCGTCCCGACTGGCCGTCCGTCGGTACTGACGGCTGGGGCGAGGCCACTCAGAAGGGCCAGACCGGCGCGTTCGTGGACACCATGGACGGCGGCGGACGCCGTCAGTGGCGTTACTACATCGGCGAGGCCAATATCCCCTCCGTCACCAGCACTCCTTCCCCCGATCCCGAGCATCCCAACAACGCCTGGTCCGTGATGGTTGGCGCCATCAACGGCCGCACCGCCTGCACCAACGTGTATAACGGCGGCTTCCTCATCACCAAGGCCGGCGCCAAGACCGAGGACGATGTCAAGGCGTGCTTGGCGTTCCTGGACAAGATGAACGACAAGGAGATGCGCGCTCTGGCCGACTTCGGCATCGAGGGCGTGACCTATCACATCGACGAGAACGGCTACGCCGTCTCCGACATCGGCGGCGACGCCAACCTGCTGCCCAGCCAGGGCATCAACCAGGCTCAGGCGTTCCTGCCCTACGTCCTGGAGGGTGCTGTTCAGGCCAAGGACGACGCTCCCGGCCTTGCTTACACCGAGGCCCAGAAGGTCGCTCAGGAGGCCGCTATCGTTGACGTAGCCGCCGCCTACGAGCTTCAGTCCCCCACCTTCGTCAGCGAGAACACCAACATTTCTCAGGCGCTCAACGACGCCAAGGTTCGTTACTGCGCCGGTGTTGACACCTGGGAGCAGTTCCAGGCCGCTGTCGCCGAGTGGGAGTCCAGGGGCGGCGCCGCTATCAAGCAGGAGATCAACGATCTCTATCACGCCAACCAGGGCTGATCTGACTTAGCACCATACAAGCTTTTGAACCTCCTTGTGCGCCGCGCCGAAAGGCGCGGCGCACGCCCTTTTCCCGGACTTGTGAGAGGCGGCAGAGGCTGAGACGCGAAAAGATCAAAGCGCGGCAAGATTTAAAGCGCGGGAAAGATCTTCTGCTGTCCGTCACAAATGCGGGAATATGAACATCGAAGGGAGGGACGGCCGTGTACCCCATCGCCGTCGGTCTTATCTTCATCTTTTTCTCCTTTACCGTCAATATCCTCGGCCCCACGGTGGAGCTGCTGCCGGACTTTGTGGGCTACGCCTTAGTGGCGTACAGCGCCTGGAAGCTCCGGGCCAACTCCTACGTATTTTCCCATGTGCTGTGGCTCTCCGCCGTCATGGCCGTCTACTCCGCCCTGGCCCACTATTTCGCCCCCACGGGCCTGCTGGGCCTGGCGGTCAGCGCCCTGGAGACAGGCGGCACCGCCTGGCTGCTGATCCTCCTGGCCCGGGGCGTGGGGGAGTATGAGGAGACGGAGAAGTGTCCCCTGCGCTGGGAGCAGCTGGATCGCTGGAAGCTCCTGACCGTGGCGGCCTATATCGCCGTCTTCGCCTGCAGCGTGGCGGTGGAGTTCATTCCCATGGTGGGCTTCTTCACCCTGCTGGTGCTGATCTACTGGGCGGTGTCCTGCGTGGGGTATACCGTCTGCTTCTTCCGCACCGCCCGCCGGTGGAAGCACCGGGACGACGGCCCCGGCACGGGGAAAAAGGTCATCTCCGGCCCCCTGCCGCCCCATAAGGATTGACGGCGGAGGATCGGCAACATAACCAATTGACAAATCCGAAAACGGGGTTATTATTAAGGGGACGATAAGAACGGCCCCCACTTGAGGTGATGGATATGCGGCTTTTGGAAATGCTGAAGGAACCCGGCCCGGAATTTACCCCCATACCCTTCTGGTTTTTGAACGGCGACCTGACCCACCGGGAGATCCGCCGCCAGCTGGCGGATTTCCACGCCCACGGCGTAGACGGGGTGGTGCTTCACCCCCGCATGGGCCTGCCCCGGCGGATCCGCTACCTGTCCGAGACGTTCTTCTCCTATATCCGCACCGCCCTGGAGACCTGCCGGGAGCTGGGTATGCGGGTGGTGTTCTACGACGAGGGCATGTACCCCTCCGGCTCCGCCTGCGGGCAGGTGGTGGCCGGTCACCCGGAATTCGCCAGCCTGGGCCTTACGGTGACGGACGCCCCGGAGGCCGGGGATCAGCTCCTGGCCCAACAGGGCGGCAGGGCGCTGGTGGCGCGCTTTACCCACGGCACCATTCGCGGCGTCCACTACGGGGAGGACGACTTTGAACCCTGCGCCCCCTTGAGCGCCGACCTATTGAATCCCGACGCGGTGGCCCGGTTCATCGAGCTTACTCACGAGGCGTATTATAAGCGGTTCAAGGAGTATTTCGGCTCCACCGTCATGGGCTTTTTCACCGACGAACCCAGCATCACGGGCCGGTGCGTCACCGGCATGAAGCCCTGGACCCGGGGCTTTGAGCGGCTCTTCACCGACGCGGGGGGCGATCTTCAGAACCTCTTCGCCCTCTTTGACGGGGAGGAGAACGACGACACGCGCCTCTATGAACGCATGATCATGGAGCGGGAGAACCAGGTCTACTATTCCGCCCTGTCCTCCTGGTGCCGGGAACACGGCATCGCCCTGATGGGCCACCCGGACGCCTCCGACGACATCGAGCGGGAGCGCCATTTCCATATCCCCGGCCAGGATCTGGTCTACCGCCAGGTGGCCCCGGAGAAGGGGGATCTGGCGGGCCGGGACTCCGCCCAGGGCAAATGCTCCGCCGACGCGGCGCGGCTGCTGGGCCGCCGCCGCAACTCCAACGAGTGCCTGGGCGTCTGCGGCGGGGAGGAGAACCCCTGGAGCATGACGGCCGGGGACATCAAGTGGTTCATCGACTACCTGGCTGTGCGGGGGGTCAATCTTTACATACTCCACGCCTTCTATTACTCCATCGTAGGCGCCCGCAAGGACGAGCGGCCCCCCGACGTGGGGCCTCACTCCATCTGGTGGCCCCACTATGACCGCTGGACGGACTATTTAAAGCGGGTGTCGTGCCTGATGACCGACACCGACCTGCGCGCCCCCGTGGCGGTGCTGTGCCGCAACCGGGAGCTGATGCCGGAGGCCGTGGCGCCCCTCTTTGAGAACCAGATCGGCTTTATGTACCTGCCCCGGAGCTTCTGGGACGAATGCAGGGTGGAGGCGGGCGCGCTGATCCACGGCGCGCGGCGCTTCTCCGCCGTCATCGACCCGGAGGGCCGCTTCCCGGAAGTGAGCCGGGACGTGCTGGCCCAGAGCCGGGATATCCGCCCGGAGACGCCCCAGCCGGGACTGCGGGCCATACGCTTTGAAAAATGCGGCACGGAATGTGTCTTTCTGGTGAACGCCGGGGAGACGGATATCGACGTCCCCGCCGCCCTCCCCTTTGAGGGGAAGGCCGGTCAATACGACCTGTGGAGCGGCAGGGCCGCCCGGTATGAGGGGCGGCTCACCCTCCCCCGCCGGGGAAGCCTCCTGGTGTTCGCCTGCACGGAGGCGGAATACGGCGATCTCCCGGTCCTCCGCCGCCCGGCGCGGATCCCCACGCCGGCCTTCCGGCTCGTCTCCACGGACGCCGCCGCGGCGGTGAAGGTCTACGAGGCGGAGATAGGGCCGTCGGAGGGCGGCGTTCTCACCCTGGAGGCCCAGGAGATGGCGGAGCTGACGGTCAACGGCGTCCCCGCCGGCGTCTCCTTCTGGGGGCCGCACCGCTTCGACCTGACGGGCCTGCTTACCGCCGGACGGAATAAGCTGCGCCTGACGGTCACCGGCTCCAGAGCCAATCTCTACGGAAAACCCGTTCCCTACGGGCTGCAATAATACGGACTGCAATAAGGTGGTCACTATGGATATGAACCTTCGACTTTCCGATCTCACCGCCGACGGCGTCACCCTCACCTGGGACGCCGTGGAGGGCGCGGACTATTACACCGTCTCCTGGTCTGACCGGGACACCCCCGCCCACATCATGAAGCCCCTGCCCCCTGTCCGGGGGACGAGCTTCGTCTTTCACCGCTCCACGGATATCCCCTACTACCTGTCCGTGGAGGCCCGGAGCCTTGCCGGGGACGTGCTGGCCCGGAGCGCCACCGTCCGCTCCGCCGTGGGCCGTCTGGCCCGCCCCCAATTGGAGGAGCTGGGCCGGGGCCTTATCGCCGTGGCCACCGGGGCCGGGGTGTTTTTGAGCTGGCGGCTTTTGCGCGGCGAGGTCAACGGCTGGACGGAAACGGGCCTGGCCGGGGCGGATTTCGCCGTCTACAAAAACGGGGAAAGGCTGGCCCTGGTCACGGACCGCACAAGCTACCGGGACGAACAGGGTACGGCGGAGGACGCCTACGCCGTGGCCGCCGTCTGCGCGGGCGTGGAGGAGGCCCCCTGCAAGCCCGTCATGCCCTGGAAGCAAAATTACATCGACATTCCCCTCTCCATTCCCCAGGGCGGCGTCACCCCGGCGGGACAGGAGTTCACCTACCACTGCTCGGACATGAGCGTGGGGGACATGGACGGGGACGGGGAGTATGAGTTCGTCCTGAAGTGGAGTCCCTCCAACGCCCACGACGTCAGCCACCGGGGCTATACCGGCCACTGCATCTTGGACTGCTACCGGCTGGACGGGACGATCCTCTGGCGGCTGGATATGGGGCCGAATATCCGGGCCGGGAACCACTACACCCAGTTCATGGTGTACGATTTCAACGGCGACGGCAGGGCCGAGATGGCCGTCAAGACCGCCCCGGGGACCGTCATGACCCGCTACGCCCCGGACGGGAGCGTTAAGAGCCGGGACTACGTCGCCATGCCCCAGGAGGACATCGACGCCGGCTGGTCCCATGAGGATAATTACGTCTGCTCCGCCGAGGACTACCGCCGCCATGTGGCGGACATGTTCGAGGCGTGGCCCCGGCACCCGGAGGTGCTGGCCGGCCGCTGGCCCGGGACGGTGGAGGAGTGCCTGGGGATCCCCCGGCGCTACCCCTACCCCCTGAAACGGCAGGAGGCCCAGGCCCTGGCGGACTTCTTCATTGACGAGTGGGCCCCCGCCCGGGATCCCCACAATAAGCTGTCCGAGTTTGAGGGCTTCATCTACGAGGGGCCGGAGTATCTGACCATGTTCGACGGCACGGGCCGGGAGCTGGACACCATCCACTACGAGCCGGCCAGAGGCGACGACGGCCTCATGTGGGGCGACTACGCCTGGACGCGCATCGAGCCCTGCAACCGGGTGGACCGGTTTTTGGCCGGCGTGGGGTATCTGGACGGCAAGCGCCCGTACCTGCTGATGTGCCGGGGCTACTACACCAGGGCGTATGTGGCCGCCTACGACTTCTTTGAGAACAAATTCCACAAGGTCTGGGCCGCCGACTCCGGCTTCATGCCCATGGCCAACCCCTTTGACTACACCACCACCCAGCGCACCGGCAGCTCCCCCACCATGGGGGGCCTGGCGGGACAGGGCAACCACTCCGTCTCCACCGCCGACATCGACGGGGACGGGCGCATGGAGCTTATCTACGGCGCGGCGGTGGTGGATCACGACGGCACCCTGCTCTACTCCGCCCGGGACAAGCTGCCCGACGGCCGGGACGCCAAGCTGGGTCACGGCGACGCCATGCACGTGGCGGATATCGACCCGGACAGACCGGGGAAGGAGATCTTCAACGTCTACGAGGAGGGCAAGAACGCCCCTTACGGCTACGCCCTGCGGGACGCGGAGACGGGCAAGGTCTACTTCGGCCAGTACTACGAGGGCGACCTGGGCCGGTGCATGATCGGCGACATCGCCGACGGCGTCCGGGGCCTGCAGGTGTGGGTCAACGACGTGTTCGACTGCAAGGGCAACAAGCTGGATATCCCCGCCCCCAGCACCAATATGCGCATCTTCTGGGCCGGGGACATGACCACCCAGCTCACCGACGGCCCGGACTATCTGGGCCAGGGGGCCAAGGGGGAGGCCATCGGCCGGGTGGTGGATCCCCGCCGGGGGATCCTGCTGGAGCCGGAGGGTACCGGCACCAACCACTACACCAAGGCCACGCCCTGCCTGGTGGCGGATATCTTCGGCGACTGGCGGGAGGAGATCCTGCTGCGCCACAAGGACAACACTGCCATTCGCATCTATACCAACACCGACGACGCGCCCCACAAGCTCTTCACCCTGATGCACGACCCCCAGTACCGCTGCGGCGTGGCCTGGCAGAACAACTGCTACAACCAGCCGGTATATCCCAGCTTCTACTACGCCTCGGATATGGCCTTCAAGGACGTTTTGCGGGGAATGGAGTTCCGGCCCACCGTGTATCTGGCCGGGGACTCCACCATGCAGAGCTACACGCCGGAGGACGGGGGCCTTGCCGGTTGGGGCCAGACCCTGAGCCGCGCCGCCGTGGGCGGAAAGCTGGCCCTGGAGGCCCGCCGCCCGGACTGCCCCTTCGGCCAGGAGCGGCAATACACCCTGCCGGAGATCGTCATCGACAACTGCGCCATGGGCGGCAGAAGCACCCGGCAGTTCATCGACGAGGGGCGGCTGGAGGACATCGAAAAGCATATCACCCTGGGCGACTACCTGATCGTCCAGTTCGGCCACAACGACTGCGACCCCTCCCACCCGGAGCGGTACACCACCCTGGAGGCGTACGAGGCCAACCTGGAGACCTTCGTCAAGGCCGCCCGGGAGCGGGGCGCCGTGCCGGTGCTGGTGACCCCCATCACCGACCTGGGGCTTCAGGCGTGCCTTGCGGAGCTGAACCAGTACTCCACCGCCATGCTGAAAACGGCGGAACGGCTGGACGTGCCGGTGCTGGATATGCGCAAGGCCAGCCGCCTGAGCCTGGAGAAGCTGGGCGCGCGGCGCACGGCGGAGTTCTTCGAGCCGGACGGGGTGCATCTGACCCCCGCCGGAGCGGCCCATGTGGACGCGATCTTTGTCAATCTCTTAAAGGCCAATCCCGACCCGCGCCTGGGCCTGCTCCGGGCGGCCTTCGGCGGCTGAAAGCGGTTTTTATCAACTTCATCATCAAGGGGGTACGGATATGCTGAATCCGGCGCTTCACACCATCTACACCTGCTTCCCCGGGGGGAAGCACAAGGTTTTGACCATGAGCTATGACGACGGGCGGCTGGAGGACCGGCGGCTTGTGGAGATCTTCAACGCCCACGGCATCAAAGGCACCTTCAACCTGAACTCCGGCCGGTTTTTCGACCCGGAGCGGATCCCTACGGCGGAGTATACCACCCTCTACGCCGGTCATGAGATCGCCTGCCACACCTACACCCATCCCACCATCGAGCGGTGTCCCATGGAGCAGGTGGTGAGACAGGTGATGCAGGACAGAATGGAGCTGGAGGACATCGTGGGCGCGCCGGTGCGGGGCCTTGCCTACCCCAACGGCTCCTACTCCAAGGAGATCATGGCCCTGCTGCCCTCCCTGGGCATCAAATACGCCCGGGTGGTACCCACCACCGGCGGCTTTGGGATCCCCACGGACTTTATGGAGTGGAAGGGCACCTGCCACCACAACGGGAAGCTTCTGGAGCTGGGCCGGCAGTTTATCGACATGCACAAGACCCAGTATCTCTACATGATGTACGTCTGGGGCCACAGCTACGAGTTCACCACCTACGACAACTGGGACGTGATGGAGAGCTTCTGCGCCATGATGGAGGGCAAGGACGACATCTGGTACGCCACCAACATCGAGATCGTGGACTATCTGGAGGACGCCAGGCGCCTCCGCTTCACCGCCGCCGGGGACAGGGTCTATAACCCCAACGCCCAGAGCGTCTGGCTGGAGGTGGACGGGAAGAAGATGGAGATCCCCGCGGGGCGGCTGGTGAGCCTCTGAACAGCCTTTGGCCCGCGAGCTTGATGCGCGTTCGATCTGATAGGGGACTTGCGTTCGATCTGATAGGGGACTTGCGTTCGATCTGATAGGGGACTGAGGTGAAAAGCCATGGTAAACGTGCCTTTTTCCGTGGAATTTGGCGGGAACGGCCTGAAAAGCTACGCCCCCGGGGGCTTCGGCTTCGTGCTGGATCAGGAGCTGGCGGCCTACCCCTGGCTGCTGATCCCGGAGATCAACAGCGGCTTTGCGCCGGCCTGGTGGTACAAAAACGCCGAACTCACCGCCCTGAAAAGGGCGGGCGGCGCGGTGTACGCCGTGCCGGGGCCGGACGCGCTGCGGGAGGATATGGCGGGGCGCGCCCTGCCCCTCTGGCTCAAGGCCGACACCGGCCCGGGGCGGTTCCGGCTCACCGTGACCGTGACCGCCGAGGCGGACACGGAGGACGCGCTGATCTTCGTCTCCCGCCGCCGCCTTGTGTGGCGGGGGGCGCTGAAGGCCGGGGAGAGCCGGACGGTGGAGGCGCTGTGCGACGTGTCCCCCATCATCGCCGTAGGCGGCGGGGACGCGGCTGTGGGCGACCTGGGCCGCGCCGAGGACGTCAGCGTGGATCTGGCGGTTTTGGGCGCGGGACTCCAGGCCCTCCAAATTTCCGCCTTTGAGGGGCCGTGTATCTTTATTATGGGCGACTCCACCGTTACCGACCAGCCCGCCGAGACGCCCTACGCCCCCGGCGCCGCCTATTGCGGCTGGGGACAGATGCTGCCCCTCTATACCGGCTCGGCCCTGGCCGTCTCCAACCACGCCCACTCCGGGCTGTCCACCGAGACCTTCCGGGAGCGGGGCCATTACGACGTGATGCTCCCGCAGGTCCAGGCGGGGGATCTGGTGCTGATCCAGTTCGGCCACAACGACCAAAAGCGCGTCCATCTGGCCGCCGAGACGGGCTACACCGAAAATCTCCTGCGGTATATCCGTGAGATCCGCCAAAAGGACGCAAAGCCCGCCCTGGTCACGTCCCTGGCCAGGAACACCTGGAAAAGCGAGACGGAGTATAACGACCTGCTGGCCGCCTACGCCGGGGCCATGGAGCGGATCGGGCAGAGGGAGGCCGTTCCCGTAGTGAACCTCCACGGCAAGAGCGTGGACGCGGTGAAAAGGGCCGGTATGGACGGCGCGAAACAGTGGTATCACGCCGGGGACTACGCCCACCCCAACGATTTCGGCGCCCATATGATGGCGGGCTTCGTGGCCCGGGGACTTCGGGAGGCGGGCCTGATCCCGGCCTATACCGTCCCGGCCTGGCCCACAGGCGGGCCGATGGCCCCCCTGACAGCGCCATCGGAGCCGGAAAAGCGCCACGGCAATACGCCGCCGGGGGAGACAAAGAAGCTGGTGGATTACGGGCTGATCCCCGATATGCCCTGGCCGGTCACATAAGGAGTATATCACAGGTCAAAGCACTTGTCAAGCATTATTTTAAAATATTTTAAATTATTTTTGCTACACACGGGAGGGAGCGTACATATGGAGCATACAAAAGGCGGATTCACCATGCCGGGGGAGGCCGGGTATGAGAAGCTGACGCTGAAGCTGGCCGAGCAATGGGGGGCCGACGTGGTGCGGGACAGCGACGGCACCAAGCTTTCCGACGAGATCATCGACGCGGGGTACGGCGTCTACTCCACCATCTGCATCATTCGGGAGCATAACGCCTTTGGCCGGGAGCATCCGGAGTGTTTACAGCAGACGTTCCTCTCCACGGAGCCGGAGCTGGCCGGGGAGGGGCCGCTGACGATCCGGCTGATGGCCGGGTTCTTTGACCAGCAGTTCCGGGTCAACGACGGCGACGCCTCCCTGCGGCACTGGCAGGTGTGGGACAGGACCGCCGGGATCCAGGTACCCTGGGAGGGGTGGAGCTATGAGGACGGCAACGTGATCCTGCCCGCCCCCGTCCCCTGCCACGCCTATACCGTCAGCTTCCTGGCGTACAGGCTGTGGGAGGAGATCAACATGTATAACCATGTGACCAACGCCTGGCAGAGCGAGCATCTGATGCCCATTGACCCCCGCCTCCCCGTGGCCCAGGAGTATCTTTACAACTACCTGGACAGGTGGTGCAGGGAGCATCCGGCCACCACGGTGGTGCGGTTCACCAGCATGTTCTACAACTTCGTGTGGATCTGGGGCAGTCAGGAGCGGTGCAGGACGCTGTTCACCGACTGGGGCAGCTATGATTTCACCGTCAGCGAGAAGGCCCTGGAGGACTTTGAGAAGGAGTACGGCTACGCCCTCACCGCCGAGGATTTCATCAACCGGGGCGACCTGCAGGTGACCCACATGCCGCCCACGCCCCATAAGCGGGACTACATGGAGTTCACCCAGCGGTTCGTGGCCTCCTTCGGGCGGAAGCTCACGGATTTGGTACACAGCTACGGCAAGAAGGCCTACGTCTTTTACGATGACAGCTGGGTGGGCGTGGAGCCCTACGGGCCGCACTTCACCGAGTTCGGCTTTGACGGCATCATCAAGTGCGTGTTCTCCGGGTACGAGGCGCGGCTGTGCGCCGGCGTCCCGGCGGAGACCCATGAGCTGCGCCTGCACCCCTATCTGTTCCCGGTGGGCCTGGGCGGCGCGCCCACCTTCATGGAGGGGGGCAACCCCACCCGGGACGCCCAGCAGTACTGGGTCAACGTGCGCCGGGCGCTGCTACGGGACAAGATCGACCGCATCGGCCTGGGCGGGTATATCCATCTTCTGGAGGGGTTCCCGGACTTTGTGGCGTATATCGCGGAGGTGGCCGACGAGTTCCGGGCCATCAAGGCCCTCCACGAGAGCGGCGCGCCGGCGGCGCTCCCCCTGCGGGTGGCCGTCATGCACGCCTGGGGCGCTCTGCGGCCCTGGACGCTGTCGGGCCACTTCCACGAGACGTATATGCACGACCTTATCCACATCGACGAGGCCCTGTCGGGCCTGCCGGTGGAGGTGAAATTCTTAAGCTTTGAGGACGCGGCCTCCGGGGCGCTGGAGGGCGTGGACGTCCTTATCAACGCCGGACGGGCCGGAACGGCCTGGAGCGGCGGGGAGGTTTGGAACGACCCGGAACTCCAAGCAACCGTCACGAAATGGGTGACGGAGGGCGGCGTCTTCCTGGGCGTGGGCGAGCCGACGGCGGCCCCCGGCGGCTGGGGCTTCTTCAAGCTCCGCCAGGTGCTGGGCATCGACCTGGACACC
Organism: uncultured Oscillospiraceae bacterium; assembly: GCA_947584295.1. GTDB lineage: Bacteria > Bacillota > Clostridia > Oscillospirales > Oscillospiraceae > RUG626. The sequence goes on along the minus strand of CANPWM010000029.1, from coordinate 571 downwards.
GGCGCCAGAGTCTGCCACGGGCGGTACACCTTCGACGTGGAGACGGTCCCCGGCCTTCTGCCCCCGGGCGCGGGGGTGAAGGGGCTGGAGCATCTCTACCTCACCGGCCCGGACACCCGGGTGCTGGCGGCGGAGAACGGCCTGCCCACTATCACCGCCCACCCCTTGGGGAAGGGCTGCGGGGTCTATCTCAGCAGCTTCCAGGTGACGCCGGAGAACACCAGAATGATCCTGAACCTGATGCTCTGGGCCTCCGGGCGGGGCCTTCAACAGCCCTGGCTCACCGACTCCCCCCAGGCCGAGTGCGCCTGGTTCCCGGCGGCCGGGAAATTTGTGGTCATCAACGATTCCGCCGAGGCCAGGACGGTGAACGTCACCACCGAGAGCGGCGTCCGCGCCGTCTCCCTGGCCCCCTACGGGATCGCCATAGAGAATAACTGAAGGAGACAGTACACCGTATGCGAATCATCTTAAATCCCAACCGTTCCGCCGGAACCATCAACCGCAACATCTACGGCCATTTTGCCGAGCACCTGGGCCGGTGCATCTACGAGGGCCTGTGGGTGGGGCC
>CANPWM010000028.1 GCA_947584295.1 uncultured Oscillospiraceae bacterium | reverse complement strand
GGAACCACCAGAATGTGGGTGGGCGCCTGGGGATTGATGTCCCGGAAGGCGTAGCAGAGCGCGTCCTCGTAGACCTTCGTGGAGGGGATATCCCCCTTGATGATCTTGCAGAAAACGCAGTTTTCGTCAAAATTGAGAACGTCAGACATGAATATATGCTCCTTTCGTGTGTGTTACAAAGCTTGCGGCTATGCCGCGTATTCCAATGTCGGGCGGGTTTAGAACCCGCCCCTACGGTTTTAAGGGAAATTTATGCGTTATTTTTGCAAAATCTTTCATCAGGGCTTGTAGGGGCCGCCTCTCTTGGCGGCCCGCCGAATTCCCGGCAATCTTTTCTTAAACGCCGTACGGGCCGCCGCCCACGGCGGCCCACCGTCATACGCAATATTTTCCCCATATCTTTTATTCGCCCCAACGCACAATCCCCCCGTACCAAACGAATTTCGATGCCGCTTCCCCAAAAAGGTTGCGGCTTCGCCGCGTATTCCATTTTCGGGCCGCCAAGAGAGGCGGCCCCTACAACTTATGGGGAAGCTTATCTGTAATTCGCTGGGCCGCCGAGGGCGGCGGCCCCTACGGCGTTGTGGGGTAGGCTTTCGTAAATCGGAAAGCGGGCCGGCCGGGTGTCCGGCCCCTACGGAATCGTTGCACGAAAAAATATATAATAGGGAACCCGTTGGGAAAGACGTTTATCAAATTCCAGAAAATGTTTCATTCGGCGTTGTAGGGGCCGCCTCTCTTGGCGGCCCGCCGTCATGCGCAAACGCCACCGAATTTTGCGTTTTTTTTCGGCCAACGCACCCGTAGGGGCCGCCGTCCCCGGCGGCCCGTCCCGGTCGATATCCGGGCTGTCAATCAACGATGGACGGGTCGCCCGGGAGGGCGACCCCTACAAAAGCGTAAGAATGAGCCGTTGCGAAATTCAATACCGCCTCGGGCCGCCGTGGGCGGCGGCCCACAATTCAAATACGCGGCGTAGCCGCAACCTTTTTTGCGGGGGAATCGCTTCAATTCCCGCAACATTTTTCCCGCGGGCGTTCCCCCGGGGGAGTCCAGATGGGGGGTCGCAACCCCCCTCTGGTCGGTTAAGGAGGGAGTCCAGAGGGGGGAAATCGAAATCCCCCCTCTGGTTTCTTTTTCCCTTTTGTTGCTTTTCCCTTTTTGGAAAGCCAAAAAGGAGAAAGCAAATCCCCGCCCGCCGTTAAGGCGGGCAACCTTATACCCCCCCGTCGGGTCAAGACGCTCCCCGCCCCATAAGGGTGGAACCCTTATACCCCCCGCCGGGGCCAGGCGATCCTTATTCCCCGATCTTATCGGCCACAAAATTATCCACGCTCGCCAATGCGTCGTCCAGCATCAGCACGTCCCTGCCGCCGCCCATGGCGGAGTCCGGCCTGCCGCCGCCCTTGCCGCCGCAGACGGCGCAAACGGCCCGGATAATGTCCCCGGCCTTAACGCCCTTCGCCACCGCGTCCTTGCCGCAGACGGCCTGGAAGGTCAGCTTCTCCCCGTCCACGCTGGCGATCACCGCCACCACGGCGCTGTCCCGGTCGCGGAGCATATCCCCCAGGCGGCGCAGCTCGTCGGGGCTGGCACCGGGGCGGCTGGCGGTGACCACATGGAGGTCGCCCACCCGCTTGGCGGAGGCCAGGAACTGGCCGATCTCGCCGGAGCGCAGCTTGTCCTGAAGGGCCTCCAGGTCGTGGTGGAGCTTCCGCATCTCCTCCTGATTGGCCTTCAGCTTGTCCACCAGCTCAAAGGGGGAGGATTTCAGCACGTTGGCCGCCTCCAGAAGCGTGCGGTTCATTCGCTCGTTCTCTTTGAAATACGCAAGACCCGTGATGGCCTCCACACGCCGCACGCCGGAGGCCACGGAAAATTCGCTGGTGATACGGAAGGGGCCGATCTTGGCGGTGTTGTCCTGATGGGTGCCGCCGCAGAACTCCACGGAGAAATCGCCCATCTCCACCACCCGCACCACGTCGCCGTACTTCTCGCCGAAGAGGGCGATGGCCCCACGGGTCTTGGCCTCCTCGATGGGCAGCTCCTCGGTGACGATGGGCAGGCCCGCCAGGATCTGCCTGTTCACAATGTCCGCCACCCGCAAAAGCTCCTCGCCGGTGAGGGCCGCGAAGTGGGTGAAGTCAAAGCGCAGCCGGTCCGGCTCCACCAAGGAACCGGCCTGATGGACGTGGTCGCCCAGCACCTGCCGCAAGGCCGCGTCCAGCAGATGGGTGGCGGAGTGGGCCCGCATGACGGCCTGGCGGCGGTCAACGTCGATGGCGGCGGTGACGGTGTCGCCCAGCTTCAGGATCCCGGCGGTGAGCTTGCCGTAGTGCATATACTTTCCGCCCTTGTTCTTCTGCACGTCGGTGACGGTAAAAGAGGCGTCCCCGGCGGTGATGAGGCCATGGTCGGCCACCTGGCCGCCCATCTCGGCGTAGAAGGGGGTCCTGTCCAGGACGACGATGCCCTCTACGCCGGGCATCAGCTCCTCGGCCTGCTCGTTCTCCACCACTAAGGCCACGACCTTGGCGTTGTCAACGGTTTTTTCGGCATAGCCCACAAAGGCCGTCTCCGGCACGTCCTTGCCAAATTCCACACCGGCCCAGCCCAGGTCGCCCAGGGCCTCCCGGGCCTTCCGGGCGCGCTGGCGCTGCTCCTCCATCTGGGCCTTGAACCCGGCCTCGTCCACGCTCATGCCCTGCTCCTCCACCATCTCCCGGGTCAGGTCGATGGGGAAGCCGTAGGTGTCGTAGAGCTTAAAGGCGTCCTCGCCGGAGAAGGTCTTTTCGCCCCGGGCCTTGTGTTCCGCCAGCATATCGTTGAAGATGCGCAGGCCCGCGTCGATGGTCTTGGCGAAGTTCTCCTCCTCCACCCGGATCACCCGGGTGATGTAGGCCTGCCGCTCCCGCAGCTCCGGGTAATGGCCCTCGTTTTCATGTACCACCGTGTCCACCACGTCGTGGAGGAAGGGGTCGGTGACCCCCAGCAGCCGCCCGTGGCGGGCCGCCCGCCGCAGCAGGCGGCGCAGGACGTAGCCCCGCCCCTCGTTGGAGGGGAGAACGCCGTCGCAGATCATAAAGACGCTGGAGCGGATATGGTCGGTGATGACCCGCAGGGACACGTCCTTCTCGTGGCTCTCGCCGTAGTGGGCGCCGGTCAGGGCGCTGACCTTGTTGGTGATGTTCATCACCGTGTCCACGTCAAAGAGGCTGGCCACGTTCTGGCAGACGCAGGCCAGGCGCTCCAGGCCCATGCCGGTGTCGATGTTTTTCTGCTTCAGCTCGGTGTAGTGGCCCTCGCCGTCGTTGTCAAACTGGGAGAACACCACGTTCCAGACCTCGATGTACCTGTCGCAGTCGCACCCCACGTGGCAGTCGGGCTTGCCGCAGCCCCATTCGGGGCCCCGGTCATAGTAGATCTCGGAGCAGGGGCCGCAGGGGCCGGAGCCATGCTCCCAGAAGTTGTCCTCCCGGCCGAAGCGGACGATGTGATCCTCCGGCACGCCCACCACGTCCCGCCAGATGGCGTAGGCCTCGTCGTCGGCGGGGGTGCTGTCGTCCCCGGCAAAGACGGAGGGGTAGAGCCGCTCAGGGTCAAGCCCCACCCAGTCGGGGCTGGTCAAAAACTCCCAGGCCCAGGGAATGGCCTCTTTTTTGAAATAATCCCCAAAGGAGAAGTTGCCCAGCATCTCAAAATACGTGCCGTGGCGGGCCGTGTGGCCGATGTTCTCGATATCCCCGGTGCGGATGCACTTCTGGCAGGTGGTGACCCGGTGCCGGGGCGGCTCCTGCTCCCCGGTGAAAAAGGGCTTCATGGGGGCCATGCCGGAGTTGATGAGCAGGAGGCTCTGGTCGTTTTGGGGAATGAGGGAGAAGGAGGGGAGGCGCAGATGCCCTTTGGACTCGAAAAATTTGAGGAACATCTCCCGAAGCTCGTTAAGGCCAAATGGTTTCATGTGTTTTTGTATCTCCTTGAATGAATTTGTCCGTGGCGGGCCAGACGGCCCCGGCGGCGTCACCCGCCGTATTTGTCGGAGTTCACAAAGTTTGTAAACTGCCTGTACGTCTCAAAGAAGCTGTGGCGGCCGTTGGTACCCAGGGCGTAGAAGTAATAGTTGGTGCTGGCGGGGTTCAGGGCCGCGCGGATGCTGGCCGCGCCCGGGTTGGCGATGGGGCCGGCGGGCAGGCCGGGGTACTTGTAGGTGTTGTAGGGGCTGTCGATATCGGTGGAGAAGTCCTCCCCGGTGTCCACGATGACGTAGTAGATGGTGGCGTCGATCTGCAAAAATCCGTTGGTGTCCTGCTTCTCCGGGTGTTGGAGGCGGTTGTAGATGACGGAGGAGATGGTGTCGCGCTCCGCGTCAACGCCGGCCTCCTTCTCGATCATGGCGGCGATGTTCAGGATCTCCCGGCGGGTGAAGCCCTGGGCCTTTGCCAGCTCGTCAAAGCCGTCCTCCCACTTCTTCTCAAAGTTCACTAAGAACCGCCGGATCACCGCGTCCGGGTCGTCGTCCTCGTAAAACTCATAGGTGTCCGGGAACAGGTAGCCCTCCAGCCGCTTGGGGTCGCCCAGGGGCGGCACGTCGGGATCCTTCAGGAAGGGGTAGTCAAAATCCGTATTGGCCAGGGAATTCAGCAGATCGTCGGCGGAGCAGACGTTGTTTTTCTCCATCAGCGACACGATCTGGGTGATGGTGTAGCCCTCGGGGATAGCCACCGTCACCGTGTTCCGCTGTCCGCTCTTGGGGTTCATGCCGTGGATAATGGCCCGGTAGTCGTAGTTCATGTTGAGGGTGTAGGTACCGGCCTGCACCTTGGTGTCGGCGTGGGAGATGTCGGCAAAGAGCTTGAAAAGCCACTTGTAGGAGACAAGGCCCTTGCTGTAAAGCTCCTCCGCCACCGCGTCCATATCGGCCCGGAGGACGGTGACCTTCACCGTCTCGCCCTCGTCGTTCTCCTCCTCCACCTGATCCTCGGTGAAGATGCTCTTGGGCAGGGTGACCTCCACGGCCTCGTCCGCGCCGTCAAAGCCCAGCACGTCCATGGCCCACATCCACCCCAGGCACGCCAGCACCACGCTGACGCAGATGACGAAGAGGAATAGCAAAATGCCGGACATCAGCCCGGTCCGCCGGGTCCTGCCCCGCCTGATGGCCTTTTCGTTCACGTCGGGGTACTCCGCGTCGAAGTCAAATTCCACCTCGAAATTGTCCTCCTTGGAGCGGCGGCGGCCGGACCTGGCCGGTACGTCCTCCTCCCGGGAGGGTTCCCGCGCCGGCTCGAAGCGCCGGGTGGGCTCCTCCTCAAAGCGCCGGGTGGGTTCCTCCGGGACAGGTTCCCGGGGGCCGCGCGGGGAGGGGTAGGCGCCCTGTGAGGGCCGCTCAGGGGGCGTTTTTGGGGTCTGTTGGGGGGTGGCTTGAGGGGTGTTGGAGGGGTATTTGGGGGGCGCCGGAGGGGTACTGGAGGGGGATACGGAGGGGGTTCGAGGGGGGTTCGAGGGGGCGCCCTGGGGGGAACCCGCGGGGGCGGCGGAGGGGCGGGACTGTGACGCCGGGGCCTCCGTCGGACGCTCCTGTGGCCTGCCGACGGGCTGGCCGGAGCGGGAAACATATTCTATGGTGAAGCCCGGATCGGACGCGCCGCCGGAGGCCGCCCCGCCTTGGGCGGGGGCGGCGGGCGGACTGCCCGCCGGGGGCGCTGTCGGGGAAGAAGCCGGGGAGGCGGGCACCTCCGGGGCGGACTTTTCGGGGGCGGGCTTCCGGGCCGGGTCGCCCTCGATGGAGTCCACCTTGAAATCCTCGCCCATCAGTTCCTTCCAGAAATCATCTTTGCTGCCGGACATGAGTACCTCCTTTTCCGGGGGCCGGCGAAGGGGCCGCCGGCCTGGATTGTGCCTGTGTGACATACCCCGCCAGGCCGGCATAGAATGAGCCAGATGGCAGGCAGGTCATCTTGTCACGCCGGAAACGCGCGCGGCGCTGACAGAAAAAACATCATTTCAAAATGCCGGGCGCGTCGGCAGAATGGAGTAAAAACTATGTGCTTTGGCGGAAATAATTCTTGCATCTGGATCATCCTGATCATCATCGTCCTGTGCTGCTGCTGCGGCAACAACGGCAACGGCTGTGGCTGCGGCAACGACTGCGGCTGCAACAACAACGGCTGCGGGTGCGGCTGCTGACGTCGTCGCGGAAGTCGCTTTGCCTCGCCGTGCGGCAGTCGCTTGACGCGCCCGCCGCACGGCTCAGGCGCTGACTTCGCTCCTCCTCTCCCCATCGGGCAACGGCCCGATGGGGCCCCAAAAAGGGAACGGGGGCGCGGGCTCGGCTCCTCCTTTCCCCGCGAAATCTACGATTTCGCGGGGACCCCGAAAAAGGGCGGGAGGCGCGGGCTCGGCTCCTCCTTTCCCCGCGAAATCTACGATTTCGCGGGGGCCCCGGAAAAGGGCGAGAGGCGCTGACTTCGCTCCTCCTCTCCCCATCGGGCAACGGCCCGATGGGGCCCCGGAAGGGAATTCGATGGACGGGCCGCCGGGGACGGCGGCCCCTACATTTTGAAAAAAGGACGGAGGGGACGCTGTGGACGCGGGTTACGCGTCGGTGATGAGGATATCTACGGGGATATCATGGGCCTGCGTGGGGAGGGCGGGGAAGATAAACTGATGCCGGACCAGGGCCAGCTTCACGCCCCGGGTGCGGGGGAGGTAGCGGTCGTAGTAGCCGCCGCCACGGCCCAGCCTCTGGCCGTCGGGGGTGAAGGCCGCGCCGGGGACCAAGATGAGGTCGAAGGCCTCCGGGGGGAGCGTCTCGCCGCCGTCAGGGGCGGGAATACCGAATTTGTCCGGGACAAGCTCCGTCAGGGAGCCGATCCGCCGTGCCTCCATGACGCCGGGGCCGGTGATCTTGGGCAGGGCCACGGTCTTGCCCGCCGCCAGGGCGGCGGCGATAAGGGGCCGGGTGTCCGGCTCGCGGCCCGCGCCCACGTACAAAAGCAGGGTATCCGCCCGCCGGTACGCCTCCGCGCTTAAAAACCGCTCCGCCAAAACCCTGTCGCTCTCCCGGAGGGCATGGGGGGAGAGGCATTTTTCCGTCTCCCGGACAAGCCGCCGGAGGTCAGCCTTGGAAGCCGTCATAGCAGATGGCGGAGGCCACCTTTTCCGCCGCCTCCGCGCCCCGCAGGGCGGCGAGGATAGTGAGGGCGAAGTCCCAGGAGGTACCGGCGGAACGGCCGGTGATCACTTGGCCGTCCGTCACCACCCGGGCGCCCGGTTGGGGGACGGCGTCGGTCAGCTCCCCCTCCATGCCGGGGTAGCAGACGGCCCTCTTGCCCTCCAGGATACCGAGCTGGGCCAGAACCGTGGGGCCGGCGCAGATGGCGCAGACGAGCCTGCCCGCCTGGTAGGCCGCCTTGATGGCCGCCAGGGCGGCGGGGGAGCTTTTCAGATTCTGCACCCCGCGCAGGCCGCCGGGGACGATCAGCGCCTCGCAGGAGGCCGGGTCGATGTCCGCCAGGGACACGTCGGCGGCCACCCGGAGGCCGTGGCTGGCGGTGACGGTCATGCCCGTGACGCCCACCAGCGCCACCTCCACCCGGGCGCGGCGCAAAGCGTCGGCGGGGGAGATGGCCTCCACCTCCTCAAAGCCGTCGGCCAGAAGAATATATACCATAGTGATCTTCCTTTCTAAAAGGGGAAGGGGTGGTCATTTGCCCCGCAGACGTTCCCCTGTGACGTACAGCAAAAACTTTGGCAGGCGCATCATGCGCCCCAGCCGCCACGGCTCCTTTTTCAGCCGGTAGAGCCACTCCAGATTCAGCCTCTGCCAGCTCTCCGGGGCGCGCTCCACCACCCCGGCGTACACGTCCAGGGAGCCGCCCAGGCCCGCCATCAGGCGCACCTTCAGCTTGTCGCGGTTGGCCAGCATCCACTTCTCCTGCTTGGGTACGCCCAGGCACACCAGCAGGAAATCGGGGGCGGCGTCGTTGATCTTTTGGATCACGGGGCCGTCGTCCTGGAAATAGCCGTCGTTGGTCCCGGCGATCCGCAGTCCGGGGAACCGGGCCGCCAGCTTCTCACCGGCCAGCTCCGCGACGCCGGGTTTGGCCCCCAGCAGGAAGACGCTGCCGCCCCGGGCGGCCATGCGCTCCATCAGCCGGAGGGAGAAATCCGCCCCGGGGACGCGCTCCGGCAGGGGACGGCCCAAAATTTTGGCGCCGTAGACGACGCCGATGCCGTCCGGCAGCACCAGGGAGGCCCCGGCCACGGCCCGGGCGGCCTCCGGGTCCTCCCGGCAGACCATCACCATCTCGGGGTTGGGGGTCACCACATAGTCGGGGGCGGCGGTTTCCAGCATGGTCATGCCCCGCTCCACGGCCTCCGCCATGGTCACGGCGTCAAACCCGACGCCCAGCACCTCCGTCCGCATAAAACCCCGCCTTTCCTCTATTATTGCAGGCATAGTTATAAACCATACTATTTTATCATAAGAGAGGATTTTGTCAAGGTTGAGGAGGGGCTTTTCTCTCTTTTGTTTCACAAAAGAGAGAATTGGAGGGGAAGGGGAACCATCAGGGTTCCCCTTCCAACCGCCGCACGGCGGCGGGTGATTGGATCGGAGGGGGAACCCTGATGGTTCCCCTTCCAACCGCCGCACGGCGGCGGGTAATTGAATCGGAGGGGGAACCCTGATGGTTCCCCCTCCAACCCCTTCCTTCCGATTATACGGAAAATGTGTTTTATCCGAAAAAGGTTCTGTACGGGCCGGACACCCGGCCGGCCAGCCTTCCGATTTACGAAAAAACCATCTTTATACGCCGTACGGGCCGCCGCCCACGGCGGCCCAACGTCTTACGCAGAGATTAAAAAATCTCTGTTAATTTCGTACAATGATTCCGTAGGGGTCGCCCTCCCGGGCGACCCGTCCACCGTTGATTGACAGCCCGGAAATTGACCGGGACAGGCCGCCGGGGACGGCGGCCCCTACGGGTGCGAAAAACGTAATGCACCGGGAATTCGTTCGGCGGGCCGGCCGGGTGTCCGGCCCGTACGGATAATTTTTACGTTGGGGGGAAGCGAAAAGATATTGGGGGAGATGTTGCGTATGACGTGGGCCGCCGTGGGCGGCGGCCCGTACGGCGTTTAAAGATAGATTTGCGGGAATTCGGCGGGTGCGGTTGGGGGAAATTTTCCGGGAATACGGCGGGCCGCCAAGAGAGGCGGCCCCTACAAGCTCTGATGAAAGGTCCGACATTTTAATACGCGGCGGAGCCGCAACCTTTTTGGGGAGGCGTAATCGTAATACGTTTGGCGGGCCGGCCAGGTGTCCGGCCCGTACGGGTGGTTGGTGCGTTGGGGGGAAGCGAAAAGATTTTGGGGGAGATGTTGCGTAAGACGGTGGGCCGCCGTGGGCGGCGGCCCGTACGGCGTTTAAAGATAGATTTGCGGGAATTCGGCGGGTACGGTTGGGGGAAATTTTCCGGGAATACGGCGGGCCGCCTAGAGAGGCGGCCCCTACAAGGCCTATCGAAAGATTTTGCGGAAAAATACAGGAAAATCTTCCATAAAAACCGTAGGGGCGGGTTCAAAACCCGCCCGAAATGGGAATACGCGGCGGAGCCGCAACCTTTTGGGAGGCGGGATTATAATTTGAATTGCAGGCTGTTGGGGACGGCGAGGGGGGACAGAGATTCTGGGTGTTGTAAAACGGAGGGGAATCTGTTATACTATTACCATCTATGTGTATTCCTGTCGAAAGGAGGGGAGGATATGGCGGCGCAATTTGTGCTGACAGACGGCGGGGAGATCACCGTCTCCCGGGAGGCGGCGGCGAGGCTGCTGTCCGCCGGGAGCGGCGACGCGGCCCTTTTATATCTCTATATCCTCTCCCGTGGCGGCCACTATGAGCCGGTGGACGCCGCCGGGGCCATCCATCGGTCCGTAGACCAGGTGGAGAACGCCATGGACGTGCTGGAACGGGTGGGTCTTGTGGCGGCGCGGACAAGCCCCGTCCCCGCCCCAAAGCTCCGGCCCGCCGACGAGCGGCCCCAGTACACCCGGGAGGACGTGGAGCGGTTCGCCGCCACCGACAAGGTCTTTCAGGGGCTGGTGCCGGAGGTCCAGGGGGCGCTGGGGAGCGTGCTGTCCTCCGAGGGACTCCATGCGCTATTAAACATCTACGACAACCTGAAGCTGGAGCCGGCGGCCATTCTGATGCTGGTGAACTGGTGCGTGGCCCGGGTGGAGGAACGCTACGGACCCGGACACCGCCCCTCCATGCGGGCTGTGGAAAAAGAGGCCTACATATGGGAGCGGGAGGGGGCCGTCACCGTGGAGGCGGCGGAGGACTATATAAAGCGCCAGAGCCAGCTCCGGGCCGGGGAGCGGGCCTTTGCCGCCGCCGTCGGCCTGGCCGGAAGGAGCCTCTCCGCCACGGAGAAGCGGTACATCGACGCCTGGCTGGACATGGATTTTGCCGCCGACGCGGTGGCCGCGGCCTACGACAGAACGGTGATCAAGACGGGCCGCCTCACCTGGCGGTATATGGACTCCATTTTGCGCTCCTGGCACGCCAAGGGTATCCACACGGCCCGGGAGGCGGCGGAGAAGGACGCGCCCCCCGCCCGGAAGGAGCCGCCCCGCCGCCAGGGGAGCGCCTGTGAGGAGGTCACGGCGGGGGAATATGAGCAGATGCGGGCCACGCTGAGAATGTTGAAAGGGGAGGACGGAAAATGAGCCTGGACGGGAAGCTGCTGGCCAGGGCCAGAGACAGGCTGGAGACTATCCGGCGGGAGAACGAGGCGGAGACGCGCCGCCGCCGGGAGGACGTTTACGCCAGGAATCCCCGGATCCGCGCCATCGACAGGAAGCTCCAGGAGACCATGGTCTCCGCCATGGGGGCCGCCCTGGCCGGGGGGGATCCCACCGAGGCCCTGGCGGCGGTGCGGGAGGAGAACATCGACCTCCAGGAGCAGCGGGGGCTGGAGCTGACCCGCATGGGCCTGCCCATGGACTACCTGGACGACAGGTACGCCTGCCCGGACTGCCACGACACCGGCAGCCGTGGGACGGCCCTGTGCCACTGCCTTTTGGATATCTACAAGGAGGAGCAGGCCAGGGATCTCTCCGCCCTTTTGAAGCTGGGGGAGGAGACCTTTGACAGCTTTGACTTAAGCTATTACCCCGACACGGTGAATCCCGCCACGGGAATGTCTCCCCGCCGGGTGATGGAGACGGCCTTTGAGACGTGCCTGCTCTACGCCAACAAGTTCTCCCCGGATTCGTCCCCCAACCTGTTCCTCTCCGGCGCGCCGGGGCTGGGCAAGACCTTCCTCTCCGCCTGCATCGCCAGGGAGGTGTCCGCCAAGGGGTACAGCGTGGTCTATGAGACGGCGGTGGAGGCCCTGGGGAAATATGAGGCCGAACGCTTCGGCAGGGGGGATCAGGAGGCCCTGCGGGCCGATATCCGCAGGCTGGAGACCTGCGACCTGCTGATCCTGGACGACCTGGGGACGGAATACGCCACGGCCTTTACCGTCTCGGCCCTCTATACCCTGATAAACGCCCGGCTGGTGGGCCGGAAAAAGACGGTCATCAGCTCCAACCTGGCGGTGCGGGAGCTGGAGAGCCGCTATAACCCCGCCATCATGTCCCGGCTCACGGGCGATTACAGCCTGGTGCGGTTCGAGGGCGACGATATCCGCCGCCTGCGCCGGGAGCGGAGGTTTACAAAACCAGAGAACAGATAAAACGACAAATTTCTCCCGCGCGCCTGTTATCCACAGGCGTCCCGTGTGGAAAAACCCCCGTCCGCGGGGAGGTTTTACACATTTTCCACAGAGTTTTCCACAAAATTTATGTAAACAGGGGGAAATTTCCAAGGGGTGACGGAGGTTACATAACCCCCAAAAGGCGGGGACGGAGGCCCCGGGACAGGGCAAAACGGCAAAAGGGGGACGGGCAAGAGCCTCGGTTTGTCAAAAAACGCAAAATGGGGCGGCCCTATGGAAAAGGACTTGCTTTTTGCGCCGGAACGGTGTAAAATGGCGGGGCCGTGAATAGATTTGTCAGTGGGGAAGGCGGCGGCCGGGGAGCCGGGCGCTTTTGGGGAGCCTTCCCACTTTATGGAGAGGAACGATACCTTTGGCTGAATCCAAAAAAGCGAATTATCTCACCGGCGCGGCGATTTTAGCGGCTACGGTGGCCCTGACGAAAGTGATCGGCTTTGTCTACAAGATCCCCCTGTTCAATATCCTGGGCGACGCGGGGGCGGGCCACTTCAATGTGATGTACTACATCTACAACCTGCTGTTGACCATCTCCACGGCGGGGGTGCCGGTGGCGCTGTCCCGGCTCATCTCCGAGGCCAGGGCCTCCTCCCGGCCCATGCAGGCAAAGCGGTATTACTCCGTGGGCATGATGGCCTTTGGCGCTATCGGCCTTGTGGGGTCGGCGGTGATGTTCATTTTCGCCCCGGAGCTTGCGGGGCTGATGAAGGACGACCAGGTGGTGCTGGGCGTGCGGCTTTTGTCGCCGGCGGTGTTCTTCGCCTGCGTCGTCTCCGTCCTGCGGGGCTACGCCCAGGGCCACAACGATATGCGGCCCACGGCGGTGAGCCAGATCATGGAGGTGGTCTGCAAGCTGGTCTTTGGCCTGGCCATCGCCTGGTATCTGAAGGCCATGGGCTATCCCGTCAGCGTCATCGCCGCCGGGGCCATCGTGGGCGTCACCATCGGGCTGTTCCTGGCTATCCCCACCCTGCTGGTGATGCGTCGGCGCATCGCCCTGCGCACGCCCATGACCCTGAATCTGGACAGGCCCGACAGCGTGGGGGATACCCTGGGGCAGATCTTGAAGGTGAGTATCCCCATTACCCTCAGCTCCTCGGTGCTGAATATCATCAATCTGGTGGATACCTCCCTGGTTCGGGGAAGATTGGCCTCCGGGGCCGGTTTTTCCCAGGAGGAAGTGGATATACTCTACGGTGTGTACTCCAAGGGCATGACCCTGTTTACCCTGCCGTCCTCCTTCATCACGCCCATCGCCGTGGCGGTGGTGCCTATCATCGCGGCGGCGCTGGTGACCCGGGAGCACGGCGAGGCCAGGACCACCATGGAGTCCAGCATGAAGCTGACCAATCTGCTGGCTATGCCGGCGGCGGTGGGGCTGGCGGTGCTGTCGGAGCCTATCTTCCGGGTGCTGTTCCCCGGCTCCAACGAGAACGGCCCCATGCTGCTGTCCATGCTGGGCATCGCGTCCCTGTTCGTCTGCACCTACCTGATCACCAACGGGATCCTGCAGGCCTCCGGCCACGAGAAGCTGGCCCTGCTGGCCCTGCCGGTGGGGGGCGTGGTGAAGATATGCGTGAATTACGCGCTGGTGGGAAGGCCGGAGGTGAACATCGCCGGGGCGCCCATCGGAACCCTGTGCTGTTATGTCCTCATCACCGTGCTGAACGTCATCTTCATGACGGTGAAGCTGCCGGAGCGGCCCAACTATTTGAAGATCACCCTGCGGCCCCTGATCTGCGCCCTGCTGATGGGCACCGTGGCCTGGGCGGTGGAGGGCCTGGGGGAGAGATTCCTCCTGCCGGTGCTGGGTACAGGCCGGTTTGGCAGCGCCGTGTGCCTGGGATTGGCAATTTTAGCGGCCCTGGCGGTGTACGCGATTTTGATCGTTTTGCTGAAGGCTGTCACCAAGGAGGACATATTATTGCTCCCGAAGGGACAAAAAATAGCAAAAATGCTGAAATTGCGGTGAGCGGGCCGGATTTATTCATTTTTTACTTGCAGTTGAGGGAAAAGTATGATAGATTTTGTTTACAAGTCGTCCTATGATGTGTCAGACCTGAGACAGATCGTAAAGCTCCTGCGGGGCGAGGGCGGCTGTCCCTGGGACAGAGAGCAAACCCACGAGTCCATCCGCCGGGAGTTCATCGAGGAGGTCTACGAGGCCGTGGAGGCCATCGACGAGAAAAGCCCCGAGCATCTCCGGGAGGAGCTGGGCGACGTCCTGCTGCAAGTGGTGTTCCACGCGGACATGGAGGAGGACGCGGGGCGGTTCGATCTGGACGGCGTGGCTGACGGCGTGTGCAAGAAGCTCATCTTGCGCCACCCCCACGTGTTCGGGGACGTCACCGTGGCCGATTCCGCCCAGGTGCTGCAAAACTGGGATCAGATCAAGCGGGCGGAGAAGCACCGGGACACCCTGGCCGCCGACCTGGACAGCGTGGCCAAGAGCCTGCCGGCCCTGTGGCGGGCGGAGAAGATCCAGAAGAAGGCCATCAAGGCCGGAGTCCTGGAAAACGGGACGGAGGAGGCCCTGGCCGCCGCCGAAACGGCCCTGGAGAACGCGCGCCTGGCCTTGACCCGGGAGGACGGGGAGGAGAAGGCTTTAGGGGAGCTGCTGTTCGCCTGCGTGCGACTGGCAAGGCTCCGCAAGCTGGACCCGGAGGCGCTTTTGAACGCCGCCTCTGACGACTTTATCGCCGGAGTGGCCAGGCAGGGCCTGTGAGGGCCTTACAGCCGATTTAAAGAGCCGTGCGCTCTTTAAGATATTACCATCTATCCCCAACGGGGAAAAATGCACAGGAGGAAAAGAACAACATGAACAAGACAGAACTCATCAGTGTCGTCGCGGAGAAGACCGGACTTTCCAAGAAGGATTCCGACAAGGCCGTTAACGCCGTCCTGGACTCCATCGTTGAGGCCATGAAGGCCGGCGAGAAGGTCACCCTGGTCGGTTTTGGCGCCTTCGAGGTCAAGGAGCGCGCCGCCCGCGTGGGCCGCAACCCCCAGACCAAGGAGGAGATCAGCATCCCCGCCACCCGTATCCCCCAGTTCAAGGCCGGCAAGGCCCTGAAGGATACCATCGCCGAGTAATTCAAGCGAGATAACAGCAAAAGCGGGAGTGTGATAAGCGCATGAGCGCTTATCCGCTCCAAAGGCTTTGCCCCGGCCCGCCGGGGCAAAACATTTTTTGGGGAGCTTCCGGGAGAGGCTGTGCCGCCCTCCGGCTCTGACGCTCCCGGGGCGAGAAGCGGGCGAGGCAGCGACCTTGCCCGGAAAAGAGGGACAATATGAGGCTTGACAAATATTTAAAGGTCTCCCGGCTCATCAAGCGCCGCACCGTGGCCGCCGAGGCCGCCGACGGGGGACGCATATCCGTCAACGGCGTCACCGCCAAGCCCTCCAAAGAGGTGAAGGTGGGGGACGTTATCGAGATGTCCTTTGGCGCCAGAAGGGTGCGGGTGGAGGTCACCTCCGTCCAGGAGACCGTCCGCAAGGACGACGCGGCCTCCATGTACCGGGAGCTGGACGTCTGAGCGGCCCGCGAAACACGGGGGCGGCGGGTCAGTCTGCGATTTGAGAGCCTCCGCGGCCGGTGACCGGCCGGGGCTTTTAAGGTTTTAGGGGGAGAAGAAGCCTTATGAAAAACTTTAAGTGGGATAAAAAATATCTTTATTGGGGCGTGACGGCCTTCTGCGTGGTGGTGGCCAGCATCGCGTTTTTCTGGCTGCTGAACACCTGGGACGGGGCGCGTCACGGCATGGGCGTGGTGCTGTCGGCGCTGTCGCCGGTGATCTACGGGTTCATCATCGCGTACCTCCTCAATAAGATACTGACTATATTTGAAAGCCGCGTCTTTAAAAAGCTGAGCGCCAGAATGTTCCCCAGGGATCCCGTCAAGGCCCGGAAGGCGGCGCGGATCTTTGGCATCATCGTGACGCTGCTGCTGGCCCTGGGCTTTATCGCGGGGCTGTTCGCCATCGTCCTGCCGGAGATCGCCTCCGGCGTGGTGACCATCGTCACCAACTCCAGCGGCTACCTCTCCAGCGCCATCGCCTGGTTGGAAAAGACCTTTGACGGCTACGCCCTGGAACCCATGGTGGTGGAGTGGTTCAACACCATCTCCGAAAAGCTGGTGGATTGGCTGCAAAACGAGGTACTTCCCAACATCACCACCTTCCTTTCCAGCATCACCGGCGGGGTCATCTCCGTCATCAGCACCATTGTGGATCTGGTGATGGGCCTGGTGATCTCCGTATATGTGATGTATAACAAGGAGACCTTCGCCGCCCAGGCCAAGAAGATCATCTACGCCCTTTTCCGAGTCAAGACCGCCAACGTGATCATGGAGGAGCTGAACTCCGTCAACGACGCCTTTGGCAGTTACATCGTGGGGACGGTGATAGATTCGCTGATCGTGGGGATCCTGAACTATATTTTCATGGCCATTATGGGAATGCCCTATGTGGCGCTGATCTCCATCATCGTGGCGGTGACCAACCTGATCCCCATGTTCGGCCCCATCATCGGCGCGGTGCCCTCCACCCTGCTGATCCTGCTGGAGAACCCCACCCAGGCGCTGATCTTCGTGATCTTCACCGTGATCCTCCAGCAGATCGACGGCCAGATCCTCAAGCCCCGCATCCACTCCTCCCGCACGGGCCTTTCGGGCTTCTGGATCATGTTCGCCATTCTGTTCTTCGGGGGACTGTTCGGAATTTTGGGCATGATCGTCGGTGTGCCGGTCACCACCGTCCTATACAGCCTCCTCCGGCGGCTCAATAACCGCCGCCTGCGGGGCCGCTCCTTGCCGGAGGACACGGCCTTCTACCACGGGCTGGAGTCCATCGACCCGGAGACCCTGGCCCCCACCTACGCCGTCCGGGAGCCGGAGGAACGCGGCCCCAAGGGAGCCTCGATCCTTCCCAAGCGGAAAAAGAACGGCAAGGCCGACACCGGGGAACAGGGGGAGCCTGAGAACGCCAAGGCTTCGACGCCCCGCACCGGGGAGACAGTCCCGGAGACGAAAGCCGAGACGAAATCGGAGACAAAAGCCGAGACGAAAAAGTGACAGACCGATTCATTCCTGACGGTACATACGTACCTGATTTGACCCCTCAGATTCCGCCGGGGACGGCTTGACATTTCCCGGCGGGTATGGTAAGATACAGAAAAATATGAGGCAAAAGCGTTGACGGAGACGGTGCGGCGCGGATACCGTGTGACAGAGAGAGGGCCGCAGGCTGAAAGGCCCTTGGCGCGGGGCGTCGCAATTCACTCCGAAGCTTCCCGGGGGAAAGGATCCTCCCAGTAGTCCGGGACGGCCGCCGCCGTTACCGGCAGGCAAGTGTTGTCATTCCATTGGCAAAAGCACGGGTGGTACCGCGGAGCGCAGCTTCGTCCCTGTTGGGGGGCGAAGCTTTTTTCTTTTGCCCCGGCCTTATATTAAATAGAACTGAGCTTTTGAGGACAGTATGAAGCTGGAGAGAATGGACGATTTTTTTGCCGCCCGCCTGAAGGGGTATGACGGGCATATGCTGACGGAGATTGAGGGCGCCGGGGAATTTTACCCCTATACAGCGGCCCTGCTGCCGCCGGAGCGCGGGGCGTGCGTGCTTGACCTGGGCTGCGGCACGGGGCTGGAGCTGGAATATTACTTTGCCCTGAACGGGGAAGCGTCGGTGACGGGGATCGACCTGTCCGCCCAGATGCTGGCGGCGCTGGAGCGGAAATTCACAGGCCGCAACATCAGGCTGATTTGTGGATCCTATTTTGACGTCCCCTTGGAGGCGGGGCGCTATGACGCCGCCGTATCGGTGGAATCGCTCCACCACTTCACCGCCGCCCAAAAGCTGAGGCTGTATCGGAAGCTGAAGGCCGCCCTGACGGACAACGGCTATTTCGTCCTGACGGATTATTTCGCCCGGTCGGCGGAAGAGGAGAATTTTTACTTCTCCGAGCTTGCGAGGCTGAAAAGCGAGCAGGGGCTTGATCCGAACGCCTTTTACCACTACGACACGCCTCTGACGGCAGAGCATGAAGCCGAGGTTTTGAAGAAAGCGGGCTTTGCCGAGGCGATGGTCATGGGGAGCTGGGGGGACACCCGCACCATTCTGGCGCGGTGAGGGTCTTCTGCCTGTCGGCGGACACGCCCCTGCCGCCGCCGCTTCCGGGACGCAAAAATGAGTTTATCAAGTTTTTTGTCAAATAACTTCTTTATGAGGTGCTTCTATGGAATCTAAAATCAAGGATATGCGCGCGCAGGTGGCGGAGGCCATCGCCAAGGTCGGCTCCAAGGAGGAGCTGGACGCCTTTTGGCAGCAGTTCCTCAGCAAAAAGGGACGGGTCCAGGAGCTGATGAAGTCCCTGGGCAGTGTGGCCCCGGAGGAGCGGCCCGCCATGGGTAAGCTCATCAACGAGTTCAAGGGCCAGGTGACGGCGGCCTACGAGGAGGCGGCGGGCAGGATCGCCCAGGCGGAGCTTACCCGGCGCAACGCCAGCGAGCAGATCGACATCACCCTCCCCGCCAAACGCCGGGAGGAGGGGGCGCTCCACCCCATCACCATCACGAAAAACCAGATGATCTCCGTCTTTGCCGGTATGGGCTTTGAGATCTTCGAGGGGCCGGAGATCGAGGACGACGACCACAACTTCACGCGGCTCAACGTGGCCAAGAACCACCCGGCCAGGGATATGCAGGACACCTTCTACATCACCGAGGATATCCTGCTGCGCACCCAGACCAGCCCCGGGCAGATCCGGGTCATGGACGCCCAGAAGCCGCCCATCAAGGTGCTGGTGCCGGGGCGGGTGTTCCGCTCCGACAGCGACGCCACCCACTCCCCCCAGTTCCACCAGATGGAGGGCCTGGTGGTGGACAGGCACATCACCCTGTGCGATCTGCAGGGAATGCTGGACGAGTTCGTGAAGAAGATCTTCGACGGCGACGTAAAGACGCGCCTGCGGCCCAGCTATTTCCCCTTTACGGAACCCAGCGTGGAGGTGGACGTGAGCTGCTTCGCCTGCGGCGGCAAGGGCTGCGCCCTGTGCAAAGGCACCGGCTGGATCGAGGTGCTGGGCGGCGGCATCGTCCACCGCAAGGTGCTGGAAAACTGCGGCATCGACCCGGGCGTGTACTCCGGCCTTGCCTTTGGCATCGGCATCGAGCGCATCGCCATGCTCAAGTACGGCATCAACAACATCGGGCTTTTCTATGAGAACGATCTTCGTTTTCTCAGGCAGTTCAAGGATTAAGGAGGCGGACGGAGATGAAGGTACCTTTCAGTTGGCTCAAGGAGTTCGTGGACATTGACATCACCGCCGCGCAGCTGGAGGAGAAGCTTTTCGGCTGCGGCTTTGAGGTGGAGGAGCTTATTGACACCGGCAGGGATATCTCCGGGGTCGTGGTGGGCAGGGTGGCCTCCTGCGAGGCCATTCCCGACACCCATCTGCACGTCTGCCAGGTGGACGTGGGGGGAGAGAAGCCCCTGCAGATCTGCTGCGGCGCGGACAACGTGCGCGCGGGCGGGGTCTACCCGGTGGCGCTCCAGGGGGCCACGGTGTATGAGACGGCGGCGGATCACGAGACCGTCCTGGGCGTGGCCACCATCAAAAAGGGCAAGATGCGCGGCTTCGCCAGCGAGGGAATGCTCTGCTCCGGCACGGAGCTGGGCCTGAATGAAGACCTCTACCCCGGCGCGGGCTACTGCGGCCTGCTGGTCTTGCCGGAGGACGCGCCCCTGGGCGCGGACGTGAAGCCCCTGGTGGGGCTGGACGAGGTGATTTTTGATATCTCCATCACCTCCAACCGGGCCGACTGCCAGTCTGTCCTGGGCATCGCCCGGGAGGTGGCCGCCATGCTGGACAGGCCCCTGCGTATGCCGGCCACGGACTACACCCAGACGGACGTCACCTATCCCGGCCTTGACATCACCGTGGAGGCCCCCGACCTCTGCCCCCGGTATCTGGGGCATTGGGTGCGGAACATCACCCCCGGCGTGTCCCCGGCCTGGATGCGCCGCCATCTGGCCCTGTGCGGCCTGAGGAGCATCAGCAACATCGTGGACATCACAAACTACGTGATGCTGGAGATCGGCCAGCCCATGCACGCCTTTGACATGGACACCCTGGAGAGCCACCGGATCATCGTGCGCCGGGCCGCCCAGGGGGAGACCATCACCACCCTGGACGGGAAGGTGTTCAAGCTGAATCCCCAGAACCTGGTGATCTGCGACGGACACAAGCCCGTGGCCCTGGCGGGCATCATGGGCGGCCTCAACAGCGAGATCACCGAGAACACCCGGCAGCTCCTCTTTGAATCGGCCAAATTCACCCGCGACAATATCCGCCGGACGGCCCGGAGCCTGGGGCAGAACACCGACGCCTCCGCCCACTATGAGAAGGGCATCTCCGAGTATACCTGCGAGCTGGGCATGGCCAGGGCCCTGCATCTGATCCAGGAGCTGGGCTGCGGCGAGATCACGGCCAGCGCGTTCGACCGCGGCGCGGGCGCGTCCCGGGAGGGCAAACGCTTTGCCGCCACCGTGTCCGGCATCAACGATATCCTGGGCATCGAGGTCCCGGCGGACACCGTGGTGGATATCCTGCGGCGGCTGGACTTTCAGGTGGAGCGGGACGGCGACGCCCTGGACGTGACGGCCCCCCGCTGGCGGGAGGATATCGAGATCGGCGAGCCGGATCTGGCGGAGGAGGTCATTCGGGAGTACGGCTACGGACATATCGTCCCCACCTTCCTGAAGGACGCCACCGTGACCAACGGCGGCCTGACGGCGGAGCAGGAGCGGGTCAACAAGCTCAAGCGGGTCATGTGCGCCCAGGGCTTTTATGAGATCTCCACTCTGGCCTTTTACGCCGACGCCGACCTGGACGCCCTGCGTCTGCCGGAGGACGCCCCGGAGCGGAACACCATCAGGATCATGAACCCCATTTCGGCGAATCTGACCGTCATGCGCTCCATTCTGGCCCCCTCCCTGCTGAAAACGGTGGTGGAGAACTTAAAGCGGGGCAACGGCGCCGGGAGGATCTTTGAGTACGGCAACATCTACGTCCCCAAGGCCCAGCCGGTCACGGAGCTTCCCTGGGAGATCCCCCACCTGGGCTTCGCGCTCTTTGGCGAGGGGGAGGACTTCTTCACCGCCAAGGGGGCCGTGGAGGCCCTGGGAGCGGCCTTTAACGTGAAATTCACCTATGACCGCGCCGACGGCGTGAGCTGGCTCCACCCCGGCGTCTCCGCCTCTATCCGGGTGGGGGACAAGGTCGTGGGCGTGTTCGGAAAGCTCTCCAACGAGATCGCCCCCACCCTGGATCTGCCCAAGGACAGCAAGGGCGGCGGCAGCATCTATCTGGGCGAGCTGGACTACGCGGCCCTCTCCGGGCTGTTCCCGGCGGGCCTGCGCTATGAGCCTATCTCCGAGTTCCCGGACGTGGACAGGGATCTGTCCCTGGTGGTAGATGAGAACGTCACCTGCGGCCAGCTTATGGACGTTATCCGGGGCAGGCGCAGGGCCGTCAAGTCCGTGGAGCTTTTTGACGTGTACCGCGGCAAGCAGGTGGGCGAGGGGAAGAAGAGCATGAGCTTCAAGATCGTCTTTACCCCCTCGGACAAGGCCCTGGAACCTAAGGAGCTGGATCACTTCATCAAGGGGATCCTCTATGACCTGCATAAGCAGTTGAACGCGGAGATCAGATAAGGCGGCGGCGAGATGTATATTCACTATACCATGCCCCTGCGGTTTGCTGAGGCGGATTTTACCGCCGCCGGGACGGTGCGGGCCTCCCGCGTCCTCCACGCCTTTCAGGATATCGCCCGGGCCCACGCCTCCTCGGCGGGACTGGGATTTGACGAGCTGATGGCCAGGAACCTGATCTGGGTCATCACAAAATACCGCTTCCGGGTCACGGGGGCGGTGGAGCCGGGGACGGATTATACCCTGCTCAGCTACCCCCGGCGCACCGGGTCGCTGATCTATGACCGCGACTTCCATATCCTGGCCCCCACGGGGGAGGAGCTGATCACCGGCGCCAGCCAGTGGTGCATCGTCAACGCCGTCACCCGCCACGTGGAGCAGACGGATCTGGATTTCCCCGGCGTCTACAACCCGGAACCGGCCATGCCGGAGGGCATCGCCCGTATCCGGCCCCGGGAGCTGGCCCCGGCGGGGCGGCATACCGTGACAGGCGCCGATCTGGACGAGAATGACCACACCAACAACTGCCGCTACGCCGATATGGCCCTGGAGGTGCTGGGGCGGGAGTCGGTGCGGGAGCTGACTATGAATTTCGCCGCCGAGACGCGGCTGGGGGACGAGATCGAACTGTTTACCGGCCCCGGCGGCATCGCCGCGGGCAAGCATAACGGCGAGCTGGTCTTTTCCGCCAGGGCGGAGTGAGCCGGCCGGAGGGTACAGCTTCCCCCTCCCCACACAGGGCCCCTTCCCACCGAGCGGGAGGCCCGGTATGGTTTGAATTATACCATATAAGCGGCTATTTGTCAAGTAAAAATACTATAAAAATAATTAATTTTTTGTGAACGAGCGGACGGGCCGGGATTCCGGCCCGTCCGGCGGGGGAGGGCCGTCCTGACAGCGGAGATAAGATGCTGGCGGGGCGGGCCTCATATTTTTTTGACAATTAATCGTTTCTTAAGCGTTTTTCGGATTTTTTCTTAACCGGGTCTCTGGTATGCTGTGAGCATAAGGCGGCGCGGGTTCGACTCCCGCCGCCTTAAGGCGGGGGATCCTCGCCGGATCACAAAGTAAGGAGGCGCGGTCATGTCTACTCTGCGCGCGGTCAACGCCGTGTTGTCGATCCTCTTTTTCACCTGCTATTTCTATCAGCTTGTGTATCTGCTGATCCCGCACCTGAAGCGGGACAGGCCCCACGGGCCGGAGGTACTGCACCGGTACGCGGTGCTGATCGCGGCCCGCAACGAGGAGGCGGTCATCGGGAACCTGATCGAGTCCGTCAGGAGCCAGGACTACCCGGCGGAGCTGGTCAGCGTCTTTGTGGTGGCGGACAACTGCGACGACGACACCGCCGGGACGGCGCGGCGGGCCGGGGCCACGGTGTATGAGCGGTTCGACCGGGTCCACGTGGGGAAGGGCTACGCGCTGGATCATCTGCTGCGGCAGATCTGGCGGGAGCGGGGGGACGTCTATGACGGGTATTTCGTCTTTGACGCGGACAATCTGCTGGCCCCGGGGTACATAGCCGCCATGAACCGGCAGTTCTCCGACGGGAACAGGATCGTCACCAGCTACCGCAACTCCAAGAATTTCGGCGACAACTGGATCAGCGCCGGGTACGCTCTGTGGTTTTTGCGGGACGCGGAGTACCTCAACCACGCCCGGGCCCTTATCGGCTCCAGCGCCGTGGTGTCCGGCACGGGCTTTCTGGTGGGGCGGGAAATCCTGGCGCGCAACGGCGGCTGGCCCTTCCACACCTTGACGGAGGATACGGAGTTCACGGCGGACTGCATGATCCGGGGGGATCGGATCGGCTACGCCCCCGACGCGGAGCTTTTTGACGAACAGCCGGTGAAATTCCGCCAGTCCTGGCGGCAGAGGATGCGCTGGTCACGGGGCTTTTTGCAGGTGTTCCGCCTGTACGGCGGGCGGCTTCTGTCCGGGGCGGCCCACGGCAGCTTCTCCTGCCTTGACATGGTGATGTCCATTATGCCGGCCATTGTCCTGGCCTCATTGGGGATCCTCATCAACGGGGCCGTGTCGGTGCTGACGCTGCTCTCCGGCGGCACCTTGCTGGAGGTGCTGATCCCGGCCGCGCGCTCCCTGGTGGGGACGTATCTGTTCATGCTGTTCCTGGGGGCGCTGACCACCGCCAAGGAGTGGCGGCATATCCGCGCCACGGCGGCCAAAAAGGTGCTGTATACCCTGACCTTCCCGGTCTTTATGATGACCTATATCCCCATCTCCATCTGCGCCCTCTTTCGGAAGGTGGAGTGGAAGCCCATTGAGCATAAGGTCAACGTGTCCATCAGGGATCTGGTGTGAAAGGAGCGTTTAAAATGAAAAAGCGGGTGCTTCAGTCCGGCGTGCTGTTCCTTCTGGCGCTGTTCGTCGTGTATTTTGCCCTGAGCCTTATGGTGCCGGCCTGGCGGGTGAAGCTGGCGGCCGCCCCCATGGCGGTGCTGTTTGCCAATCTCAGGCACATGGCCGCCATAAAGCTCCTGATCGCCCTGCCAGCCTCCGCCCTCATCACCGCGCTGCCGGTGTTGACGGAGAAGGTGAAGTGAGAGGGGGAAAGGGTTCCGCCCTTATAGGGCGGAGGGAAAACGTATTATCGGAAATCTATCGTATAGCCTTGTAGGGGCCGCCTCTCCAGGCGGCCCGCCGACATACGCATCGGCCTCCAAATTTCACATTTTTCCGTACAACGCACCCGTAGGGGCCGCCGTCCCCGGCGGCCCGTCCTCGATAATCTCTGGCTGTCAATCATCGGTGGACGGGTCGCCCGGGAGGGCGACCCCTACGGAAGCGTAAGAATAAGTCGTTGCGAAATTCGATAGTGCCGCGGGCCGCCTCTCTTGGCGGCCCGAAATTTCAATATGCGGCGAAGCCGCAACCTTTTTGGAGGAGGCGGTATCGTAATTCGATTGGCGGGCCGAATGGGGGCCCCATCGGGCCGTTGCCCGATGGGGAAAGGAGGAGCCGAGCCTGCGCCTGAGGGCGAATACTTGCAGCCCGAGGTAAAGCGGCTCGCGCGATGACGCGTCCGGCCCGTACGGAAATTGGTTCGTTGGGGTGAATAAAATGATATGGGGAAATCGTTACGTAAGACGGTGGGCCGCCGTGGGCGGCGGCCCGACGACATACACAGTAATCCCCAAATTTCAGCGGGCGTTTCTTAAACCGGGTTATCCCACAGCGCCGTGGAGGCGATGCGGAATGTCCGGGCTCTGGTTTGGGCGATCCGTTCTTCTACATCCATACCGTACAGTTCTTTACGAAATTCAAGATGCGTGATCCGCTGACGCCGCAGGTCAAACCCTTCCGGCACTACATAAAGAGATTCGCGTCCCCCCGGCTCGCCAAAGGTGGACACGGGATCAAAAGAAAAATAATAGGAATTTTTGGCGTAATACCAGTTGACGCCTGCGTTCCGTTTTTGCAATTCACTGATTTTGGCGGGATTTTGCCGGTTGAGAACGGCGGATACCGGGATCCTCGATCCGAAAGCCTGCCGCAGCTCCAGACAGGAGAGCGGATTCACACCATCGGAGAAGTAACTGCCATAGGTGGGGTCAAGGGCGATCCATTTTTTGCGCTTTCGGTCGTAGATCTCCGTGACCACATGGTTATCCCCGTCGTAGGGGGAGCAGGGCATACCGCTGCACCGGCGGGCGTAGATGCCAAGGGAGAGGCAACACTCGGCCAATATCTTGGCTTTGTTCAGGCAGTTGATCCCCACGTTAGGCTTTTCAAAGCAGTACTCCAGCAAGGCCAGCGAATTGCAGGGGATATGGTTATCGTAGTCGCTTTTATGTTTCAGCCGGGGCGCGAGCCAGCGGCACAGCCGCAACGCCCGCTCAAAGTCTCCGCCCTTTCCCACCACATGCTCAATGGGATATTGTTCCCGGAGCTGGTGAAATTCAGGGCAGTCAAAGATGTATTCTATTTTCAACGGTTCCCCCGCGGCGAACGTCGGCGCGTTAAAAAGTCCTCCGCTGAAAATATCCAATACATAGTCATACGGAAATACTCCGTTTTCCTTTTGCGACATAAAGATATCCTCCGTTTCTTTAAAATATGCAAGCTTCCCCTTGGCCTCTTTGATAATATATGTCCGCCCCGTTCATTTAAATCTGGGTTCCGCGGTTATTGCTTCCGATCCAATAGCAGATGTGGGCGGGGCGCTTATTCCAAATCCTGTATATTCATCTTCTTCATCTGCTGACGGCGGCGGAATTTTTCCCGCTCGCCAAAGTAGATGGCCGTGTAGATGAGGGTGGGGATATTCGCGACCAGGAACACGATCCCACCGCCGATGAGCGT
>CANPWM010000027.1 GCA_947584295.1 uncultured Oscillospiraceae bacterium | reverse complement strand
TAACAGCTTGGGCAACGAGATACCCCTCGCCCGTGGCCGGCTGCCACATAGTTGGGGCAAATTTATTGTAACAGGAGGAAATATGGCAAGCCAAGAAAAAGAAAAAAACACCATCCTCTACGGCCGACTGAGCCAGGAGGATATGCAGAAGCGAAGCGGTAAGGAGGATGACTCCAACAGCATCCAGAACCAGAGATTGCTCCTTGAAAAGTACGCCGCCGACAAAGGTTTCACAAATACGCGCTTCATCTACGACGACGGTTACACCGGCACCAACTTCAATCGCCCTGGCTGGCAGGAGGTCATGGAGCTCATAGAATCGGAGCAGGTAAGTACGCTGATCGTCAAGGACATGTCCCGCCTCGGCAGGGAGTATCTCCAAGTGGGCCAGTACACCGAATTGGTCTTCCCAAGCTACGGCGTGCGGTTCATAGCGGTGAACGACGGGGTGGACAGTCTCGTGGAATCCTCCAACGATTTCACGCCGTTCAGGAACATCATCAACGAGATGTACGCCAAGGACACCAGCCAAAAAGGCCGTTCATCAGTAAAGCTCAAAGCGGGCACCGGGGCAAGAGTCTCGTCCCGCCCCAACTACGGCTACATGAAGGACCCGGACGATCCAAAGCGCCACATCGTTCCCGACCCGGACACGGCGCCGGTAGTCAAACACATCTTCGCCCTCTGCGCCTCCGGCCTCGGTCCGACGCGAATCGCGAATCAGCTCAAGAGAGAGAAAATCTATTGCCCGGTCTATTATAACTATCTCAAGTACGGGGCCCGATGCAAGGATCTGGATGAATCCGATCCATACGGTTGGGCGAGCAGGACAGTAGGACAAATCCTGGAGAACGAGGTGTACCTGGGCGTGACCATCAACATGAAATCCACCACCATCTCCTACAAAAACAAGAAACGCATCCAGCGCCCGGAATCGGAACGTCTGCGCTTTGAGGGAACGCATGAACCGCTCATCGACAAGCAGACATGGGAGATCGTGCAGGACATTCGAAAGCACAAGCGTCGGCGCACGAACTTCGACGAGCAGGATATGTTCTCCGGCCTCGTCTATTGCAAGGACTGCGGCGGGACCATGGTGATCCATCGCTCTCACGCGATGGAGGCATCCAAGAACAGCTTTATGTGCTCCAAATACAAGAAGACGGGCAGGGGCAACTGTACGGGACATTATATCCGGGAATCCGAACTTGCCGCCATCGTTCTGGACGATATCCGGCGTGTCACCCACTTCGCAAGACAGAATGAACGCAAGTTCGCGGAATACATCGGCATGAAGCGCACGAAGGAGGCGCAGAAGGAAATCCGCAGCCTTGAAAAGCAGATTGCAAGGATGACCAAGCGTCAAAGCGAGCTCATGTCCCTGTTCAAGCGTCTCTACGAGGACAACGTCCTTGGCCGAATCCCGGACGAGCAGTACAGGATCTTATCCACCGAGTACACCTCAGAGCAGGAGAACATCAAGAACGCCCTCCCGGAGCTGACTGGCCACTTACAAGAGCTGAAAGACTCCACCTCCAACTTTGACCGCTTCCTGGAGAACGCCCACAAGTACACAGAAATAGACGAACTGACCCCGGAGCTCCTCCATACCTTCATCAAGCGCATCGAAGTCGGCGAGCGTGCCAAGAAGTATTCCCACAGCGCCCCACAGGAGATCGTCACCCACTACCGGGACATTGGCATCCTGGACGACATGCCCCAGGAGCTGGAGGATATTCTCGTACAGGTCGCGGAGCTGGATCTGGAAATTGCATGACACAAATTACAGGAGCCTGTGCATCACCACAGGCTCCTACAAGGAAAACATTATTCAGTTAGGTAGGTTCACAATGTTTCCCTACGGCACCGCCCCGGAGAGGCGGCCCCTACGGCGTTTAATGCAAGATTTCTCGGAAATTCGGCGGCAACTCAATCCTCCGGCGGCTTGTCGTTGCAAAGAAGATAATCTGTCGTGACGTTCAGGATATGGGAGAGCTTCACCAGCGTGTCCAGCGGCGGTTGCGTCTCCCCCTGTTCGTATTTCTGATAGCCGTTGAGCGATATGCCCAACAAATCCGCCATTCGCTGTTGGGTAAGCTTCGCGTTTATCCGCGCCTCGCGCAGTCTTTTTCTAAACATTTTCTCCCCCACCCCTTGACATGATACCGCCAGTATACTATAATACCCCTTGCAAATATACATAGTGATAATATGTAATCCCCTCCGACTTCCCGAAAACCTATCTTTAAACGCCGTACGGGCCGCCGCCCACGGCGGCCCACCGTCTTACGCAATAGCTTTCCCATAGCTTTTTTCGCCCCAACGCACATTTTTTCCGTACGGGCCGGGTGTCCGGCCCGTACGGGTGGCTGTTGCGTTGGGGGAAAGCAATAAAATTATTGAAAAGTCGTTGCGTATGTCGGCGGGACGCCTGGAGAGGCGGCCCCTACAACGCTGAATGAAATGTTTTCTGAAATTCGACAGCCGCCCGATATTCAAAATTTTTTCCGCTTTGACATTCAGTTAATGTCATGCCGTGGGGAGCTCTGTGCTATACTCAGGGAAAAAATAAGGAGGGATTCATTATGCCAAAGATCCGTGACGAGGCCTGGGCGGAGGAGATGCTGAAAAGCGTGCCGCCAAAGGGGTACGGCATGACCATGGCGGAGGGGTTCGCGCTGCTGGACATGAGCGCCCCCGTATACTCCATCGCGGCGGCGTACAACTACGGGTTCAAGCGGGGCCAAAATTACGCGCGCAGCGCCTCCCGCCCCGCCAAGCCGCTCAAGGGATAGCCCGCCGTCACCCCACCGGCTCCGCCTCGCGGGGGCGAAGCTCGTTCCCCGTGGGTTCCCCGGCGAAAAACGCCCGCAGGTTCCCCACGGTGGTCTCCGCGATGGCCCGCAGGGCCTCTTTTGTCAAAAAGGCCTGGTGGCCCGTCACCAGTACGTTGGGCTGGCTCAGCAGCAGGTTCAGGGTGTCGTCCCGCATGACCCGGGAGCTGACGTCCTCATAAAAAACGTCCGCCTCCTCCTCGTACACGTCCAGTCCGGCGGCCCCTACCTTGCCGGATTTCACGTTGTCCAGCAGGGCCTCCGAGTCGATGAGCGCCCCCCGGGAGGTGTTGATCAGGATCACACCGTCCCGCATATCGTGAAAGACGGCGCGGCTGATGAGGTGGTAGGTGGAGGGCGTCAGCGGGCAGTGGAGGGAGATCACGTCGGAGCGGCGGATCAGCTCGTCCAAGCGCACATAGTCGATCCCCGCGCCCCAGCGCGGCTCCGGGTCGTAGGCCAGCACATGGGCGCCAAAGCCCCCGGCCATACCGGCAAAGCGGATCCCCACCTTGCCGGTACCCACCACGCCCACGGTCTTGTTCTCCAGATTCGTCCCCACCAGCCCCTCCAGACTGAAATTCCGCTCCCGGGTTCTGGTGAAGGCCCGGTGGGTCTGGCGGGTCAGCGTCAGCAGCAGCGCCATCGCGTGTTCCGCCACGCTGGCCGGGGAGTAGGCCGGCACCCGGAAGACCCGGATCCCGTGCCGCTCCGCCGCCCTCAGATCCACGTTGTTGTACCCCGCGCACCGCAGGGCAGCGCACCTGACGCCGCCTTCCGCAAGCCGCGCCAGCGTCTCCTCCCCCAGATCGTCGTTGACAAAGGCGCACACCCCGGCGCACTCCCGGGCCAGCACCGCCGTTTCCGGGATCAGGCGCGTCTCCAGATACCTGATCTCCAGCCCCGCCCGGGGGGCCAGGGCGTCAAAATACGTCCTGTCATAGCTCTTGGCGTCAAAAAAGGCGATTTTCTCCACGGTTTTCCGCTCCTTTTCAATGGGTGAAAAAATAATTTAAAATATTTAAAAATAATGCTTGACAAAGCTTCACGCCTGTGGTATAATGCGTACAGTGGCGATCCGGAAGGGGAAGATCTTCGGGGTTCCGCGAAGCGTTGCCCGCGTCCGTGGCCTATGACGCGCAAGGCCGCGGGGCCGCCGCCGCTTGCCGTTAGTATATCCAGCCAAATCGGCGGTCATACCCGGCGGCATTTCGGTTCAAAAAAACTGTGGAAAAAGCGGAAAAAAGGGTATATAATACTTTTTACGTCCACCCTTCGCGGCGGTGGGCAAAAAAACGACGCGGCAGCCAGCCGCGGGAAGGATCGTAACCATGAAAAATTCCGAAAAAACCCTTGATATGATTGTCAACCTGTGCAAGAGCCGGGGCTTCATCTACGCCGGGAGCGAGATCTACGGCGGCCTTGCCAACTCCTGGGACTACGGCCCCCTGGGCGTGGAGTTCAAGAACAACGTGAAAAAGGCGTGGCTCAAAAAATTCGTCCAGGAATCCCCCTACAACGTGGGGCTGGACGCGGCCATCATCATGAACCCCCAGACCTGGGTCACCACGGGCCATGTGTCCAGCTTCTCCGACCCCCTGCTGGACTGCCGCTCCTGCAAGTCCCGCCACCGGGCGGATAAGCTCATCGGCGACGAACACCCCGAGGTGAACACCGACGCCATGACCTTTGACGAGATGGATAAATTCATCGCCGAGCATGAGGACGTGATCTGCCCCGTGTGCGGCAAGCACGATTTCACCCCCATCCGCAAATTCAACCTGATGTTCAAGACCGCCATCGGCGTGACGGAGGACTCCTCCTCCACCTGCTATCTCCGGCCTGAGACGGCCCAGGGCATCTTTGTGAATTTCCCCAACATCCAGCGCACCACCCGCCGCAAGCTGCCCTTTGGCGTGTGCCAGGTGGGCAAGGCCTTCCGCAACGAGATCACCCCCGGCAACTTCACCTTCCGCACCCGTGAGTTTGAGCAGATGGAGTGCGAGTTCTTCTGCAAGCCCGGCACGGACCTGGAGTGGTTCGCCTACTGGAAAAAGTTCTGCATCGACTGGCTCAAGTCCCTGGGACTCAAGGAGGAAAACATGCGCTACCGGGATCACGAGCCGGCGGAGCTGGCCTTCTACTCCAAGGCCACCACGGATATCGAGTACGCCTTCCCCTTCACCGACTGGGGGGAGCTGTGGGGCATCGCCGACCGCACGGATTACGACCTGAAGCGCCACCAGGAGGCCTCGGGCCGCGACCTCACCTACTACGATCAGGAGGCCAACGAGCATTATATCCCCTACGTCATCGAGCCGTCCCTGGGCTGTGACCGGGTGGCCCTGGCCTTCTTGTGCGAGGCCTACGACGAGGAGCATATGGTCGATGCCCAGGGAAAGGAGGACGTGCGCGTTGTCCTGCGCCTCCACCCCTTCCTGGCCCCCTTCAAGTGCGCCGTCCTGCCCCTCTCTAAAAAGCTCTCCGGCAAGGCCATGGAGATCCGCAACGATCTGGCGAAGTCCTTCATGGTGGACTTTGACGACGCCGGCTCCATCGGCAAGCGTTACCGCCGGGAGGACGAGATCGGCACGCCCTTCTGTGTCACCTACGACTTCGACTCCGAGACTGACGGGTGCGTTACCGTCCGGGAGCGGGACACCATGGAGCAGGTGCGTATCCCCATCAGCGAGCTTGAGGGCTACATCGCCCAGCGGACGGCCTTTTGACCATGAAAAAGCTGTGGGACGCCCTCTGGTACAACGCCGGAAAGGGGCCGTCTGACGGGAACAACTATTGGCGGCGCTTCACCCGGGGCCACTATGTCTGCGTGGGACTGGGGCTTTTCCTCCTGTCCTGCGCCGCGGGGCTGGCGGCCCTCTTTATCGGGGCGGTGACCTCCGGGGCGCGGCTGGTGGATCTCTGGCCCACCTATTGGCAGACGCCCCTGATCGTCCTGCTGAACGTCCTTCCGGCGGTGCTTCTGGCCGCGTTTTTCTACTTCCTCACCGGGCGGGCCTGGGCGGCGTTTATTCTCTCCGCCGCCCCCGTTATCCTGCTGTCGGTGGTAGATTTTTACAAGATCGTCATTCGCGCCGAGACCCTTGTGGCCTCCGACCTGGGGCTTGTCCGGGAGCTGGCGGACATTCTCCCCCGCTACACCATCACCCTCTCCGGGCGGGCGTATCTGGCCATTGCCGTTCTGGTGGGCGGCACCGCCGCCGCGCTCCTTCTGCGGGGGAAGCTGAAAAACGTCCTGGCGCGCGTCCTGGGCTGTGCGGTCAGCCTGACGGCGCTGGCGGCGCTCCTTTTCACCGTCTATTTCTCCGACGGTCTCTATGACCGGTTGGTGAACGCGGCGGCGGGAGAGCAGGTGAGCCTGTGGGTGGAGCAGAACGTCTTTACCTCCAAGGGATTTTTATATTCCTTCCTCCACTCCGTCCCCGACGCCTTTCCCTCCCCGCCCCCGGGGTACAGCGACAGTCTGGCGGAGGCGGTCCTGGACGGCTGTGAGGAGGCGCCCATCGACCCGGAAAAGCGGGTCAACATCATCGCCGTCATGCTGGAGGCCTACGCGGATCTTTCGGAATTTGACCAGGTGCCGGTGTACGACCGGGTCTACGCGCCCCTCCACGAGCTGGAGGCCGAGAGCCTCCACGGACACCTGCTTGTGAACATCTACGGCGGCGGCACGGTGGACACGGAGCGGAGCTTTCTGACGGGCTATCCCCACCCCCGGGAGTACAGAAGCCCCACGGACTCCTACATATGGTACATGCGGGACAACGGCTATGCCGCCGAGGGCCTGCACCCCGGCGACAGCTGGTTTTATAACCGGCGGAACGTGGAGAAGAACCTGGGCATGGAGAACTTCTACTTCCTCAGCGACTTCCCGGGCGCCTCAACCGACGATGAATTCTTCTTCCGCACCCTGTCGGCCCTCTACGCCCGCCGGGACCGGGAGAAGCCCTACTTCAACTTCTCCGTGACCTACCAAAACCACGGCGCGTACAGCGACAGCGCCACCGGGGACGTCGCGTACCTGGCCCGGGAGGGCATGAGCGCCGGGAGCTATAACCTGCTCAACAACTACCTCACCGGCATCGCCGACACCAGCCTTCGTATGCGGGCCTTTGTGGACAGTCTCCGGGAGGACGACGAACCCGTGGTAGTCGTCTTTTTCGGCGACCACCAGCCCTTTTTGGGCGTGGCTCTCCAGGAGCTGGGGGTCAATATGGACACCGGCACGCAGGAGGGCTTTTTCAACTACTACTCCACCCCCTACCTCATCTGGGCCAACGACGCGGCCAAGGCCGTCACCGGCGGGCGCTTCACCAGGGAGGGCGGGGATATGTCCCCCTGCTTTTTGATGGCGCGGCTCTTTGACGAGTGCGGCTATACCGGCAGCCGGTATATGGCCCTCACCCGCTAGACGGCCTCCCGGGTCACCATGGTCAACACCGGCAGTACCGCCTGGGTGGCGGACGGTGAGCTGACCCACGCCCTTACGGGGGAGGCGGCGGAGCTGGCGCGGCGCTTGGACTGGGCGGAATATTACACCGTCAGGAGCTTCTCTTACGGCAGCATAGGGAGGGATCGGCCATAGGCACGGGACAGGAATTTGCCAAAAAGCTGGGCCTCGCGGGGGCAATACTGGTGCTTATACTGAGCGTGACGGCCACGGCGATGCTGTTTTTCTCCAAGGGTACGCCGGTAAAGGGTTATGAACCGGCGGAGAGCGCGGAATACTACGCCCAGGACCTGGAGGCGCTGCTGACGGAGATCGAGACGGAGCTGCTGCCCCGGCTGGACGGGGCGGAGGGCGTGGAGCTGACCCTCTCCGACGGCGTTATCCGCGTCGCCGGGCCGAAGGACGCGCTCCACACCGTCAGGCTCGCCCTGATCCACTATTTTGACGAGGATCTCTTTGAATTTACGGAGGTGCCGGAATGAAGGACGGATTCATCAAGGTGGCGGCGGCCACGCCGAAGATCAGAGTGGCGGACTGCGACTATAACGCCGGGGAGATCATCAGGCTCTGCCATGAGGCGGCGGCCCTGGGGGTCAAGATCCTGGTTTTCCCGGAGCTTTGTATCACCGGCTACACCTGCGGGGATCTCTTTTTGCAGGACACCCTGCTGGACGCCGCCGAAAAGGCGCTGGAGCGCGTCAGGGCCATGACGGAGCCGCTGGACATGCTCATCGCCCTGGGGTGCCCCGTGCGGCACGAGGGAAAGCTCTACAACTGCGCCGTGGTGATGCTGGGGGGCAGGTTCCTGGGCGTCGTACCCAAGACGCGCCTTCCCAACTACGGCGAATTTTACGAAAAGCGCTGGTTTGAGGCGGGAGGGCCGGACAACTGCTGGGATACCCTGTGCGAACACGGCGTCTGCTTCGGCACGAGCCAGTTTTTCCCCTTCGATGACGTTCCCGGCCTTGCCGTGGGCGTGGAGATCTGCGAGGATCTGTGGGCCTCGGATCCGCCCTCCAACCGGCTTGCCGCCCTGGGGGCCACGGTGATCCTGAATCTCTCCGCCTCCAACGAGCTGGTGGGCAAGGCCGCCTACCGGCGGGAGCTGGTGCGCAACCAGTCCGCGCGGCTCAACTGCGCCTACGTCTACGCCGACGCGGGGGACGGGGAGAGCACCACCGACCTTGTGTTCGCGGGACACGATCTCATCGCCGAAAACGGTTCGATCCTGGCGGAGAGCCGGTTCAAAACGGGCCTCACCGTCAGTGAGATCGACGTGCAGCGCCTCGCCTTTGAGCGCCGCCGGAACACCACCTTCCGCGCCTTGGACGAGCCGAAAATTAACCTCCAGTACAGCGTCGCTGGGACGACGTTTGCGCTGGGGACGGCGGAGACCGTCCTGACCCGGCCCGTGAGCCGCAGCCCCTTCGTCCCCGCCGATCCCGCCGAGCGGGAGGAGCGGTGCGCGGAGATCTTTGAGATCCAGACCCGGGGCCTTCAAAAGCGGGCGGAGCACATCGGCGCCAAAAAGCTGGTGGTGGGCGTGTCCGGGGGGCTGGATTCCACCCTGGCCATGCTGGTCTCCGCCATGGCCGTCCGGGAGCTGGGCCTGCCGCGTGACGCCCTTGTGGCCGTCACCATGCCCTGCTTTGGCACCACGGCGCGCACCAAGTCCAACGCCACGCTCCTGGCGGAGAAGCTGGGGGCGGAGCTGAGGACGGTGGACATCACGGCCTCCGTCCGCCAGCACTTCAAGGACATTGGCCACGACGAGAGCGATCACTCCGTCACCTATGAGAACGCCCAGGCCCGGGAGCGCACCCAGATCCTTATGGATATCGCCAACGCCCTGAACGGCATCGTGGTGGGTACCGGGGATCTCAGCGAGCTGGCCCTGGGCTGGGCCACCTACAACGGCGACCACATGAGTATGTACGGCGTCAACGCCGGAGTACCCAAGACCCTGGTGCGGTATGTGGTGGGCTGGTACGCCGATTCCTGCGGGGACGGCGAGCTGGCCGCCGTTTTGAACGACATCCTGGCCACCCCCGTGTCCCCGGAGCTTCTGCCGGCGGAGAATGGGGAGATCAGCCAGAAGACCGAGGATCTGGTGGGCCCCTATGAGCTTCACGACTTCTTCCTGTACTACTTCGTCCGCTGGGGCATGGGGCCGGGGAAGATCTTCCGGCTGGCCCGGTACGCCTTCGCCGGGGACTATGACGATGAGACGATCCTGAAGTGGCTGCGCACCTTTGTCCGCCGCTTCTTCAGCCAGCAGTTCAAGCGCTCCTGCCTGCCCGACGGCCCCAAGGTGGGGAGTGTGGCCCTCAGTCCCCGGGGGGACTGGCGGATGCCCTCCGACGCCGTCGCCAAGGCGTGGCTCCAGGAGCTGGAGGAGATCCATGTCTGACCTGATCGCCGCCGTCGCCACGGGAAACGTCCGCTCCGCCATCGGCGTCATTCGCCTGTCCGGGGAGGGGGCCGTCGCGTGCGTTGACGGCGTTTTCCGGGCGAGATCGGGCCGGAAAATGGCGGATACGCCGTCCAACAGGCTGGTGTACGGCGACGTCTACGGCCGGGGCGGCGCGGTGCTGGACACATGCCTGTGCACCGTCTCCCGGGCGCCCCACAGCTACACCGGCGAGGACACGGCGGAGCTTCAGTGCCACGGCTCCCCGATGGCCCTGGCCGCCATTCTGGCGGCGCTTTTGGAGAACGGCGCCCGTCAGGCCCTGCCGGGGGAGTTCACCAAGCGGGCCTTCTTGGCGGGCAAGCTGGATCTGACCCAGGCCGAGGCGGTCATTGACCTTATCGACGCGGGGACAGCGGCCGCCGCGCAAAACGCCGCCGGACAGCTGGGCGGCGCTGTCAGCCGCAAAACGGAACCCATTTACTCCGCGCTTCTGGACATGGTGGCCCACTTCCACGCGGTGGTGGACTGGCCCGACGAGGACATCGAGGACTTTGAGGCGAAAAACTACCTGGCCCTTTTGACCGGCGCGGAGCGGGAGCTTTCCGCCCTGCTGGACACCTATCAGCGGGGGCGGCTTCTGCGGGAGGGGGTGCGCTGCGCCCTTGTGGGGCGGCCCAACGTAGGCAAATCCTCCCTGCTGAACGCCCTGCTGGGCTTTGACCGGGCCATCGTCACCGCCGTCCCCGGCACCACCCGGGACACGGTGGAGGACGTCTGCGTTCTGGGCAATT
This sequence comes from uncultured Oscillospiraceae bacterium, assembly GCA_947584295.1. GTDB lineage: Bacteria > Bacillota > Clostridia > Oscillospirales > Oscillospiraceae > RUG626. The sequence goes on along the minus strand of CANPWM010000027.1, from coordinate 17,409 downwards.
GGAAGCTCCGGCTCATGGACACCGCCGGGATCCGGGGGGCCTCGGACGAGGCGGAGCGGCTGGGCGTGGAGCGCAGTTTCGCCGCCATGGCGTCGGCCCAGGTGATCCTGGCGGTGCTGGACGCCTCCCAGCCGGTGACTCAGGAGGATCTGGAGATCATCAAAAAAGCCGTGGGCGCGGCGCCCACGGTGCTGATCCTCAATAAAGCCGACCTGCCCCAAGGGCTGGATCCCGACGCTCTGCCGGAGGCGCTTCCGCGCCTCTTTGTCTGCGCCAAAACCGGCGCGGGTCTGGAGGCCCTCTCCGAGACCCTGGCAAAGCTCCTCCCCGCCGCGCCCGACGCGCCCGCCGGGGAACTGCTCACCAACGCCCGCCAGGCCGCCGAGGTGGAGGCCGCCCTGTCCGGCGTCCGGGCGGCCAAGGCCGCCATCGGGGACGGCGTCACCCCCGACGCCGTCCTGACGGAGATCGAGGCGGCCCTGAACGCCCTGGGGCGGCTCACGGGCCGCGCCCTCTCCGCCGACGTCACCCAGCGGATATTCGCAAGGTTTTGCGTAGGGAAGTAGCCTGACCCCGGCGGGGGTATAAGGGGGCCGCCCTTATGGGGCGGGGGGGGGATTTACTTTCATCTCTTTTGTGTTGACAAAAGAGATGAAAGTAACAAAGCAGAGAAAAACAACCAGAGGGGGGATTTCGATTTCCCCCCTCTGGACTCCCTCCTTAATCGACCACACAGGGGCCGCGGCCCCTATGTGGAGAACCCCGGGGGAGCGCCCGCACGATGGCGGGTGTGGAAAGCGGGACTTGCCACGCACGAAAAAGGTTGCGGCTACGCCGCGTATTAAAAATGTGGGCCGCCGTGGGCGGCGGCCCGTACGGCGTTTATTTGAGCAGTTTCGTTTGTGATTGTAGGGGCCGCCTCTCTTGGCGGCCCGCCGTATTCCTGACGCATTACGTTAAACGCACCCGTAGGGGCCGCCCTCCCGGGCGGCCCGTCCCGGTCAATATCCGGGCGGTCAATCAACGATGGACGGGTCGCCCGGGAGGGCGACCCCTACGAAAGCATAATAATTAATTGTTGCGAAATTCGATGCTGCCACGGGCCGCCTGGAGAGGCGGCCCCTACAAGGTTGTACGATGGTTTTTTCGTAATTCGATTGGCGGGCCGGCCGGGTGTCCGGCCCGTACGGATATTTTTACGTTGGGGGAAGGCGGGAAAATTATTGGGGAATCGTTGCGTATGACGTGGGCCGCCGTGGGCGGCGGCCCGTACGGCGCTTATTTGAGCTGTTTCGTTAGTGATTGTAGGGGCCGCCTCTCTTGGCGGCCCGCCGTATTCCTGACGCATTACGTTAAACGCACCCGTAGGGGCCGCCCTCCCGGGCGGCCCGTCCCGGTCAATATCCGGGCGGTCAATCAACGATGGACGGGTCGCCCGGGAGGGCGACCCCTACAAAAGCATAAGAATGAGTTATTGCGAAATTCGATGGTGCCACGGGCCGCCAAGAGAGGCGGCCCCTACAAGCCCTGATGATAGATTTTGCAAATAAAGGAATAATCTTCCCAAAAAAGCCGTAGGGGCGGGTTCAAAACCCGCCCGAAATTTAAATACGCGGCGGAGCCGCAACCTTTTGGGGAGACGGGCTGTCAATTATCGGCGGACGGGTCGCCCGGGAGGGCGACCCCTACTATAAATAGATTTCCGAAAAATTCCTGCCTTGCCCTCACGCCGATAAAAACCGCGCCTTGTGGGGTTGGGGGCGGAGGGGACAGCCACGGGCGGCCAGGATATCGCCCTTCAGGGCCGCCAAATTGACGTCCGTCTCCAGGGCGGCGGCGATGGCATGGACGTCCCAGCCGCGGCGGGCGTACTCCAGAAACTCCTCGTCGGGCAGCAGGAGCTGGGCGGCGAACAGGTTGGCCTCCCGCTCCAGCCGGCCGGCGTTCACGTTGAAAAGGTCAAACTCCCGGAACCCGCCCCGCTCCTCCGCCTGGGCCCGGTGGAGGATATGATGCCCCAGCTCGTGGGCCAGGACGATCCGCTCTAAGACCGGCTCCAGGCCCTCCTTCAGAAAGATGAACGGCACCCGCACCACTACGGTGTAGGCCCCCTTCTGGGCGGCAAAGGGCCGGGTCAGGATCTCCACCCCCAGCTCCCGGGCCAGCCGCCGGGGATCCCGCTGGCCGGAAAAGCGCACCAGCGCGTCGGCGCGCCGGGCGATCTCAAGCTTGTCCGTCATGCGCCACCTGTGTACTTTCTGTTGCGCTCCTTGGCGATCCAGTAGGCCTCCTGAATGGCCCGGAGCATCTCGTCCTTGTCCTCGTCCGCCAGCTCCCCGCCGGCAAAAAGCGCCGTGGCCTCGGAGACGAGCCGCTGGGCCTGGGCGCGGCCCCGGGGGCCGTATTTCTCCCCCGCCTGGGCGACAAAATCCTCGTCCTCCGTCAGAAGATAGTTGACGTCGCACTCAAAAAGCGCCGCCAGCCGGGCGTAGATCTCCCGGTTGCGGGGGTAGATACCGTCCTGCTCATAGGAGCCGTAGGCCCTGCGGGAGATGCCCGCCGCCCGGGCCGCCTGCTCTTGGGAGATCTTTTTCTGAGTCCGCAGGACTCTTATTTTTTCGCCAAATTTCACGCCGCCGCCTCCTTTTGGGTAATTTTACTTCTCAATTTTTTCATTTTTCTCTTGACAAGGGAAGCCTAAACGCCTATAATGGTCTTGCGGTTGGGAAGTTCATTTGCCATATTATACATCGTACTTCCCAAAATGTCAAGAGGAAATTTGCCCCGGGGTGTGTCATTTTTTACACACCTTTGGTGGTATCCTGTAAGCGAAGGAAGGGGCGGGACGTGTTCATCTGCATTGATCTGAAATCCTTCTACGCCTCGGTGGAGTGCGTGGCCCGGGGGCTGGATCCCCTGACGGCGCGGCTGGTGGTGGCGGACGAGGAGCGGACGGACAAGACCATCTGTCTGGCGGTGTCCCCGGCGCTGAAGGCCCTGGGGGTCCCCGGCCGGCCCCGGCTTTTCGAGGTCTACGAGAAGCTCCGGGAGGTGAAGGCCCGCACGGGGCGGGACGTGGACTTTCTGGTGGCGCGGCCCCGGATGGGCCTCTACGTGGAGACGTCGGCGAAGATCTACGGCATCTATCTGAAATACGTCTCCCCGGAGGATATTCACGTCTATTCCATCGACGAGGTGTTTATCGACGCGTCCAGGTACACAAGGCCCCTGAAGCTGACGACCCGCCAGTTGACCGTCACCATGATCCGGGACGTGCTGCGCCAGACGGGCATCACCGCCACGGCGGGGCTGGGGACGAACCTGTACCTGGCCAAGATCGCCATGGACATCGTGGCCAAAAAGGCCAGGCCCGACCGGGACGGGGTGCGCGTCGCGGAGCTGGACGAGCAGAGCTACCGGCAGCTGCTGTGGGATCACCGGCCCCTCACCGACTTCTGGCAGGTGGCCGGGGGCATCTCCTCCAGGCTGGCGGGGCTGGGGGTCTTTACCATGGGGGATCTGGCCCGCCTGAGCCTTCGGGACGAGGCCGCCCTCTACCGCGTCTTTGGGGTGGACGCGGAGATCCTCATCGACCACGCCTGGGGCGAGGAGAGCTGCACCATGGCGGATATCAAGGCCTACCGGCCCACGGACTGCTCCCGCAGTACCGGGCAGGTACTCTCCCGGCCCTACCGCTATGACGAGGCCCGGATCGTCCTACGGGAGATGGCCGAGGAGCTGGCGCTGGATCTGACCGCCCGGGGGCTTATCGCGGAGGCGGTGGTCCTCCACGTGGGCTATGACCGGGAGAATACCGGCTGGGACGGCGCCGTTAAGACCGACCACTACGGGCGCCGCGTCCCTGTCTCCGCCCACGGCACCCAGACGCTTGGTACGCCCACCGACGCGCTGTCCCGGGTGGCCGGGGCCGCGCTGGCGCTGTTTGATCGGATCGTTAACCGGGAGCTGACGGTACGGCGGCTGAATCTTACCGCCATACGCCTCTCCGACGGGGCCTGCCGGACGGAGCAGATGGATCTGTTCTCCGACCACCGGCGGGAGCGCCGGGAGAGCGCCCTCCAGCGGGCTGTGCTGGACGTACACAGGAAATACGGGAAAAACGCCCTGCTGAAAGGGTACGATTTTTTAGACGGGGCCACCGCCAGAGAGCGGAATGGCCAGATCGGAGGTCACAGAAAATAACCTGTCGGAAAAGGCCATAGGGCCTTTTCCCGACAAAAGGAACGTGCGGGAAAAATATCTGAATTTTGCGAAATTCAGATATTTCCCCCTGCCGTCACGCCGCGCGCACGGGTACAGCCCGTACACTTGCGTGACAAAAGGGCATTTTTCCGACGTACATGCCGCCGGAAAAATGTTTTACTCTTTAGAAAAAGCCGCCCTGCTGAAAGGGTACGATTTTTTAGACGGAGCCACCGCCAGAGAGCGGAACGGCCAGATCGGAGGTCACAGAAAATGAACAGCTATCAGGACATCATCAACACCCGGCGGGGCAGCCGCTATCCCAAAATGGCCCGGGCCGACAGGGCCAAGATCTTCGCGCCCTTCTCCGCCCTCCGGGGCCTGGACGACTCTTTGGCGGCCAGAGAGCCTCGCTTCGTCCCCCGCCCGGAGATCCCCGCCGACAGGGCCGAGCTGCTGGATCGGCGGCTCCACGCCCTCCGCCGGGGCGACAGCGTCACCGTCACTTGGTTTGACTGCCAGGAGAGCGATAACGGCGCGGAGCTGGGCCGCTACCGGGTCACCCAGGGGGAGTATATGGCCAGTCACCCCGCCTCCGGCGTCCTGCTTTTGACAAACGCCAAAATCGCGACACGGGACATCGTGGACGTGGGGCGGCGGTGAGCCGTCCCGCCCGCGCAAAAGGCGTTTTTGCCCGTCCTTCCCGTTCCGTCTTGCGTTTTCCCGCGGCCCGGCGTATAATAGTCCCCAGGAAGGACGTGATGGTATGAAAGCCGTAAGGAGCTTTTTCCAAAGTCATCGGTGGGCCAGGGTCACCGGCCGGGTGGTGCTGATCGCGGCGCTGGCGGTCGTTGCCCTCGCCCTCTTTGTGGGCCTCTACCCGCCCTTCAGCGCCCGTATCAGCCGCCCCGACAGGAACATCTACACCGCCCGGTCCGTCAACTACGAGGGCAACAGGTTCTTCAACGAGGAGATCACCGCCCTGCGCACCAGGGGGACCGACGCTTACGCCGACCGCTCCACGGGCAAGGGTACCGCCCCGGCGGAGCCGCTGCCCGTTGTGACCCCCGCCCTGCTGGACGAGCCGGGGGAGGGCGATCTGACTGTCACCTGGCTGGGCCATTCCACCGTTCTCTTGCAGATGAGCGGCCTTAATATCCTCTTTGACCCGATGCTGTCGGAGAGGGCTTCCCCGGTGTCCTTCGCCGGTTCCCGCCGCTTCGCGGCCCCCGCCCTGACGGCGGAGGCCCTGCCGTCCATCGACCTGGTGATCATCACCCACGACCACTATGACCACCTGGATATGGCCACCATTCAGGCCATCGACGGCAAGGTGGGCCGCTACATCGTCCCCTTTGGCATTGAGAACGACCTGCGCCGCTGGGGTGTGGCCGGAGAGAAGATCACGGCCCTGGGCTGGTGGGAGGATACGGAGGCCGGATCCCTCACCGTCGCCTGCACCCCCGCCCGCCACTACTCCGGGCGGAACGTCACGGACAAAAACCGCACCCTCTGGGCCTCCTGGGTGCTGACGAACGGCGATCACCAGGTCTATGTCAGCGGCGGCACCGGCATGGGCCGCCACTTTGAGGAGATCCACAGCCGCTATGGCGACTTTGACCTGGCGCTTCTGGACTGCGGCCAGTACAGCCCCTCCCAGGCCCAGGTGGATCTGTTCCCGGAGGAGGCCGTAGACGCGGCCCTGACCCTGGGGGCCAAGGCCGCCATGCCTCTCCACTGGGGCGCTTTTGCCCTGTCCGGCCACAGCTGGGACGACCCGGCCCAGCGCTTTGCCCTCCGAGCCGGTGAGACGGGCCTCGCCGCCCTGACGCCGCGTCTGGGCGAGACGGTCAACTGGCAGGACGGCCCCTTCTCCCCCTCCTGGTGGTGGCAGGGGATAGAGTGACGGAAGGGGCGGAACCGCAGGGCAAATTCCCGGAAATTTGATTCAGACATTGTAGGGGCCGCCTCTCTTGGCGGCCCGCCAACCGAATTACAATGCCGCCTTCCAAAAAGGTTGCGGCTTCGCCGCGTATTCCAATAGCGGGCCGCCAAGAGAGGCGGCCCCTACAACTTATGGGGAAGTTTTTCGGAGATTCGGTAGGCCGCCGTGGGCGGCGGCCCGTACGGCGTTGTGGGGTAGGTTTTCGTAAATTGTAAGGCGGGCCGGCCAGGTGTCCGGCCCGTACGGAAAAAATGTGCGTTGGGGCGAATAAAAAGACATGGGAGAGATATTGCGTAAGACGGTGGGCCGCCGTGGGCGGCGGCCCCTACGGCGTATGAGGATAGTTTTTTCGTAAATCGGAAGGCGGGCCGGCCAGGTGTCCGGCCCGTACGGAAAAAATGTGCGTTGGGGCGAATAAAAAAATATGGGGAAGATATTGCGTAAGACGGTGGGCCGCCGTGGGCGGCGGCCCGTACGGCGTTGTGGGGTAGGTCTTCGTAAATTGTAAGGCGGGCCGGCCGGGTGTCCGGCCCGTACGGAAAAAATGTGCGTTGGGGCGAACAAAAAGACATGGGAGAGATATTGCGTAAGATGGTGGGCCGCCGTGGGCGGCGGCCCGTCCCGGTCAATATCCGGGCGGTCAATCAACGGGGGACGGGTCGCCCGGGAGGGCGACCCCTACGGAAGCGTAAGAATGAGTTATTGCGAAATTCGATGGTAACGCGGGCCGCCAAGAGAGGCGGCCCCTACAATTTATGGGGAGGTTTTTGGGAAATTTGGTGGGCGTTCTAAAGTGGGAAGTCGGAAGACGGGCCGGCCGGGTGTCCGGCCCGTACGGAAAAAATGTGCGTTGGGGCGAATAAAAAGCTATGGGAAAGATGTTGCGCATGACGGTGGGCCGCCGTGGGCGGCGGCCCGTACGGGTGGATTGTGCAAAAGAGGAGAAAGCAAATCCTCCCGCCCGCCGTTAAGGTGGGCAACCTTATACCCCTCATACCCCTCGTCCATTTTGACGAAAAAAATAATAAATCCCACGCTCGCTTTTCCGTTTCTGCGCTTGAAAAGCGGCGTTTTGCTGGTATATAATTTATCGGTTGAAATTTACGCGCAGGGAGAAGTGTTAGCTTTGGAAAAAAAGATCAGGAACGTGGCCATTATCGCCCACGTTGACCACGGAAAGACCACGCTGGTGGACGAGATGCTCAAGCAGTCCGGCGTGTTCCGGGAGAATCAGGCGGTGCAGGAGCGCGTTATGGACTCCAACGATCTGGAGCGCGAGCGCGGCATCACCATTTTGGCCAAGAATACCGCCGTGCAGTACGGCGACATCAAGATCAACATTGTGGACACCCCGGGCCACGCCGACTTTGGCGGCGAGGTGGAGCGCATTTTGAAGATGGTCAACGGCGTTATCCTGCTGGTGGACGCCGCCGAGGGCCCCATGCCCCAGACCCGCTTCGTTCTGTCCAAGGCCCTGGAGCTGGGCCACCGGGTCATTGTGGTGCTGAACAAGATCGACCGGCCCGACCAGCGTATGCTGGAGGTAGTGGACGAGATCCTGGAGCTGCTCATTGAGCTGGGCTGTACCGACGAGCAGATCGACTCCCCCATGCTGTTCTGCTCCGGCCGCCAGGGTACCGCCAGCTACTCCGCCGACGTGCCGGGTACGGACTTGAAGCCCCTCTTTGACACCATTGTGGACTACATTCCCGCCCCGGAGGATCACGACGGCGAGCCGCTCCAGATGCTTGTCTCCTCCCTGGACTACAACGACTATGTGGGCCGCATCGCCATCGGGCGCATCGAGCGGGGCGTTATTCGGCAGAATCAGGAGCTGGCCGTCGTCAACTACCACGACCCCGACGCCGCCCCCAAAAAGGCCAAGACCGTGAGCCTGTATGAGTTCTCCGGCCTTGCCCGGACGCCCGTCACGGAGTCCAGCTCCGGCAATATCATTGCCCTGTCCGGGATCCCGGACATCTCCATCGGCGACACCATCTGCGCCCCGGAGGCAACCGAGGCCCTGCCCTTTGTGAAGATCTCCGCCCCCACCATGGAGATGACCTTCTCCGTCAACGACAGCCCCTTCGCGGGCAAGGAGGGCAAGTACGTCACCTCCCGCCAGCTCCGTGACCGCCTTTTCCGGGAGACCATGAAGGACGTGTCCCTGCGGGTCACCGAGGTGGAGGGTTCCGACCACAGCTTCAACGTGGCCGGGCGCGGCGAGATGCACCTCAGCATCCTCATCGAGACGATGCGCCGGGAGGGCTATGAGTTCGCCGTATCGCCCCCGCGCGTGCTGATGCGGGAGATCGACGGCGACAGGTGCGAGCCTATCGAGCGTGTCGTCGTGGACGTGCCGGAGGACTCTGTCGGCGCGGTCATCGAGAAGCTCAGCTCCCGCCGGGGCGAGTTTGTGGAGATGAACCCCGTGGGTTCCCGCATGAAAATGACCTTCTTCGTCCCCAGCCGGGGCCTTTTTGGCTACCGCAACGAGTTCCTCACCGACACCCGGGGCGAGGGCATCATGAGCTCCGTCTTTGAGAAGTACGAAAAGTACAAGGGCGAGCTCAGCCGCCGGGGCACCGGCTCCCTGGTGGCCAGCGAGACCGGCGAGGCCGTGGCCTACGGCATCTTCGGCGTCCAGGATCGGGGCGTCATGTTCGTGTCCCCCGGCGTGCAGGTCTACGGCGGCATGGTGGTGGGCGAGACGCCCAAGGACGAGGATATCACCGTCAACGTCTGCAAAAAGAAGCAGCTCACCAATATGCGGGCCGCCGGCTCCGACGAGGCCCTGCGCCTGGTGCCGCCCAGGATCATGAGCTTGGAGCAGTGCCTGGAGTTTTTGGCCGACGACGAGCTTCTGGAGGTGACGCCCAGTTCCCTGCGTATCCGCAAGGCCATTCTGGATCACTCCCTGCGCATGAAGGCCCTGAAGGGCGCGAAGAACGGGTAAAAACCGAAAAACCAATTGAAAAAAGGACGGTATGGCAGAGGCCATACCGTCCTTTTTGACGATCAGATTGGGGGACGCTTGGGGAAAAAAGAAAATAAGGCCATCTCCCGGCGGGTGTCCGAGGACGCGCTTTCAGCCGCTGCCGCAGCCTACATGTTGCCGCCGGGAGACGGCCTTATTTTTTGGCATTATTTCTTTTTCCTGGTTTTCAAAACTTCCGCAAGGTCTTTGTCCTCCACATAAGTACCGGAATTTTGATCCCGGCGGAGGACTGTAAGCATACGGTCGGCGAAAAGCCGGTGCAGACTGCGGGTCAACCCTTTGAACATACCGCCTCACTCCTTTTTGCGTGGGTTCCTGTGGCTTGAAATGTTGGCGGTCCCTTCATTGGGACCTTTCTTGCTTACAAGGGCATTATACGCCGGTTTGCCCGGAAAATAAACAGCCCAACCTGACAAATCGAACAAAAACGGGGCCTGATTTTTGTGCAATGCGTCAAGAAAACGGGCTTGACGGCGGTTGCCGGGAGCGGGTATAATGGGAGAAAAGGCGGTGATCCCATGGCTTTTTACGAAAAAACGTTGAAAAGTGACATTATTTACGAGGGCCTTATCATGCGGGTGCGCAACGACACGGTGGAGCTGCAGGACGGCAAGACCGCCCACCGGGAGGTGGTGGATCACACCGGCGGCGTGGGCGTGCTGGCGGTGACGCCGGAGGGTACGGTTCCCATGGTGCGCCAGTTCCGCTACCCCTTTATGGCGGAGACGCTGGAGATCCCGGCGGGGAAGCTGGAGCAGGGGGAGGAGCCGATGGCCTGCGCCGCCCGGGAGCTTTCCGAGGAGACGGGCTATACCGCCGGGAAGTTCATTTCGCTGGGGACGCTCCTGCCGTCGCCGGGGTATTGCGCCGAGACGCTACACATCTTCCTGGCGCTGGAGCTGACGCCGGGGAAGGCCCATCTGGACGAGGGGGAGTTTTTGCAGGTGGAGTATTATCCCCTGAAGAAGCTCCATGAGATGACCATGGCCGGGGATCTGGTGGACGCCAAAACCGTTCTGGCCGTGCTGAAAGCGGAAATTTACCTGGGAGAATTGAAATAAAAGTCTTTACAAATCGGGAAGATGTGATATAATAGATAAGCTGTTTGAAAAAACGGCTTACAGGGGCCTGTAGCTCAGCTGGGAGCGCATTCTGGCAAGTTTTGTGCGCGCCCCCGCTGACGCGAAAGTCCAACAATGAAATCAAATATTTACCACCAATGGGCCTGTAGCTCAGTCTGGGAGAGCGTTCGGTTCGCATCCGAGAGGTCGAGGGTTCGAGTCCCTTCAGGTCCACCATTTCCGTTCAGGAAAGCCTTTTTTGAGGTTTTCCTGAACTTTTTATTTAGAAACGTTTACCAATATCTTTTTGTCATCCCGATGCCACAGCTCCTTGAATTGTTCAAAGTCCATCTTCAGGTCTATCTCAATTCGGAAGTTCCTGTATACCCGAACCTGTCGGATGAGCTGGTAGGCGATCATCTTCTTGCCCTCGGTGGTGCTCCCATCGAACATGTCCGCCCAGGTGAGGACACGGTCATACTGTTCACGCAGCTCTGCGGCGGTGCGGTCGGTGTCGGCAAGGGCCTGCTCCGCCGATGCGATCTCCGCTTCAAGCTCCGTAAGCTTTGTCCTTGTGTCACCAATAAGCTCATTCAGGAGGCGGCTGTCCCATGTGCTCTCGCCACGGATGGCCTTGTAGACCTCGTTTTTATAGCTGGCGAGCTCCTTCTCCTTTTGAGCCTTTTGGGTCTTCAGGAGGGACAATGTCCCACGCTGTTCCACGGTTTTCTGCTCAAGCTGGGTGGATACCAGCTCCTTTTCCGACACGGACTTTATGTTGCTGAACAGCGCCCGAAGCAGCGTCTCCACGATGCCGTCCAGCTTCTCCTGGGAGTAGCCCGTCTGACCGTCGCAGTCCTGGGGGTGGCGGATCTTGTTGTGGCAGGTGTAGCGCAGCCTTGTCTCCTTTATGGGCTTGTACCGTGAGCCGCCGCTGGTGGTCAGCACCAGCTTGCTCCCGCAGTGACCGCAGTACACAAGGCCCGACAGCATGGCGCGGCTTTTGGAGTTGAAGGGCACCTCGCTGTTGTGCGGCTTGGTGCGGGCTTCCATGATTGCCTGGGCGCGATCCCACAGCTCCACGGGGATGATCTGAAGCTCCGGGATGACCTCGGACCTCGTCTCGCCGCTCTTGAGGATACCCACATAGATGATATTCTTGAGCATGTTGATGATGGTGGAGTTAGTGAAGTTCCTTCCCTTCCGGTTGCGGATACCCTGGGCATAGAGCCAGCGGTTGAGCCGCTGGGCGCCGTAGCCCTCGTAGACGTACTTCTGGAAGATGGTCTTCACCACGGCGGCCTCCTGTTCGTTCACCAGTATCTCGTAGACCTCATGGTTGCGCTTGTTGACGCGCCCCTGCTTCTCGATGCGGTAGCCGTAGGGGACGGTGCCGCCCCGGAACCGCCCCTCCTGCACGATCTGGCCCAGGCGGGTCTTGGTGCGGATGGAGGTCTTGATGCTCTCGCCGGAGGCCTGCCAGTAGCGGATGTAGTTCATCAGTTTGTCCACGTGGGAGTCGAAGCGCTGCTCGCCCTCCACGGTGCTCCACACCCGGACGCCGTTGCGGACGAACCACTCCACCACGAAGGGCGTCTCATCGTCCCGGCGGCCCAGGCGGTCAAACATGTAGACCAGGAGGATGTCGAATTTGCCCTCGGCGGCGTCACGCTGGATCTCCTGAATGGCGTCCCGGTCCTTGGCGGATTTCTTAAAGCCGGAGACGCCCTTTTCGGAGAATTCCTTGAGGATGGTCCAGCCCTGGCGCTGGGCAAATTCCCGGCAGCACTGCTTTTGCATGGGAATGTCGTCTTTCTCCACCTGTCCCAGCGTGGAGACGCGGTAGAGGCAATATACTTTTTGATTTTCCATTTTTACACCGTTCCTTTCCACGTTCGCGTCGTGGGATGGCGGTGTATGGCTGGAATCAATTCACTTGTCAAGGTACACGCGGCTGTGTTCTACCCGGAGGTTACCGGGCAGAACACAGTATCCCACAACATGTTTGCAAAGTCTACTACTATTTTTGAATACCGAGATTTTTTAAGTCACATGGCCTGGGTCAACTGAAATCCGTCACCTTCGTCAGGCTCCTGCCTGACCTGGTAGGAGGCAATCAGGGCCTTCTCCAGATCCTCCGGGTGGGTTTCTGGCTCAGAGTCATAGGCGGAGGGGAAGAAGATCTCCACCTCGCATCCGTTGACACGGAAGGGCAGCCAGTCCTTCACTAATTTGAGTTCCTTCTTTTTATCCATAGATTCCTTTCTCCCCATAGCGGGGCAACAAAAACGCAGACCGTCACATGGACATGGTCTGCTGTCGGTTTGGTTGATTTTCTTCGTCCTCATGGTCGTCGGGCTTGTGGCCCATGGCGATGCGCTTGCGCTGACGCTCACGGTACGCTTTGGAGTCGATGTGCTGACGCATGATGGTGGCGTCGCGGACAGGGCTGGTGTCGGAGAGAGTCGCCACGGTCACAGCAGTCGAGATAAGAGCGTCAGCAACAGGGTCGAGAGTGAGGGCGCTATCGCGGTCAGAACGATTGAGACTTTCGCGGTATGCGTTAAGCTGTGCACGGACTTCCTCGAAGCTCTCTCCATGTTTTCGGTGCTCGTAGAAATGCTCTCGCTTAGATTCCCAACCTGTTTTTGCAGAACTTGTATGCGGTTGCTCAGGCTGTCTGTCTGGTTTAGTATCCTCTCCGCGTCCTCGACTGTCATCAGCGTCGTGAGCGCTTCTTCTATTCTTGCTTGACGCTGGAGCAGACCACTGAGGAGCGTCAGCACTTCCACTTGAGGTGGCTTGTTCAGGGCCTTCAGTTCCTCCAAGGACTTGGGCCTGTCGGATTGCGAACTCATATTCCATGTTCTCCTTTAGATATTTAGTTTCGTGTAACTTGTTATCTCTGCACCGCTGGTCTTCCGGTGTGGTGTAGGTGATGTACTTTCTCTCGTCCGTCCACTTCACATCATAGCCCACGCTTTTCATGAGCTCGATGAATTCCTTCCGGCTACCTGCGTAGGCCATGCACAGGTCGATGGTAGCCATCAGCGCGAACTTCCAGCTTAGTCTTTTCTCGGCGACGCGGTATTCGCGGGAGGACATAGGCTTCTCCTTCTTTTCCCTCGGCGGCTCGAACACCGGCAGGCCAAGCTCGGCGCAGATCTGGTCGTTGACTGTTTTCAGCTGCTGGATCACATCGCCGTCCACGTGGAGCTTGCGGCCTGTCTCGAAGTTGACGCTGTTGATGATGAGGTGTGAGTGGACGTGGTTCCGGTCAGTGTGTGTGCAGGCCAGCACCTCGTGATCCTTGAACTGTTCCGCCAGCTTGAGCGCCGCAGCGTGAGCAGTCGCGGGATTCACTTCCGCGCCGCTGGGGAAGCTCTGGACCAGATGGTAGAACATCCTGCCGCCGTCCTTGTGGTAGAGGAGCTTGGTGTTGAGGAAGTCGTCGTAGACCGAGGCGGCCTGACAGTTGACCCCAGTGACGAGCTGCCGGTCATGCCACAGAGTTTTGTCGTCCCGCGAGACGTACTTCATCACCGACCTCATGCACCCGCGGGACTGACTGCTCTTTGAGCGGCTGGAGTAGTTGACGAAGTTGACTATCGCCATCTGTTCATCTGCCCTCCTGCATCTCACGGAGGGTACGTCCGACCTCGGAGAGTGACTGTTGTACTCCGCTGAGGTTCACCGCATTGAGCTTACCCATGTTGCAGAGCACCGCGAGTTGATTGACGTTGCTGCCTATCCTGCGTAGCTCCGTCAGCACTTCCTTGAGTCCGTCCATCACCACCACCTGTTGACCGAGGCAGCACTGAGTGACGTAATCGCTCTGGGAGAGGTGCGCCTTCTTCGCCTCGGCTCGAATGATGTCCAGTTCAAGTTTGGAGAGGCGGATGCTGAGGGTTGTGTCCTTTTTCATTTTCCACCTCCGTCATAGTGGGTGCGGGCTTCTGCCCGCAAATGCGTTTGGCGGGGCGCCGGGCAGGGCCCGGTGTACAGACAAACGCGATGCTTGCCTCTCCCAAGAGGAGAGTTTTTCTCTGCCGTAACCGCGCTGAAATTCTCGGAGAGATTGCCTCTTGAAGTTGGGCGACACTGGCGCTGTGTGGGCTCTTAGAGCAGAGGCGACTCACGATGCCACCTCCAGTGTTACTGGCGCTGCTGCGGCGACGTGTGCGGCGACAGGGTCGCAAGGGACGCAAGTGCCGCATGGGATGAGGGCATCGACTGTTGCGTCACTTGAGTCACTTGCGTCACTCCCCAACGCAGAGAGGGAGACTTCCACGAACCGCTGACCGTTGCTTCGGCGGCTCTCGAACACCAGGCCCTGTGCCTCCAGCTCATAGCGCCACTTGTTCATGAGCTGCTTGAGCTTCTTGGCGGTGAGGTTCCGGCCAGCGTGAGCGTTGTACCGCTCCGCCAGCTCCGTGTTGCTCCCGGAAAAACGCACCTCGGTCCTCATGAACTCCACCAGGTCCCCCAGCTCCGGCGGCAGGAGCATTGCCGGGTCCTCCGCGCTGTCCGAGACCAGCTCCCAGGAACATTCCGCACTCTCGAACCGCAGCTCCAACTCCCGGTACTCGATGTCCCGGCCTGTGCAGATGAGCGCCGCCCCGGATTGGCATCGGTCACTTTTCTCCAGCACCAGCACGGCGTCCACAGCTCCGGCAATGCCCGTTGTGCCGGAGAGCTTGTTCAGCGGGTCGGAGGCTCCCTGCTTACGCAGATGGTGGACCAGCAGAATGGAGATGCCCAGCTCATCCGCCAGCTTCTTCAGTTCCCGCACGTCCTGGTAGTCCGTGGCGTAGGAGACATCCGGGGTGGTACTGCGGATGACTTGGAACGTGTCCACGGCCACGAGGATCGTGTCGGGGTGAGCTCTCACAAACTCTCTGACCTGGTCGCAGAGACCTTCGGTCAATGTACGAGCCTCGGTGGAGAAGAACATGTTGGCGGGAGCTTCGTCGGTGAGGCTGACCAGCCGGTGCTGTATCCTCCGCAGGGTGTCCTCCAGGCAGAGATAGAGCGTAGTTCCCTGTCGCACCTCCAACCCGAACACGCTCTCTCCCTTCGCCACCCGGACGCACAGGTCCAGCACCATCCAGGACTTCCCGATCTTTGGCGCTCCGCCCAGGATCGTCACACCCTGGTGGAGCAGAGACTTCACGCAGTACTGCGCCGGCGGCAGTCTCATGTCCGCCAGGGTTTCACCGTCGATGACGGTGAGGTTGTTGTTTGCCATTTTAAAACCTCCTTGGCAAAATATTTTGCTCCTCACAAAAGTGGGAGCAATTTCTATATTGTCTCGGAAGGTGTTTTGTGGTAGGATGGGAAAAGGCAGGTGAGGAAAAATTGAGCGTGAAATATTTGATCCACCGTCTTTCCGCCAGAGCGGTACTTGGGTACGCCAGGGAGGACGGAGACCACTTCTCTTTTTGCCTGGACAAGAACGCCACACGCCGCTGTGTCGTCTACGGGAATAACGAGCAGGAGGACAACGCGCTCTTTTACCAGACTGTATGCGTCCTGCACGGGGGGACATTTCCTGCGGCGAGCGGTGAGCGCATCCGGGCGGAGCTCTCCGATGTCATTTTCTACATGGACTTCGCCGGCATCTTTGACCGGGCCGACCGGGACAGGCAGAAAAAAGCGGAGTCGCTTTTCAGGCCGGAGGGAGTCACGCTGGACTTTGGAGCCGGCGAACACAGCTATGTCGCCTTTGAGCGTTCCGGCAGTATGAGCCGTCAGGGGCGGCTGTCCTTCATCCGTGCGGACCTCCGCGACGAGGTCCGGCGGCGGATCATGCTGGACATGGCAGTGGGCCGGTGTCAGCTGTCCAAGCTCTACGCCTACAACGGGCTGATGCTGTCCAGTGGGGCGCGGATAGACGGGATCGACATCGCCCGTCCCGGCAGGGTCGTGGTGGTGGAGAATGAGGAGTTTGAGGTCAGCTCCAAAATCGTCACCGTAGAGGGCGAGACTGTCCGGGAGGGCGTCAGGAGATACCGCCGGGTGGAGCCGGAGTCCGCGCGGCCCCTCAATGTCAAGCGCTTTGACGGCGAGGGGTTGATCTCGCCGGAGTACGCCAAGGTCATCGACAGAAAAACCTGCGGACGCCATATCCACCACTCTTTCCAGATCCGTCTCCCCTTCGTCAAGGGGATGCTCCATGAGGTGGATTTTAAGGACTTCCTTCACAGCGCCGGGTGCGGGTACGTCACGGACATCTGGGGAACCCGCCATCCGGTGGACGGCGTGGACGTCATCCTCACCCGGAGCATGGTCAAGGGCCTTGGGTGGATGGAGGAGAACCATCTCAGTTGGAATGGTTACTGGGAGCGGTTCACGAAATACGGCCACGCCCTCTACGTCACCAACGCCGGCAAGCCCAAGCCGGAGCGATACACGGAACTCAACTACCAGTTCCTGAACACGCTGTCCATGACAGAGGAGGAATTCCGTCCCGCTGATTTGCCCTTGGGGTGGACATACAGTCCCGGTATCGACGTGCGCCGGTGGATCACCAAGGCCACGGAGCAGAGGTACTATGACCTGTGCGCAAGCCCCGAATACAGGCTGTCGGTTTTCACGGAGGGTAACGACGTCCGGGCGAAGGTGCTTCGGAAGAATCCGCTGTTCATCAACGAGCCGGTGTTCACCGACCAGCTGGACGCCATGGCCAAGCACACCCTGAAGCAGTACGCCCTGGGGCGGTTGCTGGTGGAGGGGGACAACCGCTTTCTCTCCGGTGACCTTTTGGAGTTTCTGACCTTCCTGATCGACCATGATGAAGTTCTCCGCAACGCGGACAGCCGGCAGAGGACCTTTTACAGTGCCGCCATGAGCACGCATTTCAAGGCCAACTCCTTTTACGCGCCCGGAGCGGCGTATAAGCCGGGGGACGCCTGCACCCTCCTGCGCAATCCACACATCGCCCGGAATGAGGAAATACAGCTTGAGCCCTACGGCAAGGCGGAGAATATGCGGAAGTATTACCTCGGCCACCTGACGGACGTAGTGATGGTGGACGCCGGTATGCTGGCCGCGGAGCGGCTGGGCGGCGCGGACTACGACGGGGATATGGTCAAGACCATCGCCGACCCGGTCCTGAACCGGTGCGTGAAGCGCAACTACGAGCTGGGGCATATAGATAACTGGGACAACCTCCCGCTTCTCTTTATCCCCTCCGAGGAGCC
>CANPWM010000026.1 GCA_947584295.1 uncultured Oscillospiraceae bacterium | reverse complement strand
AAAGGATATGGCGTACAGAATATGGAGATTCCTTTTCACGCGAAAGTATCCTTTCTTTATTGAATTGACAGCGGTAATCAAGCCCTGAGACAAAGGCCGCAGGGCTTATTCGTTTTACCGCTGTCAATTCAGATGCCGCATGAAAATCTCCTTATATCATATCTTTATCTTGTTATTTTATCTTGACGTCTGAGCCGTTATAGGCTTTAGTCCTCGTCCCAGTTGTGCCAGACGTTCTGGATATCGTCGTTGTCGTCCATCAGCTCCAGCATCTTCTCAAACTTCTTGATGTTCTCCTCGTCGGTGAGCTTGATGTAGTTCTGGGGTACCATCTCCACCTGGGCGGAGACGAATTTATACTTCTTGGCCTCCAGGGCCTCCAGCACCGCCGGGAAGCTGTCGGGGTCGGTGTAGACCTCAAAGGTCTCGTCCTCGGCCTGCATATCGTCGGCTCCGGCCTCCAGCGCGTCCATCATGACGGTGTCCTCGTCATAGTCCTCGTCCTCGTTGTCGATGACGATAACGCCCTTCTTCTCAAAGGACCAGCTGACGCACCCGGCTGCGCCCATATTTCCGCCGTATTTGTCAAAGAGGTGCCGGACCTCGGAGGCGGTGCGGTTGCGGTTATCGGTCATGGCGTCCACAATAACGGCCACGCCCTCAGGGCCGTAGCCCTCATAGGTGACGGACTCGAAGTTGTCTCCGCCGGCGCTGCCCGCGGCCTTCTCCAGGGTCCTCTTTATGTTGTCGTTGGGCATATTGGCGGCCTTGGCCTTGGCGATGACGGTGGCCAGGCGGGAGTTGTTGGCCGGGTCGATGGAGCCGCCGCCCTCCTTCACCGCCACGATCATCTCACGGGCGATCTTGGTGAAGGCCTGGGCGCGCTTGGCATCCGCCGCGCCCTTTGTTTTCTGTATGTTATGCCATTTGGAATGTCCTGACATAGATTGACCATCCTTCCGTAATACGCAGATACAGGAATTATAGCATAAGAAGATAAAATTTGCAACGTATAATCTCTGAAATCTTGTCAATAATAAAATCACCTCAGGAGGTGAAAAGCAATGAACAACCAGAACAAGAATAACCAGCAGAATAACAATAACCGCAACAACCAGCAGCAGAACAACAATCAGCAGAACCAGCAGAATCAGCAGCAGAACAACAACCAGCAGAATCACCAGAACTGACAGCGAAAACCCCGGCGGCCATCAGGCAACCGGGGTAAGTACATAATTTTATTTTATCTCACAGGCGCGGCACCAGCAGCACCGCTCCCCGCTCAGGCGTGGAGCCGGGTTCCAGCCCGCTGGCCTCCAAAATGGCCTCCTCGGTGGACAGGTGGCTCTTGGCCAGCGCCCACAGGTCGGGGGAGGCGCACCGCACCACCGTCAGGGAGGGCAGATCGGCCTTATCCAAAGCCTGCTCCTCCTGAAGCTCCAGGCACTCCACATACGCCTCGTTCAGCTCCTCCACCCGGCTGACCTGCGCCTCCAGACCGGCCCGCAGCTCGATGCCGCCGTCGTTGACGGTCACCTGGATATCACCCGCCACACTGACATTGCCCAGCTCGCCTCCGGCGGGGAGCTTCCACTCCGTCTCCCCTCTCCGGGAGGCCGCCAGGATCTCCCCGGAGGCGTTCTCATACAGCACGGATGCCTGGAGTACCGTCACGGCGGTCCTCCCCTCCTGGGCGTTCCTGACGCTCCCGCCGGACACGCCCGCCGCCACGGACAGCACCTTCGCCGCCCGCTCCGCCGTGGGGACGGAGAGCGCCGCCTCGCTGTGGAGCGTCTCCCGCCCCACAAGGCGCTGTACCCCGCACTGGCCCATAGTCAGCTCCACGGGGCATTTTACGCTGTACGCGTCCATGACCCGCTGTATGGCCGCGTCGGCGTAGGCCACGCACTGGCAGACGCAGTGGATCTCCAGGCTCAGCGCGTCGCCGCCGCTCTCGTCCATAAGGCTCCTGGTGGAATAGAAGCTCGTCACCGCCATGACGGTATCAAAATCCGCCGCCTCCCCCACAGCGTCCGTCTCCACGATCTGGGAAAAGGGCGAGGTCAGCGTCTCACAGCACAGCCCGCCCTCCTTGGCCTCATAGAGAACGTCTGTTACCGCCGCGCCCTTGACCACGGCGCGGCTGCCGACGGCCTTGGCGCTCTCCACCGTCAGGGCCGTCTTGACGCAGAGGATCTCCCCCGCCGCCGGGGCGCCCTCCCGGAATCTGGCCTCGTCGGTGATGACGAAGGTCTTTTCCGTCACGGAGACCGGCAGGCGCGCCGTCCCGGAGCCGGTCTTATAATAGACGCCCTCCGTCTCCTTTGGCACGGTATTCGTAAGGGAGGCCGGCATATAGAGCCTGACGTCGCAGGAACACTCGGCCCGCACCACCACCTTCCGGGGATTCACCGTCCTGGCGTCCGCGCCGGTGAGGGTCAGAAAAGCCGTGATCTGCGCCTCCCCCAGCTCCTCGGGACATTCCCCCGTGATCTCCATGGGGACGGACACCGCCAGCCTCCGCACGCCCCCGCCCGACTCCGGCACATAGAGGACCGTCAGCTCCGCCGAGGCCGTGACGGTAACGCGCCCGTCGGAGGAATCCTTGCCCCGCAGGCACACCATACCCCTGGTATCCAAAATACGCAGTATATCCGGCAGAGCGTCGGGTACGATGGCCTCCGCCGTCTCCTCCCGCGCCAGCACCCGGCGCAGGGCGGGCCTCTGGAAGCTGATCCTGTCGGCCTTCAGATCTATATTCATAAGCAACCTCTCCCATCAGTTTATTGACTGTGAGAGTATACGCCCGTTGTCCATAATTTAGAACATATCAGCACCGGCGCATGACGCTGATCCCTACGCAGATGAGGAAGATCCCCAGGACAAACCACCAGAAGGAGGTGGGCAGGACAAGGGAGAGGATCACCATCACCCCCGCCGCCGCAAGGATCCCGCCTATGGTCTTGTTCCGCCTTTTCACGCCGATGCCTCCCCCGCTGGAATGTTCCATTCTATGCTGGAAAGGCCCAAAATGTGAAAATTCCTCCCCGACTTCGGGGAGGAATTAAAAATAATTTATATTTTTTCAAAATAATGCTTGATAAGCGTTTATTGTTGTGGTATAATGCTTTGCGTAGGGCGGGAAAGAGCCTAAAGCTGCTCCCGGCGCTCCCAGGCGTTGACGCTTTTGAGCTGCTCATAAAGCCGCGCGTAGCTTTTATGCCGGGTGGGGCTTATCTTTCCCGCCTCCAGGGCCTCCAGCACGGCGCAGCCCCGCTCTTTGGTGTGGGAACAGCCCACGAAGCGGCATTTGTCCACATAGGGGGCGAAGTCCGGGAAGGCGTACTGGAGCTTCTCGGGGTCTGTCAGCTCAGAACTTTCCAGGTCAAAGGCGGCAAAGCCCGGCGTGTCGGCGATCATGGCCCCGTCGGGAGTCCTGAAGATCTCCACGTGGCGGGTGGTATGGCGGCCCCGGCCCAGCTTCTGGCTGACCTCCCCGGTGGGGATCATAAGGGCCGGACAGATGGCGTTCAGGATGCTGGACTTGCCCACGCCGGAGTTGCCGGTAAACACGCTGAACCGCCCCTGGAGCTCATTTTTCAAATCGTCAAGGCCCTCGCCGGTGACGGCGCTGGTGAGGGTCGCGCGGAAGCCTGCCTTTTTATAGGTGTCCATCAGCTCCACGGCCCTGTTTTCATCGGCCTTGTTGACGCAGATCAGCACCTGCGCCCCCGCGTTCACGGCGATAGCGGTCATGCGGTCGATGAGGAAGGGATCGGTGACGGGGACGGCCCCGGAGGCCACGATCACCATCTGGTCGATGTTGGCGATGAGGGGACGGGAAAAGCGGTTGCGGCGCGGTAAGATTGCGTCAATAACGCCCTCCCCCGCGCCGGTGAGCGTATAGCGCACCATATCCCCCACCAGCGGGCTCTCCCCCGTGTGGCGGAACTTCCCTCTGGCCCGGCAGGTGACCTGCGTCTCCCCGGCCTCCACGTAGTAGAAGCCGCTGAGGGCCTTGACGATCCTCCCCTCAGCCACTGACGGTAACACCCTCGCCGTTGTCAGGATTCCCCTGCTCGCCGTCCTCCGGGCCGTCCTCGCCGCCGGGTTCCTCCCCGCCGGGAATGGTGGTGCCGCTGTCGATAGGCCCGGTCTCAGGGGGGATATAGGGCGGGGTGGTGTCGTCCTCCGGCTCCGCCCCCAGGGAGATGTAGAAGGTCACCTCTGTCCCCTCTTCCACCAGGGTATCCGGGTCGGGATTCTGCTGGAAGACGCGCCCGCGGGTGACGTCGGCGTTATACTCCGCCACCTTTACACCCACAAGGCCGTACTCCTGAAGCTTCTCCATGGCGGTGTCTTCCCGCAGGGAGATAAGGCTGGGTACCTTCACCTGATGGATCTCCGGCCCCGTGGAGTACTCCAGCACGATGGTCATGCCGGGTACCAGCACCGTCCCTTCGGCCGGGATCTGGTTGAATACATAGTCCGGGGTATAGGAGTCGTGGGGCTTGGGTTCCAGCTGGATATCCAGATCCAGCTTCTTTTCCGAGCTTATCTGCTGAAGCTTCGTCCTGGCGTCCCGGTAGTCCTCGTTGATGAGGTACGGCATCCTGACCTCCTCCTTACCGGCGGCGATGGTCAGGGTGATGGGGATCTTCTCCTCCGTCCGGGTAAAGGTCCTGGAAGCGGAGGGATCCTGCTTTAAGATGTACCCCTCGGGGTTTTCGGACTCGTAGTCGTATTTGGGCGGCATGAAGGTGTAATATCTCAGATATTCCTCGTTGTTGATGACCTGGTCATACATAGCCCCCACGAAGATGGGGACGGTGATCCGCTCCTCCTCGTCGGGCATGATGAGATCCTTGAGGAAATACTGCCACATCACCGTGAAGAGCAGCACCAGCAGGACGATGATGCAGAATATGCCCACCAGCATGGTGTTCCGTCCCGCCTTGCGCCGGTTCTCCCGGTACTGGTCGGGGGTGACCCGGTTGCGGGTGGCCCCGTTGCCGCTGACGTGCCGCCGGACGCTCTCCACGCCGGAGATATTCTTCACCACCGGCACCGAGCGGGTGGCGTCCATATCGTCGGCCATGGAGGGAATGGAGGAGTAGTGGAAGCGGATGGAGGGGTTCTTGCGGAAGTCCTCCAGATCCGCGATCATCTCCGTGGCGGACTGGTAGCGGGTGTTGATATTGGGATCCATGGCCTTCATGGTGATCTCCTCAAGGCCGATGGGGATATCGGGGTTGATCTCCCTGGGCTGGAGCGGCACGGAGGAGATATGCTGAATGGCGATGGACACCGGGGAATCCCCCTCAAAGGGCAGGCGGGAGGTGAGCATCTCATACATGACCACGCCCACGGAGTAGAGGTCGGAGCGGGTATCCGCCGCGTCGCCCTTGGCCTGCTCCGGGGAGATATAGTGGACGGAACCCAGCGTCTGCTTGGTCAGGGTGTTCTGGGTGGTCAAAAGCCGCGCGATGCCAAAGTCGGCCACCTTCACGTTGCCGTCCTTGAGGAGCATGATGTTATGGGGCTTGATATCCCGGTGAATGATCCCCCGGGAGTGGGCGTGCTCCAGGGCCTTGGCGATCTGGGTGGTGAAATGGAGGGCCTCTTTCCAGTTGAGGATCCCCTTGCGGTTTATGTACTGCTTCAGGGTGATGCCCTCGATCAGCTCCATCACGATATAGTCCACCCCGCCGGAGTGGTTCACGTCATAGACCGAGACGATATTGGGGTGGGACAGCATAGCCACAGCCTGGCTCTCAGCGTGAAAACGGCGGCGAAGATCGGGATCCTGCGCCAGATCGGCCTTGAGGATCTTGATCGCCACGAACCGGTTCAGACGGTGATCCAACGCCTTATAGACCACGGCCATACCGCCGGAGCCTATCTTTTCCAATATCTCATATCTGTCGTCAAGGGCTTTTCCTATATACATGTCGTCCATAAGGAGCCTCCCTGCGCCGTGCGCGCAAAAAGTATTTCTGAAGGGCTGTCAGATCACCAGGGCCGCGACAGTCACATTGTCCGGCGCGCCGCGGTCCAGCGCCATCTGCAAAAGGAGCTTGCAGGCTGTATCTACATCTCTTGTAAAGTTCAGTGCCTCGGCGATCTCGTCGTCCGCAATGACGTTGGAGAGGCCGTCGGAACAGAGGAGAAGCCTGTCCCCCTCCCGGAGCGTTAGGGTGAAGAAGTCCGGCTCCACGCTTTTCGCGGTGCCTACGGCCCGGGTGATCAGGTTTTTCCGGGGGTGCGTCCGGGACTGCTCCCGGGTGATCTCCCCTCGCTCGATCATATCCTCCACCACCGAATGGTCCCGGGTCACCTGGCGCAGAACGCCCCCGGACAGGTGGTAGGCCCTGCTGTCCCCCACGTTGATAAAGGCGGCGTCCAGCCCCGTCACCACGGCGGCCACCAGGGTGGTACCCATGCCCCGGCAGCTGGGCTCTGCCTCCCCCAAGGAGTATACCGCCGCGTTGGCGGTACGCAGGGCGTCCTTCATCAGACTGCGCAGATCCCCGGTGACTCTGGCGTTGGCCAGGCCCTCCTTGACCTCGCCGGCAAAGACCGTGGCCGCCAGGGAGCTTGCCACGTTTCCGGCGTTGTGTCCGCCCATGCCGTCGCACACCAGCACAAGGGCCGTCCCGTTCCTGTCGTCCCGGTGGACGTAACAGGCGTCCTGGTTGCCCTTTCTCACACAGCCCTTGTCCGTTATGGCGCAGGAGTCCATGGGATCACCTCATTTCCTCTCTCTTTCCCGGCGGAGCTGTCCGCAGCTCGCCTCGATATCCGGCCCTAACTTGCGCCGGACGGTGACATTGATGTTTTTCCGCTCCAGAGTCTCGATAAACCGCCGCAGAGTCTCCGGCGTGCTGGGGTGCAGGCGGCTCTCCGGCACCTCGTTCAAGGGGATCAGATTGACGTGGCAGCCCGTCCCGGAAAGCTTCTCCGCCAGGAGCGCCGCGTGGTAGGGCGTGTCGTTCACGTCCCGGATCATGGCGTACTCAAAGGAGATCCTTCTGCCTGTTTTCTCAAAATAGCGCCGGCAGGCCGCCAGGAGCGTATCCACGTTATAGGCCCTGTTCACCGGCATGATCTTGGAGCGCGTCTCGTCGTCGGGCGCGTGGAGCGATACCGATAACGTCAATTGTAACCCCAAACCGGCCAGTTTGTCAATCTTTTCAACGATCCCGCAGGTGGACAGGGAGATATGGCGCATTCCGATGTTCATTCCGGCCGGGTCGTTCACCAGACGCAGGAATCGGATCACGTTATCAAAATTGTCCAGCGGCTCCCCTATCCCCATCAGGACGATGTTAGAGATATGAAGGCCGGAATCGGCCTGGGCATACATCACCTGATCCAGTATCTCCGAGGCGCTAAGGTCGCGCACCTTCCCCCCGATGGTGGAGGCGCAGAAGGCGCACCCCATGGGACAGCCCACCTCCGAGGACACGCAGACGGTGTTGCCGTGCTCATAGCGCATGACGACGCTCTCCACATGGTTGCCGTCCCGGAGCCGCCAGAGGTACTTCACCGTCCCGTCAAGCCGGGACACCTGCTTTTGCTCGACGGCGGGGGCGTAAAGGGAAAAGCTCTCCCGAAGCTTCTCCCGCAGGGCTTTGGGGAGATTCGTCATCTCCTCGAAGGACGACACCGGCGTATGGAGCCATTTAAAGACCTGCATTGCCCGGAAGGGCGGCTGTCCCAGGGCCGCGAGGGCGGCGGAAAGCTCCTCCGGCAGCATTGATTTTATATCGGGGAGGCTCGTTTTTTCTGTCATTTTTTCCGCAGAACACATATAAAAAATCCGTCCGTTCCGCCCTGACCGGGCAGGATCACCGTCCCCTCCCTACGGCCCGTAAAGGGGGCGGGAAGGGAGAACTCCACCGGCTCAAAGCCGCCGGTTTCCTCCAGAAAGGCCCGGATCACGTCCTCGTTCTCCCGCCTCAAGACGGTACAGGTGGAGTAGACCAGCCTGCCGCCGGGCTTCACATACCGGCAGGCGTTTTTGAGGATATCCAGCTGTACCTGGGGCAGCCGTTGAAGCTCCCGGGGGTCTTTATAGCGTATCTCCGGCTTTTTGCGGATTACGCCAAAGCCCGAGCAGGGTACGTCGCAAAGCACCGCGTCGGCGCTCTCCTGAAGGGCCGGATCGAACCGGGAGGCGTCTCCGGCGGCGGCCGTGACGATGTCAAGCCCCAGCCGCGCGGCCCCCTTGGCCACAAGTCCCGCCTTCTTTTCGTGGATATCAAAGGCGCGGACATTACCCCGGTTTTTCATCTGTATGGCGGCGGCGAAGGATTTTCCCCCCGGCGCGGCGCACACGTCCAGCACCGTCTCCCCCGGGCTTGCCCCGGAGGCCAGGACGGCGAACCGGGCCGCCGCGTCCTGGATATAGAAAAGGCCCCGCTTGAATTCCTCCAGCTCCTCCAGCGCCCCCGTACCCGTCAGGTACAGCGCGTCGGCAAGATAGGGGCAGTCGGCAGCGCCGATCCCCCGGCGCTCCAGGGCTTCCCGCAGCTCATCGGCGGTGGTTTTCAGGGTGTTCACCTGGGCCGTCAGGGTCGAGGGCCGGTTATCGGCCGAGAGCATCTCTTCCGTCTTTTCGATCCCGTAAAGCGCCGTCAGCTCCCGCACCAGCCACAACGGGTGACTCCAGCGCAGTGCCAGGGCCTCCTCGCGGCTTTCGGCCTCCACCCGCGGCAGACAGCCGGCGTGAGAGGCCACCCGGCGCAAAAGGGCGTTTACAAGCCCTGCGGCTCTGGGGGCAAATTCCCTCGCCAGCTCCACGCCCTCGTTGACGGCGGCGTGGACGGGTATCCGGTCCAGAAACAAAAGCTGATAGGCGGACAGCCGCAGGATATCCCTGACCTCCGGCTGGAGGCCGCCAGCGTCCCGGCCGGTATATTGGAGCAGGGCGTAGTCCAGCAGGCAGGTATTTTGCAGGACGCCGGTGACGATGTTCTGGGCCAGCGCCCGCTCCCTGGGGTCGCTATCCGGCCCTGTGGACAGCACCATATCCGGCCTGGCCCCGCGCTTGCGCCAGGCGGCCAGCGCCAGATAGGCGGCCTTGCGGGCGTTCACAGGCATAGCTGATGCCCCCGCAGATAGTCCGCCGCCGCCATCTGTTTCCCGCCGGGGGCCTGGAGCCGGGTGACGGTAACGGAGCCGTCAGGAACGGCGATCTCGATCCCCGCCTTCCCGGCGGAAAGCACCGTGCCGGGGGCGGCGGAGACGTTTTTCTCCGTATAAAAGGCCCTGAAAATCTTAAACGTCTCTCCCCCGATCTCCGCCGTGGCCACGGGCCAGGGATCCAGGCCCAGGATCTTGCTGACCACCAGGCGGCCCGGGAGGGTGAAGTCCAGCGCGGCCATCTCCCGTGTCAGGGGCGGGGCGTAGGTGGCGTCGCTCTCCGACTGGGGGGTTCTCCGGGCCGTGCCGTCGGCAAGCTTACGCAGGGTATCTACCAGAAGCTCTGCCCCCAGGGGGGCCAGGCGCTCGAACAGCTCCCCCGCCGTCTCGCCGGGGAGAATGGCTGTTTTTCTGACGTCGATGATATCCCCCGCGTCCAGGGCCTGGGCCATGAACTGGGCCGTGACGCCCGTCTCGCGCTCGCCGTTGATCACCGCCCACTGTATGGGGGCGGCGCCCCGGTATTTTGGCAGCAGGGAGCCGTGGATATTGACGCACCCCAGGGGCGGGATCGCCAGGATCTCTGTCGGTAAGATGCGCCCGTAGGCCACAACGGCCAGTACGTCGGGGGCGGCGTCCCTGATGATTTGGGCGGCGGCGCCGTCCCGCATCTTCCGGGGCTGATAGACGGGCAGGCCGTGGGCAAGGGCCAGCTTTTTTACCGGCGGGGCCTCCAAAAGCTGTTTTCTCCCCACGGGCTTGTCCGGCTGGGTAAAGACGCCGACGATCTCAAGATCCGCCTCCAGCAAGGCCCTCAGCGAGCAGGCGGCGAAGTCCGGCGTTCCCATGAAAAATACTCTCATTCCTGCTCCCTGTTCATCTCCTCAAGCTCTTCCTGGGTCAAGATGTGCTGGGCGATCTCCGTGAACAGGTGGCCGTCCAGATGGTCGATCTCGTGGCAGAAGCACCGGGCGGTGAGGCCCGTCCCCTCCACGGTGAAGGGCTTGCCGAACCTGTCCTGGGCCTTGACCACCACGTGTTCCGGCCTTGTGACGATGCCGTAGACGCCGGGGACGGAGAGGCACCCCTCCTGCCCCGTCTGTTCCCCGTCGGCGGAGACGATCTGGGGGTTTATCAGCTCGATGATCTGCTCCTCCGGGGTCAAGTCCACCTTGTTGGTGTCCATGACGATGACGGCGCGGCGGAGGATCCCCACCTGGGGCGCGGCAAGGCCCACGCCGTCGGCGGCCAAAAGGGTCTCGCGCATATCGTCCAGAAGGGTGTGGAGCCGTTTGTTGAAATCTGTCACGGGGCGGCTGTGCTTCAAAAGGATAGCGTCGCCTTCCTCGCGTATGATCCTCATTGCCATAAAGCGTTTTTCTCTCCCTTGCGATGTAGATTGATAAGGCCGGTTCGCCGCCTGATAAGCGGAAGGCTTTGGCCTTTTACTCCAGCGGATCGGCGTCGGCGAAGGCGGTGAGCTTGCGCCACTGGCTGTCCGCGGAAAATTCCCGTATGACCCCGCTGACAAGATCCCGCATACGCCGGTTGTTCTCCAGCTGGAGGGTCAGCTTGTAGCGGAAACGGTTGTTGACCTTGGTGATCCCGGCGGGGGCGGGGCCTAAAACCGTAAGCTCGTCCTTGCCCGTAAGGCTTTTGAGCCGCTGGGAAATACGGACACAGCCCCGGAGGACCATGCCCTCGTCAAGCCCGGTGACGGTGACGGTCATCTGATCCCGGATTGGCGGCACCTCCTGGAGCGCGCGGACGGCGATCTCCTGCTCGTAAAAGCCGGTGTAATCCTGCCGGGCCGCCAGCTTCAGGACGAAATTCTCCGGCGTCAGAGTCTGCAAAATGGCCCGCCCGGACTTGTCCCCCCTGCCGGAACGGCCCACCACCTGAGTGATCAGGGAGAACGTCCGCTCATGGGCCCGGAAATCCCCGGCGTAAAGGGACTGGTCGGCGGAGATGACGGCGGCCAGGGTGACGTTGGCAAAATCCAGCCCCTTGGTGACCATCTGGGTGCCTAAGAGGATAGGGATATTCTGCTCCCGGAACCGGCTGAGAAGCTTCTGATGGGAGCCGGCGCGGGCCACGGTGTCGGTGTCCATGCGGATAATGCCCACGCCGGGGAAAAGCTCACGCAGCTCCTCCTCCAGCTTTTGAGTCCCCACGCCCACGAACTTGAGCTTGCCGCCACATTCGGGACAAACCTCCGGCACGGGCTCCGACCAGCCGCAGTAGTGACAGCGGAGGCTCTGGCCGACGGAGTGGTGGGTCATGGAGACGGAGCAATTTTTGCATTGGAAGGTGTAGCCGCACTCGCCGCACATCACAAGGCTGGACGCGCCCCGGCGGTTGAGAAAGAGGATACTCTGCTCGCCGTTTTCGATGTTGCTGGCAAGCTCCTGGCGCAGAAGGGCGCTGACCGCCCCGCCGTTGCCCTCCCGCAGCTCCTGGCGCATATCGGCGATGAGGACTTGGGGCAGGGGCTGGGCGTTGTAGCGGTTTTCCAGGGTAAAGAGCCGGTATTTCCCGGCCCTGGCGGCGTACATGGACTCCACGGAGGGGGTGGCGGAACCCAGGAGCAGGAGGGCGTTGTCCTGGACGCATCTATATTTGGCCACGTCCCGGGCGTGATAGCGGGGGGCGTTTTCGGATTTGTAGGTGTGTTCCTGCTCCTCGTCGATGACCACGATCCCCAGGTTCTCCAGGGGCGCGAACACGGCGGAGCGGGTGCCGATGACCACCCGCACCTGGCCCTTGCGGATACGCTTCCACTCGTCATACCGCTCCCCCATGGTCAGGGAGGAGTGCAGTACGGCGATATCGTCACCAAAGTGGCTGGAGAAGATCTCCACCAGCTGGGGCGTCAGGGCGATCTCCGGCACCATGATAAGGGCCGTCCTGCCGCGCCGCAGAGCCTCCTGCACAAGACGGATATAGACGCTGGTCTTGCCGCTGCCCGTGACGCCGTATAAAAGCGCGGCGGCGGCCTTATCGGAGTCCATCAGCCCGCAAAGCCCCTCAAAGGCGCGCTCCTGCTCGCCGGTAAGCTCGATGGGGCCGGCCTCCTCAAAGCTGGCCCTTACGGGGCGGCGGTAGACCTCCCGGTAAAACGCCTCCACAGCGCCCTGCTTCACCAGAGCGTTCAGGGACGCGGCGGTGGCGTGGGAGAACTCCAAAAGATCCGTGACGGCGGCCTCCCCCAGATCAATGAGGAGGCGCAGGATATCCTCCTGCCGGGGGGCGGACATATGCTTATGGGCGGCAAGCTGGGCGGCGTCCTCCGCGTCGATGGCAAGGCGGGCGTACTTCTGCTGCTTGTCACCCACCTGGCGCTTGCCAGAGGTGAACCACATTCCGGCGGGGAGCATGGCCCTGGCGGCCTCGTAGAAGGTGCAGAAGAACCGCTCCCGCATCCACAGGGCCAGCTTGATCTGGTCCGGGGTGAACACCGGCTCGGGATCCAGCACCGCCTCCACCTGCTTGAGCTTGTCCCGCGCGGCCTCTCCGGCCACGGACAGGACGATGCCCTCGCTGCGGCGGTTCCCCTTCCCGAAGGGGACGGTGACCCGCACGCCGGGGAGGACATTTTCCTCCAGCCGCTCCGGCACCAGATAGGAGTATGGCCGGTCGATGGAATATACCGCCGCTGAAACGGCTATTTTCGCAACTGTGATCGCCATCGGACGGCCTCCGGTCAGCCCGTCAGATGGTGGCGTTGATCTTGCCGTCGGCGATCTCGTCGATGGCCATGGAAACGGGCTTGTCGTCCAGAATGACGCCGTGGGTCTCGGCGTCCACGGCGATGGCTCGGGCCCGCTGGGCGATCAGGTTCACCAGAAGATAGCGGCTGCCGCCGGTGTGGGACAGAAGCTCGGGCATAGTGGGATAAAGCATCATGATAAAAAACTTCCTTTCAAATCACGCGCCTTCCGGCGCCTGTTGTTGGCTGAAAAACTTGAGCGGATAAGATCACGCGCTGTGTATGATCTCCAATATCTCCCCCGCCGCTCTCAGGTAGTTATCGTTGATCACCAGATAGTCGTAATGGGTGGCCTCGTCCAGCTCCACCCGGGCTGTCTCCAGCCGCAGGCGGATCATCTCCTCGCTGTCGGTGGCGCGGCCCCGCAGGCGTTTCTCCAGCTCCTGGAGGCTGGGGGGCGCGATGAAGATGGACACGGCCTCGGGCATGGCGGCCTTGACGGCGCGGGCACCCTGGATCTCGATGTCCATAAAGACGTCCACGCCTTCTAAGAGCTTGGCCTCCACCGGCCCTCTGGGGGTGCCGTAGGAGCAGTGGGCATAGCGGGCGTGCTCTAAAAACTCCCCCTTCTCCACCATCTCGTCAAACTTGGCCTCGGAGATGAAAAAGTACTCCACGCCGTCCCGTTCGCCGGGGCGCGGGGCGCGGGTGGTGGCGGAGACGGAAAAGTGATAATTTTTGTAGTTTTTAAAAACCTCTTTTAAAACGGTGCTTTTGCCGCAGCCGGAGGGGCCGGAGACAATGAACACTCTCCCCTTTTTACTCACTCTCGATCTCCTCCTCTTCGCTAAGGTCGTCTCTGTCGGGCTTGCCGACCATTCGCCCCGACACCGTCTCGGGCTGGAGGGCGGAGAGGACCGTATGGCCGCTGTCACAGATGATGACGGCGCGTGTGCGCCGCCCGTAGGTGGCGTCGATCAGCATTCCCCTGTCGCGGGCGTCGGAGATGATCCGCTTGATGGGGGCCGAATCGGGGCTGACCACGGCGATCATGCGGTTTACGGATATCATGTTGCCAAAGCCGATGTTGACTAAGCGCATAGCGTCACTCCACATTCTGGATCTGCTCGCGGATCTTCTCGATCTCCGACTTCAGATCCACCACGACGCGGGCCATCTGCACGTCGTTCCCCTTGGAGCCGATGGTATTGGCCTCGCGGTTGAATTCCTGCACCAGAAAGTCCAGCTTTCTGCCAACAGGCTCGTCGCTCTTTATCATATCCCGCAGCTGGGAGAGGTGGCTTCTCAGACGCACCGTCTCCTCGGCCACGGCGGTCTTGTCCGCGAAGATGGCCGCCTCGGTGACGATGCGGGCCTCGTCCACGGCGTTGGACTCCAGCACCTCCCGCAGACGCGCCTCCAGCCGCTGGCGGTACTCCTCCACGGTCTGGGGCGAACGGGCCTCCGCCAGCCCCACCAGCCGTTCGACCTCAGCGGCGCGGGCGGAGATATCGTTATAGAGCTTCTCCCCCTCCCGGGCGCGCATCTCGTTGAAGTCAGCCAGGGCTTCGGTCAGGATCGCGTCGATATCCGCCCCCAGCTTGTCTATGTCGGTTTCCGCCCGGGTCACCGTCAGCACGTCCTGCATACGGGCAAGCCCCAGGGCGGTGGCGTCGTTGGGGATATCGTATTTTTCAGCCAGCGACCTCAGGGCCGCCATATAGGCGTCCGCCACAGGCTCGTTGATCTCTATGACCACGTCCCCGGCCTGGGAGGCGTCGATGGTGATGAAAACATCTACCTTGCCCCGGGAGATGGACTTCTGGACGCGGGTCTTGATGGCGTCCTCCAGGCAGGTATACACCCGCGGAAGCTTGATGCCGCAGTCCAGAAAGCGGTTGTTGACGCTGCGGACCTCCACGGTGATCCCCAGCTTCCCGGAGACCCCCTTGGCGCTGCCGTAGCCGGTCATACTCTTAATCATATCGTCTATTCCTCACATGGTTATGGTTTTTCTACCGGCTCCCCTTGTGGAGCCGGGGGTGGAGCTTGTTCATGTAAAACACCACGGCCCGGGAAACGGCCACGTCAAAAAGGACAAAGACCGCGTTGCCCAGGATATATAAGAGAGCCGTACCGAAGCGCAAAGAGCCGAAGGAGACCAAGGTCGCCTTCAGGGCGAATACGGCCAGGGACAGCGCCAGGTTGAAGAAGGCCAGCTTGACGCACCACTCCACGGCCCTCCCCCGCCTTTCGGACAGGGCCTTTACCGCCGGATAGGGGCCGAAGAAGATGGCGTAAAGCCACGCCACGGTCTTGGAGGGCAGGATCAGAAGGCCCAGGATCGCGCCGCCCAGCCACACGAAAAGGCCGCCGGGAAGGCCAAACTCCACCGTCGCGGCGATGCCCAGAAGGCTGGCAAGGCCCAGAAAGCCCAGCTGTCCCGTGGGCAGGACACAGCCGATATACATAAACGCCACCGCCAGGGCCGTGAAAACGGCGGTGAAGGCCACACGGCGGGCTGAGAGTTTCTTTTCCATTTCAGCGCCCCGTCAGCGGCAGCCGCCGCACATCATGTTGGCGCACATCATGGCGGTACACATATCGCACATATCACAGCCGCCCTGCTGGGCGGGAGGGCCGTAGCCGGTCTGGCGGTAAGGGGAACCGGCGCCGTTCATCATGTTGAGGGCCTGCCGGTACTCCCCGTTGGAGGGATCCATGCTGACGGCCCGCTGGAAAAAGCTCCTGGCGTCGTCCAGCCACCCCTTGCGGTAATAGAGGGAACCCATAAGGAAGTTCCACTCGGCGTCCCGGGTGGGGCAGGAGTCCAGCATCTGCTCGGCGTACTGGAGGTTCCCGGCGTTGATGGCGGAGCGGATCTGGGCGTAGGCGCTATTGGCCTGCTGATAGGCCGAGCCGCCGGACCAGCCGGAGCTGTACCCGGAGGAATAGCCGCCGGAGGAGGACGACTGGCCGCCGTTTTTCCGGGAGCGGGTGATGGTGTCGTAGGCCTCGTTGATCTCCTTCATCTTCTCCTGCGCCAGATCGGACAGGGGGTTGTCCACATAGTTGTCAGGGTGATACTTCTTGGCAAGCTCTCTGTACGCCTTTTTGATCTCCTCGTCGGAGGCGGTGGAGCTTACGCCAAGCACCTTGTAGGGATCCTGCATAATTCACTCTCCGTTCTGCCCAAGCTGTGGGCGTTTGGGAAGTCTCTTTCCCGCCGTGACGTAAGTCCCGGCCAGGACGTGGTCTATCATATCAGGAAGGCCCAGGAGGACGATGTTCTCCGTGACCGGGGTCCAGTAGCTTTTCGGCAGCAGCGCCAGGGCGGCGGCGGCCAGATCCACCGAGGATAACAGCGTCTCGCGGACGCTCTCCCTCGTCCCGTCGTCGGGAGACGCCGCCGTAAGGCCGTACCGGGCGGCAACGGGATTGTAGCGTCCGTCCTTCAGATCCTCCCGCAGATCGGCGTAGGCGTCGGCGATATAGACAATCCTGCCCACGTGGTAGAGGAGCTGCTCCAGTACCCGGCGGCTGTCCTCCCCCGCCGCCCCGGAGGCCGAGGAAAGCAGGAGGGCGAACTGGTCGGCGGCCCGGTCAAGGCTGGGGCAGTTGGCCGTCTCCAGGGCGTGAAGCCCGTCCAGCCGCTCCCGGACGCTCTTATCAAAGGCGGGATATAACCCGGCGGCCTTTTTATAAGGGCGCTTTAAAAGGAGGCACACGGCGCGGGACAGGAGCTTTTTCGCCCCACGGGAATCGTCCCGGTTGTCCACAGCCTTCCAATAGGCCAGGATAACGCTGTAACCCGCCGCCACGGTCAGGGCCGGGGCGCTGGCGCAGACGCATTTCTTGCGGAACAGCCCCGGCAGACAGCGCCTGTGGCAGTAGTCGCAGGAATCCCTGCCGCCCCACAGGAGCATACTGAGAAAGACGAAGTCATAATTGAGTATTGACCTGCCGGCGGCGCCGTATTCCCGGCCCAGCTCGTGGCACAGGCCGCAGTAGCAGGCCCGGAAGCGTTCAAATTCCTTGACCTTCAGCTCCGGGACCAGGGGTCGTACATATCCGAACATGGCGGCTGTCAGCTTATGAGGACCGTAACGGTGTAGTCCCCCACGGCCTCCACCCGGTCAAAGTCGGAGCCGTCCACATAGACTCTGGCGGTCACCAGGAAGGTGCCGCGGGAACCGGCGTACTGGGA
This sequence comes from uncultured Oscillospiraceae bacterium, assembly GCA_947584295.1. Lineage (GTDB taxonomy): Bacteria > Bacillota > Clostridia > Oscillospirales > Oscillospiraceae > RUG626. The sequence continues at coordinate 11,741 of CANPWM010000026.1, read as the reverse complement.
GATGTCCGCCACGATGCGGATGTTGTCGGTGGTGACGTTCTCGATCTGCTGCTCGTCGCCGCGCAGGGTGATGTCCAGGCTCTGGGTGATGATGGACACGTTATCCGTATCGGAGGCGTTACGGTAGGAGATATTGGAGGCGGACAGACGGCGGGTGGCCACGTTCTCCACGGAGATGGTGACGGTGACGGAGGTCTCGCCGCTCTCGTTGATGGTGTTGTTGGGGATACGGATCAGGTAATCCTGCTCAAAGGAGGTGACGATGCTCTTGAGGTTCACGGTGCCAAGGTTGATCTCGTTGATATCCGCCAAAATCTCCGGGTCGCCGGAGAGGGTCACATAGGGTACGGAGTAGTCAATGCGGATGTTGGCGTCCGTGGCGGTGAGGCTCTCCAGGATATCCAGCTTCAGAGCCACGTTTTTCACCATGCGGATGGTCTGGGTGATCTTCACTGTGTCTACGCCGCTTGTAAAGGTCAGGCCCGCCTCCTCCATGTCGATAACGTTGTCGTCCTCGTCCCACAGGACGATGGGCTGTTCCTCCATGGTCGTCTTGGAGAGGTTGTCCCGGTTGAGGGTGACGGTGGCTTTGGCGATGCGCCTGATGGCGGCCTCGGTGCCGGAGATCTCCACGGAGTCGCGGCTGAGGGTCAGCTCACCGGCCATGTAGCCCTCGGCGATGGAGCCGTTGTAGACGGCCTGGAGGGGGATCTGCTCGGTGACCAGGCGCTCCACGGTGACCTCGATCATGGACGGGGAGCGGCTGGCCTCTTCGATGGTGCTGTTGCCCGCGTCGTAGTTGAGGTCATATTCCAGGGCGTGGGTGCCGGTGGGGACGGGAGAGGCCAGCACGTCAGCCAGATCCACCACCGCGTGGATCTCCATATTGGAGAGGAGGCTTGTGTCCTGATAACGTCCGTTGAAATAGACCGTGATCTGCTTTACGTTCACGGAGGAGACGATGAGGTTGGAGTCCCGCAGAAGCTCCTCCCCCACGAACTCCAGGGGGATATTGGACTTGGCGATGGGCGAGTCGAAGGGGCGGTTCTCCACATAGACCACATAGAACCACAGGGCGATAGCGACGACGACGGAGAAGATCATATAGAAAAGCTTGCGGGAGCTCTCTTTTCTCTTTTCTCTCATGCCTTGTCACCTGCCTTTTTCAGCTTGTCGCGTATCCGGACGAAAACGCTCTTTTTCTCCTCGGTCTGGGGGATAAGCTCCATGCGCAAAAGGCGCTCGAAGGTGTCCGGCGACAGGCCCCGCTTCAGGATACCCTCGATGGCAACGGAGATATCGCCGGTCTCCTCGGAGACGATGCACACCACCGCGTCGCTGCGCTCGCTCATGCCGATACCGGCCCGGTGGCGCATACCCAGGTCGCGGCTGATGTTGGCGTTGCCGGACAGGGGAAGCATACAGGCCGCGCCGGCGATGCGCCCGTCGCGGATGATCACCGCGCCGTCGTGCAGAGGCGCTTTATTGAAGAACAGGTTCTTTAAAAGCTCCGCCGCCGGGGAGGCGTCCACGATGGTGCCGGTCTTGATGTAGGATTCAAGGTTGATGCTCCGCTCGAAAACCAGGAGCGCGCCGGTTTTGGTCTTTGACATATCGGCAAAGGCCAGCACCGTCTGGTCGATGGCGTTCTCCACGGCCTGGGTCTTTACCGGGTGGCCGAAGATGTCCTTGACACTGCCGCCCATCTGCTCCAAAATGCGGCGTATCTCCGGCTGGAACAGGACGATGACCACGATAAGGCCCATCTCAAAAGCGCCGCCCAGCAGGTATTTGACCACCTGCAAGGGGGAGGCCAGGGTGACGATCATCAGGACGACCAGGATCAAGATGCCCTTGACCACGTTCATGGAGTTTGTCTTGGAGAAGAAGGTTATGAGCTTATACACAAAAAAGGCGACGATAGCCATATCCAGTATGTCCCAAAAGCCGACGATGGATATGACATTTTTGAGCGTGTTCCAAAGCTCCAGAACTTTTTCCATAGCCCGATTCCCTTTCTGATATTGATGCCGCGGCAAGACGGGAAATACATTTTTCTAATCTATCATTATAATACAAAGACTGTTATTTGGCAATATGGAAATTGAAAACGATTTAGAAACGATTTGGGAAATATTCGTTAATTTCTCTAAAAATAAAAAATCCCGCGCGGTGCGTCAGGCGCTCCGCGCGATAAGCCCCACGGCTTTGACAAAGGCGGCGATCTCCTCGCGGGTATTGAAGGCGGAGACGCTGGCCCGGACGGTGCCGCGCTGGACGGTCCCCACGGTGCGGTGGGCCAGCGGGGCGCAGTGGAGACCCGCGCGGACGGCGAAGCCCGCCTGGTCAAGCCGCTCCCCCACCTCTTCACAGGAGAGGGTGTCCAGCTGGAAGGACAGCACACCGGCCTGCTCCTCCCTGTCCGGCGCGGCGAAGACATGGACGCCATGTATGGAGGAAAGTCCGGCGGCCAGGGCCGAAATCAAGGCCCGCTCATGGGCGGCGATGGCCTCGGTCCCCCGGCTCTCCACATACGCAAGCCCGGCGCACAGGCCCGCGATGCCGGGGGTGTTGTGGGTACCGGCCTCCAGCATATCCGGGAGGTAGCCGGGCATCAGGGGATTTTTGGAGTCGCTGCCGCTGCCGCCGTAAAGGAGGGGTTTCGCGGCGTCGGAGGCCAGCAGAAGCCCTGTCCCCTGGGGGCCGTAGAGGCCCTTATGGCCCGGCATGGCGATGAAGGCGGCCTCCAGGGCCTGGGCGTCCAGCCTCATGACGCCCGCCGACTGGGAGGCGTCCACGATCAGCGGTACGCCCCGTTCCCGGCAGAGCGCCGCGATCTCGTACACCGGCAGGACAAAGCCAAAGACGTTGGAGACGTGGTTGACCACCACACAGCGGGTGTCCCGCCCGATGAGGCGGTCAAAGGCGCGCAGTGTCGTCTCCCTGTCAAACACGGGGCCTCCGGCCACGGCGATATCCGCCCCCAGGGCGTTCAGAGGCCGCAGGACGGAGTTATGCTCATAGCCGGAGATCACCACCCTGTCCCCGGGCCGCACAAGGCTGTGAATGGCGATATTGAGGCCGTGGGTGGCGTTGAAGGTGACGGCCACGCGCTCCACGTCCCGCACGTTGAAGAGCCTCGCCGCCCGCTCCCGGCACTCGTAGAGCTTCTCCGCCGCACGCATGGCGGCCCTGTGGCCGCCCCTGCCGGGGCTTGACATGGTGCGCATGGCTGTCAGAACGGCCTTTTCCACCCCCGCGGGCTTTTGGAGGGTGGTGGCCGCCGCGTCCAGATAGATCACCAGGGCACCTCCTCAAAGCCGCCGGAGGGGACGGCGCGGTAGACCCGCTTGGGGGGAATGTTGTCCCGGGCCAGCACGTTCAGCGCGTCGGACAGCACCCCGGCGGAGACGCGTACGGCGTAGCCGCAGCCCTCCCGGGACATATGCTGGGGCGTGCGGACGACGATATTGCGAAGCCTTGCCGCGCTTAAAGACCTGGAGACCTTCTGGGCGTAGGTCAGCGAGCGGCAGGTCAGATAATAGCTTGTTTCCATGGTTAGAAAACTCCTCCCGGAAGCATGGTGGCTGGGAACACAGCCACAACATACTATGCCGGGAGGAGGGAAATGTTTATAGCTTATAGATTTTTTATCCGCGGGCCGGTTTCCTCCAAAAGCGCCACGGCGTGGGCGGCGATGCCCTGGGTACTCACCTGCCCCAAGTGTTCCTCGGTGGTGGCCTTCACATTGACCCGTCCGGGGTCGCAGTGAAGGCGGGCGGCCAGGGTATCCCGCATGGCGTCCATATACGGGCTGAGCTTCGGCGCCTGGGCCACGATGGTGATGTCGCAGTTGCCAAGGCGCAGGCCCCGGGCGTCCAGCAGTGCCATAACGCGGTCAAGGAGCGCAAGACTGCTGATCCCCCGATAGCGGTCGTCGGTGTCCGGGAAGTGCCGCCCGATATCCCCCAGGCCCGCCGCGCCCAGGAGTGCGTCCATCAGGGCGTGGACGGCCACATCAGCGTCGGAGTGGCCCTCAAGCCCCAGCGAACTGGGGATCTCCACGCCGCAAAGGACAAGTCTCCGGTCCGGGGCCAGCCGGTGGACGTCGTAACCGTGACCTATCCTCATTTCTGATACCTTGCCTCCGCGATAGCCCGGGACAGGGTCAGATCCAGGGGCCGGGTGATCTTGATGTTCTCCTGGGAACCCTTTGTCAAGGCGGGACGGACGCCGATGGCCTCCGCCGCGCCGCAGTCGTCGGTGACGCGCAGTTTTTTGGACTTGGCGTTGTAGAGGGCGGCCTTCAGCACGTCGGCCCGGAACACCTGGGGCGTCTGGACGGCGTAGAGCTGGGAGCGGTCCGGCGTCTCGGTGACAAAGCCGTTCAAGGCCAGCTTCACCGTGTCGTTGACGGGTATGGCGGGGGCGGCGGCGGTGTGCTTATACGCGCCGCGGAAGGCCTCGACGATGATCTCCTGGGTCAAAAAGGGCCGCGCCCCGTCGTGGACGGCTATGTATTCGGCCTTTTTCGACGACTCATTGACGCCGATCAGCACGGATTCCAGCCGGTCCTCGCCGCCGCAGAGGATCTTGGTGGCCTTGGTGATCTCCAGCTCCGCGCACAGGTCGGCGGCGGGAACGATGGAGTCCTCCCTGGTGACAACGACGATCTCGCTGACGTTGGGGCAGGCCTGCAGCTCCTTTAAGGACCAGCCCAGAACGGGCAGTCCGGCCAGGTCGGCGAAGATCTTGTCCTCCCCGTCCATGCGCTGGGAGACCCCGGCGGCGGCCACGATGACCGTCCCGAAGGGCAGACAGTCCCAGGTGACCGCGCGTTTGAATACCTTGGCGGCTATGTGTTTGACACCCATACCATCACCTCATACTAAGCTTATGCGAGCCTTGTGTACGACTTGTCCCGAATCGTGAGAAAACAAGGGCTTGTGGATACAAGCCCTCAGTTTATCAAAAACTCGATTTTTAAATTCTTTCCGGCGACATGCGCGTTGGAAAAAACTTTTATCACGCAGGTGCATGACTGTGCGCGCAACGTGACGGCAGGGCAAAATTTCTGAATTTCGTAAAATTCAGAAATTTTGTCCGCACATTCCCCTTGTCGGCGAAAGCCCGTCAGGGTCTTTGCGGCAGTTTACTCCTGGGGAAGATCCTCAGGCGCGGGAGGATTCTCGGAGTCGTAGACAACGGCGGGTTCGTCGTCGTCAAGGGCCGGCTCCTCGGCCTCGGGAGCGGCCACAGGGGCGGCCGACTCGGAGAGGGCGCGAATGGAGAGGGACACCTTCTTGTTCTCGTTGTCGATCTTGATGATCTTGGCCTTCACGACCTCGCCCTCGGAAAGTACGTCCTCGGGCTTGCCGATGCGGCGGTCGGCGATCTGGGAGATGTGGATCAGGCCGTCAACGCCGGGAATGATCTCGGCAAAGGCGCCGAAGGTCATGAGCTTGACGATCTTCACCTCGGCCACAGACCCCTCGGGATAGGCGGCGGTGAACTTGACCCAGGGATTCTCGTTGGGATCCTTGTAGCCCAGGCTGATCTTGCGGTTCTCCTTGTCGAAGGAGATAACGTAGACGTCGATCTCGTCGCCCACCTTCAGCACCTCGGAGGGCTGATGGATGCGCTTCCAGGAAAGCTCGGAGACGTGAACCATGCCGTCCACACCGCCGATATCCACAAAAGCGCCGTAGGAGGTGAGGGACTTGACAACGCCGTGATAGCGTTTGCCCACCTCGATCTCGTTCCAGGTGGCCTCGGCCTTGGCCCTGCGCTCCTCATAAGCCACGGCGCGAATGGAACCCACCACGCGCTTGCGGGGCTGGTTGACCTCAGTGATGCGGAGCTTCACGTGCTTCTTCAGAAGGTCGCTCATGGGCGCTTCCTTGGGAAGCCCGGACTGGGAGGCGGGTACAAAGACGCGGACGCCCTTGCAGTTGACAACGATGCCGCCCTTGTTCTCCTCCACGACGACGCCCTCCACCACGGTGCGGTTGGCGCGGGCCTCCACGATGGAATCCCAGTTCTTCACACTGTCAAGGCGCTTCTTGGACAGCATAACAACGCCGTCCACGTCGTTGACGCGCATGACAAAGGCCTCGATCTCGTCGCCCACGTGAATGATGTCGTTTACATTCACGCCGGCGTCGTCCGTAAACTCGGAAATGGGGATATATCCAGACTGCTTGGTTCCCAGATCCACGGAAATCTCAGACGGGGTGATGGAGGCAACAACGCCCTTGACCTTCTCCCCCGTATGTAAAGTCTTGATGGAACGCTCCAGCAGTTCTTCAAAAGAGGCCTCCGCCTCGGGTGCGTCAGTCGCTTCAGGGGCTTTGGGTGCCTGGGCAGCCTCGGGCGCCTCAGGCGCTTCGGGAGCCTCAACGGTCTCCACTACGGTTTCGACGGTCTCCGCCGCCTTGGTCTCTTCTTCGGCTGTCTCCACAGCCTTGATCTCGTCACTCATCTTCCTGTTGACCTCCTTAATTATCCACTCTGGTGTGGAGGCGCCGGCAGTCACACCCACGCGCTCCGCTCCCCGGAGAAGCGATGGATCGAGCTGTGAGGCGTTCTCAATGAGAACCACCCTGTCACAGCACTCACCGCATACCCCGGCAAGCTTCGCCGTATTGGCGCTGTGCCGTCCGCCTATTACGATCATCGCGTCCGCGGCGCGGGCGATCTCGCGCGCCTCACGCTGCCGATTAGATGTCGTATTGCATATTGTATCAAAGATTCGCGCGTTTGTATACTGTTTTTTCAGAATTTTAACACTATTTTCAAAATTATTTTGTTCTCCGGTGGTCTGTGATACCACAGAAAGTGGTAAATTGGAATTATCTGGCGACTCTTTCAGCCATTTTTCCACTTCCTCGGGGTTCCCCAGCACCACGCAGTCGGAGCACCAGCCGGACACGGCGGTGACCTCCGGGTGGTTTTTCTCGCCGATGATGACGATCTTCCTGCCCTCCTGGGACTCCGCCTGCACCAGCCGGTGGATGCGCTCCACGTCGGGACAGGTGGCGTCGATCACAGGACAGCCCAGGGCGGCAAGCCGCTCGTAGACGGCCTTGCCCACGCCGTGGCTGCGGATAATGACAGGCTCGCCGGGGGCCAGCTCCTCAACGCTGTTCACCGTCCTGACGCCCTTGGCCTCCAGGTAGGCCACCACGTCGTCGTTGTGGATGAGCGGCCCCAGGCAGGCGCAGCGGCCATACCGTTCCGCCGCCGCCTCCGCCATTTTCACGGCCCGCCGGACGCCGAAGCAGAAGCCGGCGGAGCGGGCGTTCACGATCTCCATCAGACGGCCCTCCCCCGCATGGGTTCAGTATGCCCAAGGGCGGCGATTTTATCCATCAGCTCGTCGGCAATCCGCTCCAGCTCCTCTTTCGTCAGCTTCCCGGCGGCCTTGACGTCTATGGGCTTGCCCACGATGATCCTGATGCGGTGAAAGAGCTTCTTCTCCCGGGGGATATACATGGGAATGATGGGCGCGCCGGTCTTTTCGGCGATGCGCACGGCCCCTGCCTTGGGGCTAACCTCGCCGTCCGTGTGGGTGCGGGTACCCTCCGGGAAGATGCCCAGCTTCTTGCCGGACTTCAGCACCTGCAGGGCGGACTTCATGGCGTTGACGTCGGCGCTCCCCCGGTTCACCGGGAAGGTGCCGATGCCCCGCAAAAGGGCGCCCAGGGGCTTGAATTTGAAAAGCTCCTGCTTGGCCATCAGGCACAGGTGGTATTTGCACGGCGTGGCGAAGGCCATATAGAAGGGGTCGGAAAAGTGGGTGTGATTGGCGCAGATGATGGCGGGGCCGTCGGAAATGTTCTCCCGGCCGTAGACCTTGTAGGGCCACAGCACCCCGTAGACGCACATGACAATGGCCCGCAGGACCGTATAGAGGCATTTTTTAAGATCCATCACATACGCTCCCTGATGATCCGGCTCAATAGGGCGAAGCTGGCGTCCAGATCGTGCTCCGTGGTGTCGCACATGACGGCGTCCGGGGCGGGGCGGAGCGGGGCGATATCCCGGCTGGAGTCGTTGCGGTCACGCTGTTCGATGTCCCGCAGGACGGTCTCGAAGTCCGTCTCGATCCCCTTCTCCCGCAGCTCCCGGTAGCGCCGCCTGGCCCGTTCGGCGGCGGAGGCGGTGAGGAAGATCTTGATCTTCGCCTCCGGCAGAACGACGGTGCCGATGTCCCGGCCGTCCATGATCACGTTATAGCGCCGGGCCATATCCCGCTGGGTGTCCAGGAGGAAGGCCCGCACCTCCGGGATCGCTGAGACGTCGGAGGCCGCCATGGACACCTCCGGCGTGCGGATAAGGTCGGTGACGTCCTCGCCGTTCAAGTCCATGCGCTGTACGCCGCTGTCGTCGTAGCGCATGGAGATCTTGATATCGGGCAGCAGGGCGGCCACGCCCTCCCTGTCCCGGGTGTCCACGCCGTGCCGCAGGGTGTAAAGACCCACGGTGCGGTAGAGGGCGCCCGTGTCCACATAGAGGAAGCCGAAGGCTTTGGCCGTCATGCGGGCCAGGGTGGATTTTCCGGCCCCGGAGGGGCCGTCTATGGCGATGGAAACAGGATCCATACAGATGTTCCTTTCTTATGCTGTGACGCATCTGGCCGCCGCGTAGGCGGTGGACCAGGCGATCTGAAGATTGAAGCCGCCGGTATAGGCGTCGGCGTCGATGACCTCCCCGGCAAAATAGAGGCCGCGCACAAGCTTTGACTCCATGGTGCGCGGGTCGATCTCCCGGGTGTCCACGCCGCCGGAGGTGACGATGGCCTCCTCCACCGGGCGCGCGCCGGTGATCTTCACCGGGAAAGCCTTGAAAAGCTCCAAAAGCTTGCGCCGCTGTCCGTGGGTGATGGCGTTGACCTTCGTCTCCGGCGCGATGCCGGACCTATCCACCAGCACGGGGATCATACTGCGGCCCGCAAGATCGCCCAGGGCGTTCTGGAAGTCCCGGTTTTTATATTTCTCAAAATCCCGCAGCAGGCGCTTATCCAGGGTCTCCTCGTCCAAGGCGGGCTTCAAGTCGATATAGAGGGTATAGGCAGTATGTTCAAAGTCCCGCATGTGGGCGGAGGCGGAGAGGATCATGGGGCCGGAGACGCCAAAATGGGTGAACAGCATCTCGCCGAAGTCCTCATAGATCTTCTTCCCCGACGCGTCCACCACCTTGAGGCCCACGTTTTTCAGGGAGAAGCCCTGCATACGTTGGCAGTCGTCCCCCTGGGCCTCCAACGGCACCAGGGACGGGCGGGGCGGGACGACGGTATGGCCCAATTGGGCGGCCAGCCGGTAGCCGTCGCCGTCGGAGCCGGTGACGGGGTAGCTCAGGCCGCCGGTGGCGATGAGGACGCGCTCTGACGGGAAAACCGTCTCATGCCCTTCCCCGTTCAGGGCCTGAACGCCGGTGACGGTGCCGTTTTCGGTGAGAACTCGCCGGGCTTGCGCTCGAACGACCCGGGCGCCGCCGCTTCCGGCGAAGCCCCGCAGGGCCTCCACGATGTCCCCCGCCCTGTCGGACACGGGGAAAACCCGGTTCCCCCGCTCGGTTTTCAGGGGGACGCCCAGGGACTCAAAAAGCTCCATGACCTTTTGGGGCGGGAAGGCGGTGACGGCGCTATACAGGAATTTGCCGTTGCGGGGGATATTGGCGATGACCTCCCGGGGGGCGGCGTTGTTGGTCAGGTTGCACCGGCCCTTGCCGGTGATGCCCAGCTTCCGGCAGGTATACCGGGTCTTTTCAAGAACGGTGACAGAGGCCCCCGCCCGGGCGGCAAACCCGGCGGCCATCATACCGGCGGCCCCGCCGCCGATGATGACGAGGTCACTGCTCGTATTTTTCATAGACGTCAAACTCCGTCCAGATGTTCTCCAGCTTCTCAAAGGTGCCGGCCAGATCCTTCTCCGATTTCTCCGCCACGGCCACGATGAGGGCGTTTATCAGGCTCAGGGGCGCCACCAGGGAGTCTAAGAAGGAGATCATATCGCTGCGGGCGTAGAGCTTCAGATCGGCAAGCTGGGCCACCAGGCTGGACTCGGAGTCGGTGATGCCGATGATCCTGGCCCCCTTGTCTCGGGCGTAGCGCATGGCCATGATGGTCCTGCGGGAGTAGCGCGGGAAGGAGATGGCCACCAGCACGTCCCCCTCGCCGATGTGGAGGATCTGCTCGTAGATTTCGGAAAAGGCGCTTTGGGAGATGACCCGCACATCGGGGAAGAGCTGGTTGAGATAAAAGCCCATGAAGCCGGAGAGTACGGCGGAGGAGCGCACGCCCACGATATAGACGGTGCGGGCCTGACTGATGGCCGTGGCGGCGGCTTCAAAATCCACCCGATCCAGCTCCTCCAGGGTGTGGCGGATCTTGGCCATGTCGGAGTTGAGGACAGTCTCAGGTACGTCGGTGCCGGTGATAAGATCCCTGGCCACCTCGATCCGCTGGACGGTGGTGAGCCTGTTCTTCACCAGCTCCTGCATGGCGCGGCGCATCTCCGGGTAGCCGCCGTAGCCTAAGTCGGCGGCGAAGCGAACCACGGTGGATTCGCTGACACCGGCGGCGACGCCAAGGCGGCCCGCCGTCATGAACGCGGCCTTCTCGTAATTGTCCGTGATATAGTCGGAGATCCTGCGCTGTCCCTTGGAGAAGGTGGGCGCAAGCTCCCGTATGGTGGTCAGCACGTCCTTTCCCATGGCAAAAACCTTCCTTATCTCAGGCTGTGGCTGCCGGTCATAGCGACAGCCCATAGGGTAACGGGAGTCGAACCCGGCGGTTATCCGGCTTCCCCGTCACAGGGCGGTGAAAGCCGAACTGCAATTTTCCTCTTTATTATAGGGCTTTTTGTGTGAAATGCAAGGGGAAATTCAAAATAAATGAAATATTTGCCTGATAAACTTGCATTTCAGCGGCTGAGCGCCCTGATCTCCGCCGGGGTCAGGTGACGCCACGCGCCTTTATGGAGGCGGCCCAGGCTGACAGGGCCGATGGAAATGCGGGTAAGGCGCTTTACCGTAAGCTCCGCCTGCTCGCACATACGGCGGATCTGGCGGTTTTTGCCCTCGTGAATGGTGATGTCCAGGGTCGTTACAGGGCCGTCGGATTTGACGACCCGCACCGCGGACGGGGCCAGGGGGACGCCGTCCAGCTCCATGGGCGCGGAAAGCCGCCTCACGCCCCTGTCCGCGTCGCCGGTCACCAGCACGCGGTAGGTCTTTTCCTTCTCAAAGGAGGGGTGCATGACCCTGTTGGCAAAGTCCCCGTCGTTGGTCATCAGCAGCAGGCCCTCGGAGTTGATATCCAGCCGCCCCACGGGGTAGACGCGCTCGGGAATGTCGGACACCAGCTCCCGGACGGTCTTTCTCCCCTTCTCGTCGCTCATGGTGGTCACGTAGCCCACGGGCTTATTGAGCATTATGTAATACTTTTTGCCGGGGCCGGACAGAAGCTCCCCTCGCAGGCGGATCTCGTCCCTGTCCGGGTCGGCCTTGTCGCCAAGTCCGGCGACAGCGCCGTTGACGGTGACAAGGCCATCGGCAATCAGCTTTTCGGCGGCCCGGCGGGACACGCCCGCGCCGGCCGCCAGGATCTTTTGAAGGCGTTCTTCCATCAGGAAATTACTCCTTTTATAAGCTCCCCCAGCCGCTCCAGGGGGGTACTCTTCCGGGGCTTGTCCCGGGAGACGCTTTCGGCGTATTCCAGCGGGATCTCCGCCACCTGC
>CANPWM010000025.1 GCA_947584295.1 uncultured Oscillospiraceae bacterium | reverse complement strand
GAACGTGCGGGTAATTTTCTCTGAATTTTGCGAAATTCAGAGAAAATTACCCTGCTGTCGCCCTGTGCGCGCCGTCGTCGTCGCGGAAGTCGCGATACCTCGCCTCCGCACAGGCGCGAAGGCTCAGTCGCGGACTTCGCTCCGCCTCTCCCCACCGGGCAGAGGCCCGGCGGGGATCCCATTTGCACACTTGGGCGACAAAAGGGATTTTTTCCGACGTACATGCCGCCGGAAAAAATATCGTTCGATTTGAGTTTTTTGGCAAGCAGGATTACCCAGCTTTTCGCCGGGCGATTTGCTTTTGACATCGCGGGGGAAACATGGTAGAATCATAGAAAAAGCGTACAGGAGGCATCAGCATGGAAGCTCCCACACAGGTGGTGGCAGCCCTTATCTGGCGGGACGGCCGATTTCTCATTTGCCGCCGCCCGCCCCACAAAATGAGGGGCGGACTTTACGAATTTGTGGGCGGCAAGGTGGAGCCGGGGGAGACGAAGGAGGCCGCCCTGGCCCGGGAGTGCCGGGAGGAGCTGGACGTCACGGTGCGGGCCGACTCCGTCTATATGGAGCTGACCCATGAGTACCCGGATATGACCGTGGATCTGACGCTTTTCAACGCCACGCTCCTCAGGGGAGAGCCGAAGCTTTTGGAGCATACCGATCTGCGCTGGATCACCCCCGCCCAGATCCCGGACTACGCGTTCGCCCCGGCGGATAAGGAGATCTTGAAAAAGCTGATGGACGAGGCGCGGTGACCGGCTGAAAAGCGGATTTTGTAACCATTTGTAACTTGCCTTCTTGTTATACGGCCGTATAATATAATTATGTTATACGATTGTATAAGGAGGGCTGCCATATGAAAAAACTGGGTGACGCGGAGCTGGAGATCATGCTGACGGTCTGGGCGGCGCGGGAGCCGGTGACCTCGGGGTTCGTCAGCGACGCGCTGAAGGGACGCCGGGACTGGGCGCTTCCGGCGGTGGTGACCAGCCTGAACCGGCTTACGGAGAAGGGCTTCCTGCGATGCGAAAAGCAGGGGCGCGTGAATCTTTACTCCCCCCTGATCTCCGAGCGCGACTACAAGGCGGCGGAGAGCCGGGGGATCCTCACCAGGCTCTTTGGCGGGAGCGTCTCGGGCCTGGCGGCGGCGCTTTACGACGGCAAGGCCATGGGGGAAAAGGAGATCGGCGAGCTGCGGGCGTTTCTGGACGAGCTGGAGGGAAAATGATGGAGCTTATACTGCGCATACTCAAATGGAGCCTTCTCACGGGGGCGGCGACGGCCCTGGTGACGGCCCTGAAGCCCCTGTTGGACAGGCGCTTCACGCCCCGGTGGCGGTATTGGCTGTGGCTGGCCCTGGCCGTGGCCCTTATTCTATCCCCCCTGCCCCTGGGAGGCCTGTTCCCGGCCCTCCCGGAACCGGCTGTCACCGTCACGGCCCCGGAGGTTCGCGTCCCGGCGCTAACGGTGAGCCGTCCCGCGCCGGAGATCCCCGCTACGCCCGTGATCCCGGCTGATCCCGTGAAGCCGGAACAGCCCGCGACGCCGAACGTTCCCGCAACCCCGGAGGATCCCGTAACGCCGGTCAGCCCCGGGATATCCGGGACGCCCGCGCCCGTGACGCCGGATACGACCCACACCGGCGGGTCGGAGGGCCGGACGGTGGAGCTTTCCGCGCTTTTGACGGCGGCGTGGCTTCTGGGCGCGGCGGCGTTCGCGCTGTGGTATGCGGCGGGGACGGCGCTGCTGGAGCGGCGGCTCAGGCGGTGGAGCGTGCCGGTAAGCGCCGGGACGGCCGCCCTGTGCGGGGCGCTTTCCGGGGAGCTGGGCCTTGCAAGGATCCCCAAGGTCGGCGTCAGCCGGGGCCTCGCCTCCCCGCTGGTGGCGGGCCTTTGGCGGCCCCGCCTGTGGCTGCCGGACAGGGCCTGGGAGGGCCGGGAGCTGGAGCTTATTCTGCGCCATGAGCTGACGCACATCAAGCGCCGGGATCTGGGCTACAAGGCCCTGTTGTTGGCGGCCAACGCCCTCCACTGGTTCAACCCGCTCATCTGGCTCATGCGCCGGGAGGCGGGAGAGACGGCGGAGCTTCTATGCGACGACCAGGCCCTCCGGGACGCGGATCAGGATACCCGGCGGGCGTACTGCGAGGCGCTTTTGGCCAATATCCGCCGCCTGCGCGGCGCGGCGCTGACCACCTATTTTTACGGAGGGAAGAATTCCGTGAAAACACGCTTTAAAAATCTGCTCTCCGGCGGCAAGCGCCGCTTTGGCTGGGCGGCTTTCGTATGCTGTGCGCTGGCGGTGACCGTGACAGCCTGCGCCGTGGGCGTCGGGACGCGCGGGAGCGTTGCGCCGGAGGCGTTTGACGGGCGCTATACGGCCTACTGCTATAAGAAGGTCTATATCCGGGACGACAGCGGCCAGCTCCTGGAGGACGGCGCGGTGCTGGTGGACTCCCTGAGCCAGCTCAAGAAGCTCCGCAAAAGCGGCCATATCGAGCCGTATAACGACAGCGATCTTGTCGCCAACGGCGACCTTTCGGAGAAGCTGGACGGCTACACCGGGGAGTATTTTCGTGAAAACGTCCTGATTGTGCTTTTCCTTGAGATGGGTTCCGGCTCCTTTGAGCTGTCGGTAAAGGGCGTGGAGCTGGACGGGAACGCGCTGAAGGTCGCCCTGGACGCCTACAACCCCACGGCCCCCACGCAGACGATGGATATGTGCCAGTGGTGCGTCCTGGTGGAGTGCAGGCGCGTGGAGGGTGTGACAGCCGTCCAATGGAGCCTCGATACGGAGAGCCAGAGGGACGACGGCGCCCAGGACGCCGTTACTGACGCCCTGACCGCGGCCGGGAACGGGTATGTCACCCGTGTCGCCGCCGCCCTGGAGGCGCGGGTCGGCGCGCGGGTGCAGGCTGAATTCCCGCAGAGCTATTATCAGATCGCGGAGCTTTCCTACAACGGGGATCTCTACCGCGTCTACTCCTGGCAGTACGGCCTGCGTGTGGTGGAACCGGCCTATAATCACAACAGCGTGCGGTTTACCCTGGACACCGGGGAGATGATCTGCCTGCGCAGGAGCGGCTGGTACAATTACAGCGAGGAGCTGCCCAGCGCCTTTGCCGTGCGCCTCAAGGGGGATCTGACCGGCGGGCCGGAGATTTTGGAGACGCTGTCCGCCGCCGGGCTTTCCGCCCACAGGAGCGACTGGGCGGGGTATCTCTCCGTGCTATCCGGCAAGACCGCGCCCACGGAGCCTACGATAGCGGATCGGGCGGAGCTTATCGGCCATAAGCTTGTCTGGGGAGAGTTCGGGGGCGTTATAAAGGTCAGATCGGAGGAAGAGGTCTCAAGCTTCGTCCTCTCTGAGCAGGGGCTGACCACTGTGCAGCAGGCCCTTACGGGCCTTCACTGGCGGCCCAGCTCCGTGTCCTCCCGGTCCTGGGCGAACGACGAGATGTGGATCCTGGTGGAGAGCGGCGACGGGCGGTACGCCGTGCGGCTGGGTCTGGCCTACGGGCCTGTGGAGCTGACGGCGGAGGGGGCGTACGCGCTCTTTGAACTCCCGGAGACGGAGTACGCCGCGCTTTGGCGGGAGCTTTTCAGCGTGGCCCGGTACGCGCCGGAGGACGCCGTCTTTTCGGGCATCAGCGCCGACAGATCCCTCTCCATGGACGAGGCGGCCGCCGCCATCGGCGAGGGGATCGCCGACGCCATACGCGCCCTGCCGGCGTGGGTGGAGTGGAAGCCGCTGGACGTTCAGTTTACCGGCGCTTCCGTGTTCGACGCGTACAGGGGGGAGCCTGAGAACTTCTGCGCCGGTATGGGTATCGCCCTGAAGCTCGCCTCCGACGACCCGGAGGACGTGGGCCGGAGCTTCTGGGAGACCGGCTCGGGCCTGCCGGACGAGCCTATCAGCGGCGGCGAGCTGGACGGGTATTATCGGTGGAGCCGGGAGATCAGCGTCTGCCGGGACGAGACGGGCCAGTGGGTACTCACCGGCATGAATACCGGCGGTTCGGCGGTGTTCGTCCCCGGGTGGACGTACTCCTCCGATATGGAGAACTCCTTTGAGCGGGCGACGGTGGAGGAGCTTCTGCGCCTTTACTCCCTCTCCGACGGCGACTTCCGCGAGTATATCACCACGCTCCTGTGCTGGAAGACCCCCCGGGAGCTGGAGAACATCGCCTCCGACTTGGACGCGCTGTCGCCTGACGAGCTTCAGGAGCTTTTCAGCCAGGTGCGGGGCTATATCCAGTGGAACGGCGGCGTTCCCACCACCTCCCAGTCCCTCCTGCTGGACGCCCTGCGGGATCGCGCCGGGAAATGATTGCGTAAGCACATAAGCATGATGGCCGGCAAAAATGCCGGCCATCATCGTTATTTACGTTATTTATTCAGAAGATAGATCCCCAAATTCAGATACCCCGCGAAGGTCACCCACAGCAGATATGGCAGGATAAGGCCCCCGGCGCGGCTGGACAGCTTGTGGAAGAAGGCGAAGATGGCCAACACCGCCAGCCACAGGGCGATGAGCCAGAAGAAAGCGAAGAGATAGAGCGCGAAGCGGAAAAAGAGGATAGGCCAGAAGAAGTTGAGGGCAAGCTGACAGGCGTAGACCGTCAGGGCCGCCGAGATCTCGTCCTTCGGCCTGTTGGTCTCGCTGACCAGGTACGAGGCCAGCCCCATCATCAGATAGAGCGCCGTCCAGACCACCGGGAACACCCAGGCGGGCGGCGTCAGCGGGGGCTTTTCCAGCGCGGCAAACGCCTGGATCCCGGACATGGACAGCGCCGCCGCAAGCCCTCCCACCGCCAGGGGAACGGCCAGACAGACCACCAGTTTTTTCGGCTTGATTTTCATATTCCGTCACCTCTTTGGTCAAACTGTATTCCCTTTTCCCGCCCGATATGCGTACAGGCACGGATAAAACCGTCTTTCCGGGGGATAATAACCGCGAGGTGATCAAACATGAGTTCCAAGGAGCTTCTTTACGTCGAGGACGCCCTGGGCCACGCTGAATTTCTTGTCAAGCAGTGCCAGGACGCCGTGAACACCCTGCAGGACGCCGCGCTGAAGGCCCAGGCCCAGCAGTGGGTGGACAAGAACCGCCAGATTTTCGGCAAGTTCTACGCGCTTGTATAAGGAGGAAAAAGCAATGGATGACAAGACCATCATGGAGAACATTCTCCTGACCACCAAGGGCGTGTGCGACCTCTATATGCACGGCGCCATCGAGTCCGCCACCGAGAACGTCAACTGCGCCTTTAAATCCGCCCTCACCGACGCTCTGGGTATGCAGGACGCCATCTACAAGCAGATGACCCAGAAGGGCTGGTACAGCACCGAGACCGTTCCCCAGTCCAAGATCGACCAGGTCAAGCAGAAATACGCATCTGCAAACTGACGGGAAAAATACGGGAAGATTTTTTCTTCCCGTATTTTAAGACTGTCGAAAAAGCCCTGACGGGCTTTTCCGACAAGGGGAACGTGCGGGCAATTTTCTCTGAATTTTGCGAAATTCAGAGAAAATTGCCCTGCTGTTTTGCTCCGCGCATGGCCGGAGGGCCATACACTGCGCAAAGCAAAATGTATTTTTCCCGACGTACATGCCGCCGGAAAAAACGCTTGACTTGAGTTTTTTGACAAGCTAAAAATACGGGAAAAAATTTCTTCCCGTATTTTTTACAAAGAAGATACTAATTCGTTGCAACCGTGTGCTATAATGGCCCTACAACCACGAAAGCGAGGGAGCGCACGGGAATGTACGAGTCGGATACGCAATTAAAAACCCGGGGGAGGACGAAAAAGCGCCGCGGCGGCGCGGCGTCTGTTCTGATAAGGCTTTTGGAGATCCTTCCGGCGGCCGCCCTGCTGATCGCCGCGTTTTTTGTTCTCTTCCCCTCCGCCCCCGAAAAGGGCGGGGACACCACCCCGCCTCCCGCCACGGACGTGGACGTACCGGCGGACACTGGGAGCGAGGACACCACCGCCCCCACGGAGGAGACCTCCGCGCCGGTTTACACCGACAAATACACCCCCGCCCTGCTGGAGCTGGCGGAGAAAAACCCCGAGGCCGCCGGGTTCGTGGCGGCCTACGCCGGGGCCACCCAGGCGGATCTGAAAATGGATCTGACGGAGGAGCTGTCCCCCGGCCAGTTCCCCTATTTTACCCAGTGGGACAGCCGCTGGGGCTATAACGTCTACGGCTCCGGCCTGATCGGCTGGACGGGCTGCGGCCCCACGGTGCTGTCCATGGTGGCGGTGGGCCTCACCGGGGACGGGACGCTGACCCCGGCCTTTGTGGCCGATATGGCCGTCCGGGACGGCTACTGCGTGGAGGGCAGCGGTACCGCCTGGACGCTCTTTTCCCAGGGCTCCAAAAAGCTGGGCCTTACCCCCAAGGAGTTGCCCCTGTGGGAACCCACGGTGCGGGCGGAGCTGGAGGCGGGCCGCCCGGTGGTCTGCGTCGTGGGGCCGGGCCATTTCACGGAATACGGCCATTACATACTTCTGACAAAGGCCGACGCCGAGGGCTTCCACGTCCTGGACCCCTTCCGTCCCTCCAACTGCCACGCCTGGAGCTGGGCCGACTTCTCCGGGGAGATCCGCAACCTCTGGTCGTTTACCCTGTCCGAATGAGCATAGAGAAGGGGCCGCGCAGGCCCCTTCCGTTTTTCAAAAAACTCAGATTCGAGCTTTCCCGGCAAAGGCTCCGCCGGGGTCACGCGATGAAGGCCTCCAGCTCCTCCCGGGGGACAAGGCCGATGCTGGTACCGGCGGGCTGGCCGTCCACGAACTTCATCAGCGTGGGGACGCTCATGACGCCGTAGCGCATGGCAAGCTCCGGGGACTGGTCGATATCCACCTTCACAAAGCGGATCTCCGGGTGATCCCCCTCCGCTTCCTCCAGAATGGGCGCCAGCATCCGGCAGGGGCCGCACCAGGTGGCGAAAAAGTCCACCACGGTGGTGCCGCCGCCCAGTACCTTCTCCTCAAATGTGTCTTTATTGATGATCTCCGCCATAGTATGGCCTCCTTTGTTTATTTTCCTGCTTTCATTATAATTCCCCAAAAGGGGGATGTCAATTTATTAATTTTGTGGTATACTGTTATTATAAATTGACCCACGGAGGTATGTATGTACGATCTTATCATCATCGGCGGCGGGCCTGCGGGGCTGACCGCCGCGGTCTACGCCCGCAGGGCGGGCCTTTCCACCCTGCTCCTGGAGATCACCGTCTGCGGCGGGCAGATCATAAACTCCCAGAACGTGGAGAATTTTCCCGCCATACCGCAGATCGAGGGCTGGCGGCTGGCGGACAACTGGCAGAAGCAGGCCCAGGCCCTGGGGGCCGAGATCAAAACAGCCGCCGTCACCGGCGTCGAGCTTCGCGGGGAGCGTAAGCTCGTCCACACCGCCAAGGGGGATTTTGAGGCGCTGGCCGTCATCATCGCCACAGGCGCTGGCCATCGGAAGCTGGACTGCCCCGGCGGGGCGGAGCTTTCGGGCCGGGGCGTATCCACCTGCGCCTCCTGTGACGGGGCTTTTTTCCGGGGCCGTCAGGTGGCCGTGGTGGGCGGCGGCAACACCGCCTTTGAGGACGCGCTGTATTTAAGCTCCCTGTGCGAAAAGGTCTACATCGTCCACCGCCGCCGGGAGTTCCGGGCGGAGCGGCGTCTGGTAGAGACTGCCAAAGCCAAGACAAATGTGGAGCTTTTAACGCCCTGTGTCCCCGTCCAGGTCGTCGCCGGGGAGAACGGCCGCGTGGCCGCCCTGCGGGTGCGGGATGTGGAGACGGGCCAGGAGCGCACGCTGGACACCCCCGGCGTCTTTACCGCCATCGGCATGATCCCCAACAACGCCGCCTTCGCCAACGTGCTGAAGCTGGACGAGGCCGGTTACGCCGTCGCCGGGGAGGACTGCGAATCCGGCGTCCCCGGCGTCTGGGTGGCCGGGGACGGGCGGCAAAAGTCCCTGCGTCAGCTCGTCACCGCCGCCGCCGACGGCGCCGTGGCAGCCACCGCCGCCGCCAGATATGTAAACGAAAGGAAATGATCGTATGGAACCCATCACCGTCAAAGTCAAAAAGCTGGATCCCCGCGCCGTCCTCCCCTCCCGCGGCTCCCCCTTCTCCGCCGGGGCCGATCTGCGGGCCTGCATGGACGGCCCCGTTACCGTGGAGCCGGGCCAGACCGTCTTTTTCCACACCGGCCTCACCGCCGAGATCCCCGAGGGCTGCGCCGGGTTCGTGTTCGCCCGCTCGGGCCTTGCCTCCAAGTCCGGCCTGGCCCCCGCCAACAAGGTGGGCGTGGTGGACTCCGACTACCGGGGGGAATACATGGTGGCCCTCTATAATCATTCCAAAAATCCCGTCACCGTCAACCCCGGCGACAGGATCGCCCAGCTTGTGGTCATGCCCGTGTCGTTCACGGAGTTTACCGAGGTGCAGGAGCTTTCCGAGACGGAGCGCGGTACAGGCGGCTTTGGGTCTACGGGGAAGTGATACATAAAAAATTTAATGTTTATCGTTAAATAATAGTTGACAAACATATATATCCGTGGTATACTGTGTCCATCTTCAAAAAGGAGGGCACAACAATGGAAAAGCTCAAAAGGACGTCAAGGGTTCTGGATAGATTTGCGAAGATATTCAAGGTGATCTTCATTGCCGCCGCCATCGTCCTGTTTGCGGGCCTCATCATCACCTCGGTGTACTACCTGTCCATTCGTGACTACGACACGGTGGCCGTGCTGGTGGGCGGGGATCTGCACCTGACTCTGGGAAATGTGCGGCTGAATCTTGCCCATCTTGTCCCGGGCAGCACCCGGCCCTTGGTGCCGGTGGCCGTGATGATGCTGACAGGCGCCCTGGTGCTGGCCATCGCGGCGGTGGAGGCCCACATTCTGCACCGTATCCTGTCACCCATGGCCCAGGGCCGCCCTTTTGATACCTCCGTGTCGGCGAACCTCCAAAAGCTTGGCTGGCTGACCCTGGCGCAAGCGGCGGTTTACAGCGTGGCGGAATTTCTGATTTTCTCCATGGAGCTGCGTCTCTTTGATTTCGGGTATTTTCTGAATCCGGAGTACGTAAAGAGCTACACGGTTGATTTCCATCTGGAGCTTTCCAGATTCCTTATCCCGGCGGCCCTGTTTCTTCTCTCCTGGATCTTCCGCTACGGGGAGGAGCTGCAGCGCCAGTCCGACGAAACGCTTTGAGGTGGTCAAATTCCCATTATAAAGGAGGGCACACCAATGGAAAAGCTCACCAGAACCGCCCGCGTTCTTCAAAAAATTGTCCGCGTTTTGTACCGCCTCAGTATCGTCTGCGCGATCATCACAGCGGTCGCCCTGGTGCTGGCCGCTCTGCTCCCCGCCGAGTCCCTTCGGCAAGTGATGAGTTCCGCGGACATGACCATCGACTTGGGGACGGCGGAGTTCCAGCTCTCCCGGGTGTTGGAACCCATCGGCAATATCCGCCTCTATCTCTGCGTACTGGTCGGCGCTGCCACAGCGTCTCTGGCGCTGTCGGCGTGCGCTCTAAAGCTGCTGCTCCACATCTTGCGGCACACGGCGGAGGGCCGCCCCTTTGACGGCACCGTATCCGCTGATTTGAAAAAACTGGGTTGGGTAACGCTGGCGAACGCGGTGGTGTATTTTGTCACGGACGGCGTTACCGCCGCTCTGGAAGCTTCCATGTTCGACTTGGATCAATTATTCCAACCCGGCCTGGTCACGGGGGTCACGATCCATACGAACGGCCTGTCCCTGGTGATCCCGATCACGCTGTTTCTTCTCTCCTGGATCTTCCGCTACGGCGAGGAGCTGCAGCGCCAGTCTGACGAAACGCTTTGAGGTGGTCAAATGCCTATTATTTTACGCCTTGACCGGGTCATGGCGGATCGAAAGATGTCCCTGAACGCCCTCGCTGAGAAGGTGGGCATCGCCAACGTGAACCTGTCCAAGATCAAGACCGGCAAAGTCAGCGCCATTCGCTTCTCCACCCTGGAGGCCATCTGCGAGGCCTTGGACTGCCAGCCCGGCGACATTCTGGAATACAAAAAAGGCGAATAAATTAAAAACTTAAATTCAGTTTTTCCCGGCGGCATGTACGTCGGGAAAAATCCCTTTTGTCACGCAAGTGTACGGGCTGTACCCGTGCGCGCAGCGTGACGGCAGGTAAGTTTTGCGTGAATTTCGCAAAATTCACGCAAAATTTCCCGCACGTCCCCCTTTGTCGGAAAAGGCCAACGGCCTTTTTCGACAGGCTAAAAAATCCCCTGCGCCGTCAGGCACAGGGGATTTTTGCGACTATTTTCAGATATCCGCGAAGCACTCCCGCTCCTCGTCGGTGAAATCCGGCTCCGGGGCGGCGGGGGTCTGAGCCTTTTTCAGCTTGGCAGAGAGGGTGACGAAGAACGCCGCGATCTGCTCATGGAAGAGGACGATGGCTGTAACGGCGGCGGCCACAGCGGCGACGGCCGATATGAGGACGGCAATTTGTTTCTTGCTCATTTTTAACCCTCCGAAATGATCGTTTACGTTGACGCGGGTACATATACCGTTCGTATTTTACACTATCTTCGCCATTTTTTCAATACCCACGCGCAACTTTATCTAAAAATCGTGGAATTGCCCTCTTGTATACGGGACAGCAATGTATTATAATGATATTTGTGTGAATATGCGTACCGATGCGCGTATACCTTTATGTTTGAAGCTGAACTCAAAAAGGGGTGTTTATATGGTAAGATTCAAAACGAGTCTCGGCGTCATCTCCATCTCGCCCGACGTCATCACCACCCTGGTGGGCGACGCGGCCACCAGCTGTTTCGGCGTCAAGGGAATGGCCATGCGCTCCGTCACCGACGGACTTGTTCACCTCCTCAAGCCCGAGGCCATGGGCAAGGGCGTCCACATCGCCTACGGGGAGGATTACATTCTCATTGATCTCCACATCATGGTGGATCACGGCGTCAACATTCCCGTGCTGTGCAGCAGCATCATCAACGAGGTCAAATACAAGGTCACGGAGGCCACCGGCATCGAGGTTCGCTCCGTGGACGTATTTGTAGACTCGGTAAGTCTTGATTGACGGAGGAGAAAGCCTTGATACAGTCGATAGATGCCGCGCTGTTCAAATCCATGATCATCTCCGGCGCGGCCCTTTTGGAACAGAACAAACAGCAGATCAACGAACTGAACGTGTTCCCCGTCCCCGACGGCGACACGGGTACCAACATGAGCCTGACCATGGGCTCCGGCATCACCGCCCTGAAAAGCGGCGATTTCACCACCGTCACCGCCTGTGCCGACGCCGTGGCCAGCGCCCTCCTGCGGGGGGCCCGGGGGAACTCCGGCGTTATCCTCTCCCTCCTTTTCCGTGGCATCGGCAAGAGCCTGAAGGAGAAGAGCGTCTGCAACGCCCCGGAGCTGGCCGCCGCCTTCCAGCGCGGCGTGGACGCCGCCTACAAGGCCGTCATGCGCCCCACCGAGGGGACGATCCTCACCGTCTCCCGTATCGCCGCCGAGGCCGCCAGGGCCTACGCGGAGACAGGTGCCGATCTGGAGGAGATGCTGGGCAAGATGCTCGAGGCCGGGGACGTGGCCCTGGCCGGCACCACCGAGCAAAACCCCGTTCTTAAAAAGGCCGGCGTGGTGGACGCCGGCGGCAAGGGCTATCTGTGCATCTTGCGCGGTATGCTCTCCGCCCTCCGGGGCCAGCCCATCGAGCATATCGTCACGGAGGCGGCGGAGGACCAGGGCGCTGACTTCGCCGGTCTCTCCGACGAGGAGATCACCTTCGCCTTCGACACCGTCTTTATCGTCCGCAAGAAGGATCCCGACGTGGATCTTGACCCCTTCCGGGAATATTTAAGCTCCATCGGCGATAGCCTGGTTATCGCCGAGGACGACGACGCCTTCAAGGTACACGTCCACACCAACACCCCCGGCGACGCCCTGAACGCCGCCCAGCAGTACGGCGTCCTGGAGCTGGCGAAGATCGAGAACATGGTCACCCAGCGGGACGACCTGGCCGCCGGGCGCAAGGCCCAGTCCACCGACGACCTGGAGGCCGTGGAAAAGGAGCTGGAGGCTATGGAGGAACAGCAAAAGGCCCAGCCCGTGGACGTGCCGCCGGAGAAGAAGTACGGCCTCGTCTCCGTCTGTGCCGGCCAGGGCATGGAGGCCGTATTCAAAAACCTGGGCGTAGATGCCCTGGTGACCGGCGGCCAGACCATGAACCCCTCCACCGAGGATATCCTGCGGGCCGTCCAGTCCGTCCCGGCGGAGACGGTTTTCGTCCTGCCCAACAACAAAAACATCATTATGGCCGCCCAGCAGTGCGACCGCCTCACCGACAAAAACGTGGTGGTGATCCCCTCCAAGACCGTCCCCCAGGGCATCTCCGCCCTGGTGTGCTTTGACGACTCCCTGGAGCCGGACGACCTCACCGACGCCATGACCGATGCCTGCGGCACCGTCCACACCGCCTTCGTTACATACGCGGCGCGGGATTCGGAGTTCGACGGCACCCACATCAAGTCCGGCGAGTACCTGGCCCTGCTGGAAAACCAGCTCCTTGCCAGCACCTCCGACCTGGCGGAGCTGATCGGCGGCATCGCCGACGCGGTGCGGGATTTTGACCCGGAGGTTCTGACCATCTTCTACGGCGAGGACGTCACCGAGGAGGCGGCGAAAGCGGTGGAGGAGAAGCTGGCCCTCCGCTTCCCCGACGCCGATATCCAGCTCATCTCCGGCGGCCAGCCCGTGTACTACTACATGATCTCCGCCGAGTGATCTTTAATTGAAAAAATCCCCCGGGGAAGCCTCCCCGGGGGATTTTTATATACTGCTCGAGCGTCTGGCTAAAAGGGAAAAGCCGCGTCGATAGAGGTTTGACGGGTCATTCTACTGTCTATCGGTTGACGTTTTTCCGGGGCGCGGCTATACTGGAGGCATCAAAAAAACAGGAGGGGACAGCCGTGTTCCAGATCGACAAAGCGGCGTTCGGGTCGTTTATCGCGGCCCTGCGCCGGGAGCGGGGAATGACCCAGCGGGAGCTGGCGGAGAAGCTGAACGTGTCGGATAAGGCCGTGTCCAAGTGGGAGACGGGCGTCAGCCTCCCCGACATATCCCTGCTGCCGCCCTTGGGGGAGGAGCTGGGGGTGACGGTGACGGAGCTGCTCAACGCCCGGCGCATGGACAGCGGCGAGACGCTGCGGCCCCAGGAGACAGACGAGCTTCTCCGCAAAGCCATGGAGCTTGCGCCGGAGGCGGGGCGCAGACGCCCGACCGCGAAGCATATTCTCATCTTTCTCCTCTGCGCGGGGGTTTCCGCGCTGGAGCTTCTGCTGCTGATGGGGCCGCTGGGCTGGAGGCCCGGGGACGACATGGCGGCGATGCTCTGGACCGCGGTGGGCCTGGGGGCGGTTTTCGGGGCCTACTTCTTCCTGGCGGTGAAAACGCGGCTCCCCGGGTTCTATGACGAGAACAGATTGGGCTATATCGCCGACGGCTTCCTGCGGATCCATATGATGGGCGTCAGCATCAATAACGCCAACTGGCCCTATATGTTAAAGGCCTTTCGTGGCTGGTCGGCGGCGGTGCTGACCCTTGGCCCCGTGGCCGTGTACGCCCTGGAGCGCCTGACGCCCGCCGGAAGCCCCTGGCGAATGGCCGCCTTTTTCGCCCTCCTGCTGGGCGGCCTCTTCGTCCCGGCGTACTACGCCGCTATAAAATATCGTAACGGCAGGAAATAGGGGCAACTCCAAATCCAATATTTTTCGTGGGGCTTCGCCTCACGGAAAACTCCTTTTATTTTGCGGAGCGTGCGGCCCATCGGGCCGTGCGCGGAGCAAAACAGCAAAAAAGACCTCCGAGAGAAACCCGTAGGCTTTTCTCGGAGGTCTTTCGCACGTTTCCCTTGGCATTGGAAGGCCGCAAAGCGGCCTTCCATGCCAGTTGTTTTACTCGTTGACAGCGGTGACAACGCCGGAGCCGACGGTACGGCCGCCCTCGCGGATAGCGAAGCGGAGGCCGGGCTCGATGGCGATGGGGGTGATCAGCTCAACGTCCATCTCCACGTTATCGCCGGGCATGCACATCTCAACGCCCTCGGGGAGCGTGATGACGCCGGTGACGTCGGTGGTACGGAAGTAGAACTGGGGACGATAGTTGTTGAAGAAGGGGGTGTGACGGCCGCCCTCGTCCTTGCTGAGAACGTAGACCTGGCCGTGGAACTTGGTGTGGGGGTGAATGGAGCCGGGCTTAGCCAGAACCTGGCCGCGCTCCACCTCGTTCTTGGCGATGCCGCGCAGCAGGGTGCCGATGTTGTCGCCGGCCTCGGCGTAGTCAAGAAGCTTGCGGAACATCTCGATGCCGGTGACGACGGTCTCACGGGGCTCGTCCATCAGGCCGACGATCTGGACCTTCTCGTTCATCTTGATGGTACCACGCTCAACACGGCCGGTGGCCACGGTGCCGCGGCCGGTGATGGTGAAGACGTCCTCAACGGGCATCAGGAAGGGCTGGTCGGCGGCGCGGTCGGGGGTCTTGATATAGTTGTCAACAGCGTCCATCAGCTCCCAGATGCACTCATATTCGGGGGCGTGAGGATCGGTGGAGTTGGACTCCAGGACCTTCAGAGCGGAACCCTTGATGATGGGGGTGTCGTCGCCGGGGAACTCGTACTTGTCCAGCAGCTCGCGGACTTCCATCTCCACCAGCTCCAGCAGCTCAGGATCGTCCACCTGGTCGCACTTGTTCAGGAAGACGACGACGTAAGGCACGTTCACCTGACGGGCCAGCAGCAGATGCTCGCGGGTCTGGGCCATGGGGCCGTCGGAGGCGGCGATGACCAGGATAGCGCCATCCATCTGAGCGGCGCCGGTGATCATGTTCTTGATATAGTCGGCGTGGCCCGGGCAGTCAACGTGGGCGTAGTGACGGGCAGCGGTCTGATACTCCACGTGGGCGGTGTTGATCGTGATACCACGGGCGCGCTCCTCGGGAGCCTTGTCGATCTGGTCGTAAGCGGTGTAGGTGGCGGCGCTGGAGTCGGCCATGTTCAGGACCTTGGTGATGGCCGCGGTAAGGGTGGTCTTGCCGTGGTCGATGTGGCCGATGGTGCCGATGTTAACATGGGGCTTGGTGCGCTCGAATTTTGCTTTAGCCATTGGTAATTATCCTCCTTTAAATGTTTGAAAAGGGTTTCGGTTTGTCTGAGTTGTATTCTAATACATTCTCAGGGATTTTGCAACTGTTTTTATGGTTTATTGGGGTTATTTTGCCCCGTGCGTCCGCACAATCTCGTCCCGGAGGTTCTTGGGCAGCTCAACGAAGTGGCTGGGTTCCATGGAGTAGTTGGCGCGGCCCTGGGTCTTGGAGCGAAGATCGGTGGAATAGCCGAACATGGTGGAGAGCGGTACGTCGCAGGTGACCCGCACGGTGCCGTTCTGGATATCGGTGCCGGTGACGCTCCCGCGCCGGGAGCTGATGTCGCCGATGATATCGCCCATGTATTCGTCCGGCCCGATGACCGTCACCTTCATGATAGGCTCCAGAATGGTGGGATCGGCCTTGGCCATAGCCTCCTTGAAGGCCATGGAACCGGCGATCTTAAAGGCCATCTCCGAGGAGTCCACCTCGTGGAAGGAGCCGTCGTAAAGGTGTACCTTCACGTCCACCACGGGGAAGCCCGCCACCACGCCGGCCTGCATGGCCCCCTGGATACCGGCGTCTACCGCGGGGATAAACTCCTTGGGGATAACGCCGCCGGTGATCTCGTTGAGGAACTCATAGCCCTTGCCGGACTCGTTGGGTTCGATGCGGATCTTCACGTGGCCGTACTGGCCCTTGCCGCCGGACTGGCGGGCGTACTTGCAGTCCACGTCCGCTTCCTTCTTGATGGTCTCCTTGTAGGACACCTGCGGACGGCCCACGTTGGCCTCGACCTTGAACTCGCGCAGAAGCCTGTCCACGATGATCTCCAGGTGAAGCTCGCCCATACCGGCGATGATGGTCTGACCCGTCTCTTCGTCGGTGTAGGTCTTAAAGGTGGGATCCTCTTCCGCCAGCTTCTGCAGGGCAATGGCCATCTTCTCCTGACCGGCCTTGGTGCGGGGCTCGATGGCGACCCTGATGACCGGCTCGGGGAATTCCATGGACTCCAGAATGATCTGGTGATCGGCGTCACACAGGGTGTCGCCGGTGGTGGTGTTCTTCAGGCCCACGGCGGCGGCGATGTCGCCGGTGTAGACCTTGTCGATGTCCTCCCGGTGGTTGGCGTGCATCTGCAGGATGCGGCCAAGCCGCTCCCGCTGGCGCTTTACGGGGTTCACCACCGTAGCGCCCGCCTCCGCCGTGCCGGAATAGACCCGGAAGAAGCTGAGACGCCCCACATAGGGATCGGTCATGATCTTGAACGCCAGGGCGGAGAAGGGGGCGTTGTCGTCGGCGGGACGCTCCTCCTCCTCGCCGGTCTTGGGATCGATCCCCTTGATGGGCGGGATATCCAGCGGCGAGGGCATGAAGTCCACAATGGCGTCGATCAGCTTCTGGACGCCCTTGTTGCGATAGGAGGTGCCGCACACCACAGGCACCATCTCGTTGGCGATGGTGGCCTTGCGGATCGCCGCCTTGATGGCGTCGGAGCTGACCGGCTCGCCCTCAAGGTACTTCTCCATGATCTCGTCGTCGAAGTCCGAAACGGCCTCCAGGAGCTTCATTCTGTACTCCTCGGCCATCTCGCGCATATTCTCGGGGATCGGCTCCACGCGCATATCCTGCCCCAGCTCGTCGTAGTAGACGTCCGCGTTCATCTCAATAAGATCGACGATGCCGCGGAAATCCGCCTCCTTGCCGATGGGCAGCTGGATGGGGACGGCGTTGGCCTTGAGACGCTCATGGACCATGTTGACCACGTTGTAGAAGTCAGCGCCCATGATGTCCATCTTGTTGACGTAGATCATGCGGGGGACATGGTAGGTATCGGCCTGACGCCACACCGTCTCGGACTGGGGTTCCACGCCGCCCTTGGCGCACATCACCGTAACGGAGCCGTCCAGCACCCGCAGGGAGCGTTCCACCTCAACGGTGAAGTCCACGTGGCCCGGGGTGTCGATGATGTTGATGCGCGTCCCCTTCCAGAAGCAGGTGGTAGCGGCGCTGGTGATGGTGATGCCGCGCTCCTGCTCCTGCACCATCCAGTCCATGGTGGCGGCTCCCTCGTGGACCTCGCCCAGCTTGTGGGTGCGGCCCGTGTAGAAAAGGATGCGCTCCGTGGTGGTGGTCTTTCCGGCGTCGATGTGGGCCATGATGCCGATGTTTCTTGTTTTCTCTAAGGAATATTGTCTGGGCATAAAAAACTCTTTCTCCTGATGCGCTCAGAGCTCCGACGGCCCTGAACCAAACTCAAAATAGGATCGCCTGGATCCCGCAGGACTTACCAGCGGAAGTGCGCGAACGCCTTGTTGGCGTCGGCCATCTTGTGGACGTCCTCACGCTTCTTCACAGAGGAGCCGGTATTGTTGGCGGCGTCCATGATCTCACCGGCCAGCTTTTCCCGCATGGTCTTCTCACCGCGGGCGCGGGTGTAGGTGGTCAGCCACCGAAGGCCGAGGGTCTGGCGGCGGGCAGGACGGACTTCCATAGGCACCTGATAGGTGGAACCGCCCACGCGGCGGGACTTTGTCTCCACGGAAGGCATGATGTTTTCAAGAGCGGCCTGGAAAACCTCAAGAGGCTCCTTGCCGGTCTTTTCCTTGACGATGTCAAAGGCGCCGTAGACCACCTTCTGGGCCACGCCCTTCTTGCCGTCAAGCATGATGGAGTTTACAAGCTTTGTGACAAGCACGGAGTTGTAAACAGGATCGGGCAAAACTTCTCTTTTGGGAACATTACCTCTTCTGGGCACTTTGCTTCCCTCCTTCTTAATAAGAATTCACAGGTACTCGCGGCCACATAAGCCGCGTTCGCGCCCCGAGGTGTGTACTAAAAATATAGCAACAACAACGAGGACGCTGTTGGGGAATGGCTTACTTTTTCTTGCCGGCCTTGGGCTTCTTGGCACCGTACTTGGAGCGGGCCTGCATACGGCCGTTAACGCCCTGGGTATCGAGGGTGCCGCGAATGATGTGGTAACGCACACCGGGCAGGTCCTTGACACGGCCGCCGCGAATCATGACGACGCTGTGCTCCTGCAGGTTGTGGCCGACGCCGGGAATGTACGCGGTGACCTCGAAGCCGTTGGTCAGACGCACACGGGCGATCTTCCGGAGAGCGGAGTTAGGCTTTTTCGGGGTCATGGTCCTGACCGCCGTGCAAACGCCGCGCTTCTGGGGGGAGCTTAAATCAGTGGCACGATTCTTCAGGGTGTTCAGACCCTTCTGGAGAGCCGGGGAGGTGGACTTGTAGACAGAGGTCTCGCGTCCCTTCCTGACGAGCTGGTTAATAGTGGGCATTGTGTTCCTCCTTTCTTCAAAAATCGTATTTTCGCGTATGGATATTGTACCCGCAAATGGGCGCAAAAACCCCACGCAGACAGGTATTTTAGCATAATTCCCCGGGAAAGTCAACACTTTTTTCCTCGCCGCGGGCAAGTTTCCGTCGGTAATTGAAACAAAAATTCTAAAAATTAAAAAGGTATTTTGGTTTTTACGGCGTATAAAGCTAATAACGGGAGCATAAGAGGCCGAAAGGGGAATGGAAATGGCGAATATCCGAGAAAAGCGCGAGGCGCTGGAGAGGCTTCTTGTCTGCGACGCGGGCGTTCGCGCCGCCGATTCCACCGGCAGGCTCCGGCCGGAGGCGGAGGACGGGGTACGCACCTGCTTCCAGCGGGATATAGACAGGATCACCCACTCCAAGGCCTTCCGCCGCTTGAAACAGAAAACACAGGTGTTTTTGGAGCCGGAGGGCGACCACTACCGCACGCGCCTGACCCACACCCTGGAGGTCACCCGCATCGCCCGCACCATCGCCAGGGCCCTGAGCCTGAATGAAGATCTGACCGAGGCCATCGGCCTGGGCCACGACCTGGGCCACACCCCCTTCGGACACGCCGGGGAGCGGGCCCTCAATGAGCTTCTGGCCGACGAGGGCGGCTTTCGCCACTATGAGCAGAGCCTCCGGGTGGTGGATATCATCGAAAAGGAGGGCCGGGGCCTCAACCTGACAAACGAGGTGCGCGAGGGGATCCTCCGCCACACCTGCGACCCCCTGAGCGCCACGCTGGAGGGGCAGACGGTGCGGTTGGCGGACAAGATCGCCTACATAAACCACGACGTGGACGACGCTATCCGCTCCGGCACCCTGCGCGGGGACGAGATCCCGGAGATCGTCCGGGATACCCTGGGCCACCGTTACAGCGCCCGGATAAACGCCATCGTGGAGGACATCATAGCCCAGGGTACCGCCTCGGGGACGGTGCGCATGAGCCAGCCCGTGGAACGGGCGGTGGACGTCTTTTCCCGGTTCCTCTATGAGCGGGTCTATCACAACCCCGTCGTCAAGGGGGAGGAGAGAAAGGTTCAGGGCCTGCTTTCCGGGATTTTTGATTATTTCGCGGCAAATCCGGCAAAAATGTCGGCAGAATACCTGGCCATCGCCGAAAAGGACGGCGTGCGCCGCGCCGTGGCGGACTATGTGGCCGGTATGACCGACCCCTACGCCATCGAGATCCACAACAGCATCTTCGTCCCCATGGCCTGGACGGTGAAATAGCCGGGCCTGAAGGGTATAATGACCAAGCCCACGGGGCGGCACACTTTGCCATATCCCCCTGCGCAAGTTTATTATAACGCATAGAAAAGCATGTGTCAAGTATAAATTTAAATATTTTTAATTTAATTTTTGCATAAATAAAACGATTCGGGAAATACTTTTAAAGGGGGGAAGGGAAAATGCCTCTGCCGGAGAGCTTTATAGAGGAGGTCATCGCCCGCAACGACATTGTGGACGTGGTTTCGGAGTATGTGCAGCTCAACAAGCGCAGCGGCGCCAACCAGTTTGGGCTTTGCCCCTTCCATTCGGAGAAGACGCCCTCCTTTTCCGTGGCGCCGGACAAGCAGATCTACCACTGCTTCGGCTGCGGCAAGGGCGGGAACGTCATCGGGTTCATCATGGAGATCGAGAATATGCCCTTCCGGGACGCGGTGGAGTTTCTGGCCCGCAGGGCGCATATGGAGATGCCGGAGGACGGCGGGGACCGGGAGATCCGGGACCGCCGGGCCAGGATCTTTGAGCTGAACCGGCAGGCGGCCCGGTGGTTTTACGACAATCTCTCCAGGCCGGAGGGGGAGGCGGCGGTGGCCTATATCCGCAAGCGCGCCCTGACGAAAAGGACGGTGACGGGCTTCGGCCTGGGCGCGGCCCCTGACGACTGGTACGCCCTGACCAACGAGATGCGCCGCCGGGGCTACTCCGACGCGGAGCTTATCGAGGCGGGGCTTGCCAAAAAGGGCCGGAACGGCGGGGCCTATGACGTGTTCCGCAACAGGCTGATGTTCCCGGTGATCGACGTGCGGGGCAACGTGGTGGCCTTCTCCGGGCGGATCCTGAGCGACGACGGGGGGCCGAAATATCTGAACACCCCCGACACGCCGGTTTACGCCAAGAGCCGGAACCTGTTCGCGCTGAACCTGGCCAAACGCTCCAAGCGGGATATGTTCATTTTGGCGGAGGGCAACGTGGACGTGGTGATGCTCCATCAGGCGGGCTTTGACTGCGCGGTGGCCTCCCTGGGGACGGCGCTGACGGCGGAGCAGGCGAGGCTCATGAAGAATTATAAGGAGAAGGTGGTCATCGCCTACGACTCCGACGGGGCGGGCCTGAAGGCGGCCCAGCGGGCCATCGGCCTTTTGGAGCCGGCGGGCCTGCAGGTGCGCGTCCTGCGCATGGAGGGGGCCAAGGATCCCGACGAGTTCATCAAGGCCCGGGGGCCGGACGCCTTCCAGGTGCTCCTGGAGCAGAGCGCCAACCACGTGGAGTACAGAATACTGGCGGCCCGGGCGAAATACGATATGGATACGGACGACGGGCGGCTGGGCTTCCTGCGGGAAGCGGTGGAGATCCTGGCGGAGAACCCCAACCGGGTGGAGCGGGAGCTTTACACCGCGCGGGTCGCCAACATGGTGGGCGTCTCCAAGGAGGCGGCCCGGGTGGAGGTGGAGAAGGCCGTCAAAAGGCGGGCCTTTTCGGAGAAGCGCCAGCGGGAGCGGCAGGTGATGCGGGTGGACGCCGGTATGCAGCCCAGGGATCGGAAGAACAGGTATGAGAACCTCCCCTCGGCCCGGGCGGAGGAGGGCGTTATCCGCCTGCTGATGGCCGACCCGGAGCTGGCCCGGTACACCGACGGGCTGACCAGCGGTGAGTTTACCGCCCCCTTCCTGGGGCGCATCTACGACAAGATCATGAAAAAGGCCGAAAACCACGAGAGCGTCAGTCCGGCGGTGATCGCCGCCGGGTTGGAGCCGGGGGAGGCGGCCCAGTTCACGGAGCTTCTGCGGGAGCCGGAGGAGCTTTCCACCGCCAGGGAGGCCCTGGCCAACTACATAGACAAGATCAGAGAGAGCGGGCTATATAACAGGAAAAACGGAGATGTGGCCGCCCTCTATGAGATGAGAAAAAAGAAAATGGGTAATGGAGGATAAAGACATGGAAGAAAACAAAAACACCGCCCCGGAGACGGAGACCCCCGACGTGCAGGCCCCGGACCAGGCCGCCCGGGAGAAGCTGGAGGCCCTTATCAAAGAGGGACAGCGCAAGGGCAGTCTCAGCGCCAAGGAGCTGACCGTTCTGGACAGCCTGAACCTGGATCCTGAGCAGATCGACAGGTTCTATGAGAAGCTGGAGCGGCTGGGCGTGGAGACCACCGACGAGGAAGCTCTGGAGATGTTCGGGGATATGGACGTCTCCCTGGAGGAGCTGGACAACATCGACGAGATCACCCGCGAGGAGCTGGAAAGCACCGACGCCCTGTCCGATTCCTTCGCCATCGACGACCCCGTGCGCATGTATCTGAAGGAGATCGGCAAGGTGCCTCTGCTCACCCCCGAGGAGGAGGTGGAGCTGGCCCGCCGGATGGCCGAGGGCGACCAGGACGCCAAGAACCGCATGGCCAACGCCAACCTGCGCCTGGTGGTGTCCATCGCCAAGCGGTATGTGGGCCGGGGTATGCTGTTCCTGGATCTTATCCAGGAGGGCAACCTGGGGCTTATCAAGGCGGTGGAGAAGTTCAACTACCAGAAGGGCTATAAGTTCTCCACCTACGCCACCTGGTGGATCCGCCAGGCCATCACCCGCGCCATCGCCGACCAGGCCAGGACGATCCGGATCCCCGTCCACATGGTGGAGACCATCAACAAGGTCATTCGCGTCAGCCGCCAGCTCCTTCAGGAACTGGGCCACGACCCCTCCCCGGAGGAGATCGCCGAGGAGATGGATATGCCCGTGGAGAAGGTGCGCGACATTTTGAAGATCGCCCAGGAGCCTGTCTCCATCGAGACGCCCATCGGCGAGGAGGAGGACTCCCGCCTGGGGGACTTCATCGAGGACGAGGCCGCCTCGGAGCCGGCGGAGGCCGCCAGCTTCACCTTGCTGAAGGAGCAGCTCATGGAGGTGCTGGACACCCTCACCCCCCGGGAAAAGAAGGTGCTGGAGCTGCGCTTCGGCATCATCGACGGGCGTACCCGCACCCTGGAGGAAGTGGGACGGGAGTTCAACGTCACCCGTGAGCGTATCCGCCAGATCGAGGCCAAGGCCCTGCGCAAGCTCCGCCACCCCAGCAGGAGCAAGAAGCTGAAGGACTTCCTGAACTGAGAGGCGGCGTCCATGCGTTCGGATATCTCCACGGGATTTTCCGCCCGCGACACCAACTGCGTCAAGGGCGCGGCGATCCTCATGCTCCTGACGCACCACCTCTACATGGGCGTACTGCCCGCCCCCATCGACCTGGCGGGATCGTCGCCCCTGACGGTGATCGCCACCTTGTCCAAGGTGTGCGTGGCCGTCTTTATGACGCTGTCGGGCTACGGCCTGTCCGTCAGCTTCCTCCGGCGGGAGGAGCGCGGCGCGGCGGGCTTTACCGCCGCCCACACGCTGAAGCTGATGGGGAATTACTGGCTGGTCTACGTCCTTTTCACCCTGAGCGGCTTTTTCCTGGCAAGGCCCCAGTTCACGCCCCAGGCGGTGTACGGCCCGGGGGCGCGGGGCGCTGTGCAGGCGCTGATAGATCTCCTGGCGCTGCCGCCTCTTTTCCACACCGCCTCCTTCAACCAGACCTGGTGGTACATGGAGGCGGCCCTGGTGATGTACGCGGCCTTCCCCCTGCTCTACAAGGCGGTGAAAAAGCGGCCCGGCGTCGTCCTGCCGCTGGCCGCCGTGCCGCTGCTCCTCTACTATTTCCGGGGCAACAACGTGTGGGACACCTGCCGGGAGATCTATTGGTTCCTCCCCTTCACCGTCGGGATCTTTGTGGCCCAGAGGGGGCTTTTGGACAAATTCGCGGCGCTTTTGGAGGGCCCCCGCGGCAAGCTGGCCACCGCCGCCGCCACCGGGGCGGTGCTTCTGGCGGCCTATGTCCGCGCCCTGACCGGCCTTGTCTTTGACACCGTTTTCGCCCTGGCGATCATCTTTTTTATGAGGGCCGTTTTCTGCCGCGTGCCGTATGTGAACGCCGTCCTCGCCTATCTGGGCAGCCGGAGCGGCGATATTTTCCTGACGCACTCCTTTTTCTACTGCTATTTCATCTCCCAGCCCCTTTTCCTGAAGCTCTTGGAGGGCCGGACGCTGGTGAAGCTGGCGGCCCTGCCGCTGCTGCTGGCGATGAGCCTGCTGTGCGCGGAGGGGCTGAGGCTCCTGCGCCGGGCGGTGCCTGCCGGACGGCGGGAAAAGTAGGTTGGGGAGCCGATTTTTGACAAGTTGCCGCCCCGGGGAGCATATAGTTCTCCGGGGTGATTTTATGGATTGCAGGATCGGCGACCTCCGCTACAAGGAGGTCATCAACGTGAATACCGGCCTGAGACTGGGGTATGTGTCCGACGGCGTTTTCGACGTGAAAACGGGCCGTATGCTGGCCCTGGTGGTGCCGGGGGGCTACCGGGTGCTGGGCCTGCTTGGCCGGAGCGACGACTACATTATCCCCTGGGAGGCCATACGGCGCATCGGGGACGACATCATTCTGGTGGAGGACAGCCGTCTGGAGGCCCGGGAGCGCAAGCGCAAAAAGTGGCCGGAGGCCGCCGCCCCCTGCCCGGAGCGCCGGGAGAAGGAGCCGCCGCGCCGGGAGGGCGAGAAAAACACGTATTCCTGAGAAGGAATTTGAAAAAAGGGCAAAATAAGGGTTGCAATTTGAAAAATGCTCTGATATAATATCTAAGCCCTGAAAAAAGGGATTACGCACACGCGGAGATGCCGGGTCATGTGCCGCAAGGTTGGCACGGCAGAGGATCCGCGTGGAGGGTAAAAACTAAATGTAAAAGGAGAACACAAAAATGGCAGTCGTATCTATGAAGCAGCTCCTGGAGGCCGGCGTGCATTTCGGCCACCAGACCCGCAGGTGGAACCCCAAGATGGCGCCCTATATCTACATGGAGCGCAACGGCATCTACATCATCGACCTTTCCAAGACCGTGAAG
This sequence comes from uncultured Oscillospiraceae bacterium, assembly GCA_947584295.1. Taxonomy (GTDB): domain Bacteria; phylum Bacillota; class Clostridia; order Oscillospirales; family Oscillospiraceae; genus RUG626. The sequence goes on along the minus strand of CANPWM010000025.1, from coordinate 4,748 downwards.
AAGCTGGAGGAGGCCTATAACTTCGTCCGTGAGCTTTCCGAGAACGGCGGCACCCTTCTGTTCGTGGGCACCAAGAAGCAGGCCCAGGACGCCATGAAGGAGGAGGCCGAGCGCGTGGGCATGTACTATGTCAACGCCAGGTGGCTGGGCGGTATGCTCACCAACTTCAAGACCATGCGCACCCGCGTGGACAGGCTGGCGCAGCTCAAGCGTATGCAGGAGGACGGCACCTTTGACATGCTCCCCAAGAAGGAAGTCATGAAGCATCTGGGCGAGATGGCCAAGCTTGAGAAATATCTTGGCGGCGTCAAGGAGATGAACAAGCTCCCCTCCGCCCTCTTCATTGTCGATCCCCGCAAGGAGCGCAACGCCATCGCCGAGGCCCGCAGGCTGGGCATCCCCATCGTCGCCATCGTGGATACCAACTGCGACCCCGATGAGGTCGATTACGTGATCCCCGGCAACGACGACGCCATCCGCGCCATCCGTCTGATCGCCTCCACCATGGCCAACGCCATCCAGGAGGGCCGTCAGGGCGAGGACGCCGCCGAGGCAAAAACCGAGACCGAGGCCGAGGCCGTGACCGAGGACGCCCAGGCCCCCACTGAAGAGTAAGACAGGAGGACAAAGGATATGGCTATTACCGCCGCAGATGTAAAGAATCTTCGTGAGATGACCGGCGTTGGCATGATGGACTGCAAGAAGGCCCTGGCCGCCACCGATGGAGATATTGACAAGGCCGTTGAATGGCTGCGCGAGAAGGGCCTTGCCGCCGCCCAGAAGAAGGCCGGACGCATCGCCGCCGAGGGCGTGGCTTACGCCGCCGTCATTGACGGCGTGGGCGTGTGCGTTGAGGTCAACGCCGAGTCCGACTTCGTGGCCAAGAACGACGTGTTCGTGGACTACGTCCATCAGGTGGCCGCCGTTGTCGCCAAGGACGCCCCCGCGGACCTTGACGCCCTGATGGCCTGCAAATATCCCGGCTCCGAGCTCTCCGTCAAGGAGGCCCAGAATGAGAAGGTCCTGGTGATCGGCGAGAACATCAACGTCCGCCGCTTCGCCCGCTTCGACACCGGCGTTTCCGTCGCCTATGTCCACATGGGCGGCAAGATCGGCGTCATCGTCAACCTGGACACCGACCTGCCCGCTGAGAAGGTGGAGGCCGTGGGCAAGGACGCCGCCATGCAGATCGCGGCCCTGAATCCCCGCTTCTGGGACAAGTCCCAGGTCACCCAGGACGTGCTGGACGAGGAGAAGAAGATCATGATGGCCCAGATGGCCAACGATCCCTCCATGGCCAGCAAGCCCGAACAGGTCCGTGAGAAGATCGTCATGGGCAAGCTCAACAAGTTCTACGCCGAGAACTGCCTCTTGCAGCAGGAGTTCGTCAAGGACAACTCCGTTTCCGTGGAGAAATATATCGCCAACACCGCCAAGGCCCTGGGCGGCTCCATCACCTTTGCCGGCGCCGTTCGCTTTGAGAAGGGCGAGGGCATCGAGAAGCGCCAGGACGACCTGGCCGCCGAAGTGGCCAAGCTGGTCAAATAATCCCGATACAAGCGCGGATCCCCGGGGAGAAATCTCCGGGGATTTTTAATTTTACAGTTCAGCGTTATTTTGTACTCGACAGAGCGGGAAAAAATGATATAATGGAGGGGAGCGAACCAAAACCGGCTGAAAAGAGGTAAACGCAATGAACGACTATATTCTTCTGACCGACTCCTCCTGCGACCTGCCCCCGGCGTTGGCGGAGGAGTTGGATATACAGGTGCTGCCCCTGAAGGTGAATCTGGACGGCAGAGAGTTCCGCAACTATCTGGACGAGCGGGAGCTGCCGTCGGGGGCGTTTTACGCGGCCCTGCGCTCCGGCGGCAGCGCCTCCACCAGCGCCGTGAACCCCAGCGAGTTCGTGGAGCTGATGACCCCCTATCTGGAGCGGGGGCAGGATATCCTCTATGTGGGCTTCGCCACGGCCCTGTCCAGCACCTGCCAGAACGGCGCTATCGCCGCCCAGGAGCTTCAGGAGAGATACCCGGAGCGGAAGATCTACGTGGTGGACTCCAAGTGCGCCTCCATGGGCCAGGGGCTTTTGGTGTACCTGACGGCGCTGAAAAAGCGGGAGGGCATGGATATCGAGGCCCTCCGGGATTACGCCGCCGCCACCGCCCCCCGGGTGGTACACTGGTTCACGGTGGACGATCTGTACTTTTTAAAGCGCGGGGGCCGCGTCAACGCCGCCACCGCCGCCGTGGGGACGCTTTTGAACATCAAGCCCGTCCTCCATGTGGACGACGAGGGGCGGCTTATCAATATGGCCAAGGCCAAGGGCAGAAAGGCCTCCATCAAGGCCCTTTACGACAAGTGCGCCCAGACCGGCGACGATATCGCCCATCAGCACGTCTTTATCAGCCACGGCGACTGCCTGGAGGACGCCCGGTATCTGGCCGATCTGGTGCGGGAGAACCTGCACCCCCTGGACATCACCATCAGCCCCGTGGGCCCCGTCATCGGCGCCCACTCCGGCCCCGGCACCCTGGCCCTCTTCTTCCTGGGCGATGTGAGATAAATCCGGCGCGATTCAGAACGCCCTCCCCAAAAGGGAGGGCGTTTAAGACTGCCGAAAAAGCCCTGACGGGCTTTTCCGACAAGGGGAACGTGCGGGTGATTTTCTCTGAATTTTGCGAAATTCAGAGAAAATTTCCCTGCTGTTTTGCTCCGCGCATGGCCGGAGGGCCATACACTGCGCAAAACAAAAGGGATTTTTTCCGACGTACATGCCGCCGGAAAAAACACTTGACTTGAGTTTTTTGACAAGCTGGAACGCCCTCCCTTTTGGGGAGGGCGTTTTTATGACAGCCGGGGCGCTGGCCCCGTGGATACCCCATAAAATTGCCAGAAAGCATGATTTTCCCTGTAAGGCCGCCAGTTGATTTTTCGTATATATTGGCAGAAGGATCCTTCAGAAAACGCGGGTGGTGTTCTTTGAACGACGAAAAAATTATAGCTATGTTCTGGGCAAGAGACGCGGACGCCATTACAGCGGCCAATCAAAAATACGGCGGCTACTGCCTCTCTGTCGCCAACAACATTCTTCGGTGCCAGGAGGACGCCGAGGAGTGTGTCAACGACGCCCTGCTGAGCGCCTGGAACGCGATCCCCCCGCAAAGGCCCGCGAATCTTCAGATGTTTTTGGCTAAGATCACCCGCAATCTCTCGTTTGACCGCTTCAAGGCCCGGACGGCGCAGAAGCGCGGAGGGGGCGAGATCGACCTGGTCCTGGACGAGCTGGCGGAATGTCTTGCCGGTGAAGCCGATGTGGCAAGCGAGTATGAATACCGGGAGCTGGGAAGATGTATTCGCCGATTTGTGGATTCCCTGCCCGCCCGGGACAGCAGGGTGTTTTTGCGGCGCTATTTCTTTAATGATCCCGTAGCGGAGATCTCCGCGCGCTTCGGCCTGACGGAGAACCATGTTATGGTGCTTCTGAGCCGGACAAGGAAAAAGCTCAGACTATATCTTCAAAAGGAGGGACTGATTGATGAATAGAGACGACCTTTACAAAAGCTTCGCGGAAGTCGGTGACGAGGCTTTGGCTTACGCCGAGCTTCGCCATACGCCGCGCCGCGTTTCTCCGCGTATGCGATTGATCGCCGCCTCCTTGGCGCTGGCTCTTTGCCTTTTCGTGATCTCTTTTCTCGTTAACCTCAACCGTACAGAGGATAACGGCGTCTCCTGGTTCGTGATCGTGGCCGACGCGGCGGGCGGCGGCCCTGAAGAACTCCATTTGTATGACGGAACTCTTAACTCCGGCGGTACCGGGAAGCCGCTGTTTGGCGTGGACGTTCCGCTGTTTTGCTTCACAGTCAAGCCCGCCAGCTGGGAGAACAACAAGGCGGCCTATTTCGGTCTCGATATTTCTGTTTCCCGGGACGGGAAAATCGTTGATTCTCTCGACGACCATATGACGATCATGCACAAGATCCCTGTTTCCGGCTCCGACGCCTCTGATTACGAGCGTGTTATTGTGGGCTGGGTGGAAGAATCCGCAGATATCGTCATCACGATCTCGGAAAAGGACACCGGGAGACTGGTAGAGGAGCAGACTGTAAACGTGCGCTTTTTCCCCGAGACGCAGGCATACCAGTTGACAGTTACAAACGTACAAACAAACGACGCGGAAGAATGATCGGAGGCCGACGCCTCCCCATACGCCAAACCGTCTGAACAGTGCGGACTTTTATCTCAAGAAGGGTTTGCAACGGCCCAAAAACGCGGGAAATTATCTTCTTGAAAGTAATCTGGTCGGAACATCAAGATCGACAAAAGCGCGGTAAAGGACGCTTGAAAAATCTCCGTAGACCAGGTTCTGCGGGAGGGCCTTTATCGCTTCCCGAATGGTTCCCGTACCGGGTAAATTCTCAATATCATAAAACGCGCCGTAATCGGTATTGCCCGGAAGCTTCTGAATGACCCCGGCAGTCCAATAGTCATGCCGTGGTGGTAATTGGTAACGTGCTTTGTGTGGGACGCGGCATGAAGTATTTTCCCGATGTCGGGGTGGTTCATCGGCTCGTGATCTAAAGTAAAGGTCATGCCATTGGGAAAGAAAGCGGCGATCTGATCCAATTTTTCAATGCAGGCCAGCGCGTCGTCTGTCTGCATCAAAGGGCCTGGGCCGCCATTTACATAGCAGTGCCTGCATTGCGTATTACAGCCAGATACTAAAAAGTCAACATTAATATCCATCG
>CANPWM010000024.1 GCA_947584295.1 uncultured Oscillospiraceae bacterium | reverse complement strand
CTGGAGGGCGTGGCCGGCGGGATGCCGTCCTTGGGGCTCTCGGCTGAGGAGATCAATACATACACAGACTTTTGCATGGAATTCAGAAGAAGCAACTGTAACCACTGCGCGAGAAGCTACGACTGTGTCTATGCTGAGGACAACGAATACGCGTGGATGGCCATGTATCATAATTTCAGCGGCAGCTCGACCTGCCCCATGAAGGAGGAACACCCATGAACAAAGAAATGACTCTGGACGACAGGACGCTGGAGAACGTCAACGGGGGGTTGACGAAGGAGCAGTTCAAAATGGAGCACATGAGCTTTTACTCGCAGTTTCAGGAGACCAACCGCTGCAAGGAGTGCGGGAATTACAGTGATTGCTCCCTTGCCTTCCCCGATACTTGTTCAATGATGGACGTGTACGAGAAATTCCACGATAACCCCGTCTGCCCCAACAGGAGGTGACGGCTATGGCCGAGGATAAGACCCTGGACGAGAAGACCCTGGAGGAAGTTTCCGGGGGAGTGACTTATTGGGAGGCAATGGCGTATAACAATTTTTTGAAAGATAATTGTAACCACTGCACCCAAGTGAACTGCCCCTATGGAGACAAATACAGCGCCTTTCACGCGTTGAACGGCGCGACCTGCACGAAAAAGGAGGAAAAATAACCATGATTGAAGAAAAAAAGCTGGACGAAAAGACCCTGGAGGGCGTTTCCGGGGGAGAAGCAACGAATGAGAGCAACGCTCAGGCGTATCTCGCCTTTATGGATGGGAATTGCAAGTCTTGCCGGCGTCTGATAAACTGCCCCTATGGCTACCCCGTTAAGGTATTTCAAAAGGTGGGCGCAAACGGACAATGTCCGGGAAAGGAGCCGAAGTGACCATGAGCGAGGAAAAGAAGCTGGACGAGAAGAAGCTTGAGGAAGGGAAGAAGCTGGACGACAAGGCCCTGGAGGACGTCTCCGGCGGCGTGACCTATTGGGAGGCAATGGCGTATAACGAATTTATGAGAAATAATTGTTTCGACTGCGCCCTGGAATCCTGCGCCTACGGGGACAGATACAACGGCTTTTACGCGTCGTGCTTCGGGACCTGCGAGAAAAGGGAGACAAAATGACCGTGGACGAGGAAAAGAAATTGGACGAGAAGAAGCTGGAGGAAGTATCCGGCGGGATCAATTATGAGGGCCATGAACTTGTTTTATTTGTAGCGAGCAACTGTATGTTTTGCCGCCACCGTACATCAAACGACTGTCCCTATGGTGACAGCGCCAAGGGGCTTCAGTACAGTGTGCACGACAGCTGCCCACAAATAGATCGGGAAAAGATGGTATGAACGAGGAAAAGAAGCTGGACGAGAAGACCCTGGACGCCGTCTCCGGGGGAGGGTCTGAAGAGGGGTATATAAACTTTTTATTGCGAAATTGTATCTCTTGCGTCCGCCCGGACTGCCCCTACGGGCAACATTCAGTGGCCTTTGACAAGCTGGGCGACACAGTCTGTCCCGAAAAGGAGGCGAAGCGTTATGACTGAGGAAAAGAAGCTGGACGACAAGACCCTGGAGAGCGTCACCGGCGGGGCTGACGCGGCAGGCGGCTCTTACGAAGACTTGACCCGAACCGATTGCTCGATCTGCGCGAAAAGAAACAACGGCTGCCCCTATGACTATAACGACGACGCGGCGGCAAGACACGCCATTTTAGCGGGCCTTGAAGCCTGCCCTCACTTCAGCGAACTCCCGGGGTTTGCCAGACCAAAACAGGGATTTGTCAGACCAAAATGATAAGGAGGCACGTCTATGACTGATACCAAGAAATTCCCGCGGGGGGGGGTACCTCCTGAGCGGGAGAACGCCCTGGAGGGCGTCTCCGGGGGATTAACTTATAAACCGCCGGTCTACGGCTCAAAAGAAAAAAGTTACATTTGTCCCGTCTGCGGGTATGATTTCATAAACAACATCGGCGACGTCCGCGTAGGTTTTCCCGGGAGGGTGCAGTGTCCCGGATGCGGACGCTGGCTCAGGCTCGACGGCATGACGTTTGTGGAGGAACAGCCATGAACGAGAAGAAATTCCCGCATGGCGAAGCTCCCCGGCAGAAGGACGCCGCCCTGGAGGACGACACCGTTGAGGCCATCACCGGCGGGACGAAAGCAAAGACATCGAAAGACTGGATAGATGACGCCCGGGACTGGGTAAAACAACTTTACGGCGAAAACGAAAATAAGGAGGAGCCATAAGAATGAACGATACCAAATTATCCCTGCGGGGGGGGTTATCCCGTAAGCAGGAGGACGCCCTGGAGGGTGTCTCCGGCGGAGTGCCGGAGTTTATAAAACCGTCCTTTCCGCCCCTTGACCCGTCCGCTGGCTCGGCGCATTGCCCTGTCTGCGGGGAGGATGTCAGCATCTCGGGAGACAACGCCAGGTGTATGGGGTGCCACCGCCAATTCCGCGTCGAGGGATCGACGCTGGTGGAGGTGCAGCCATGAACGAGAAGAAATTTCCGCATGGCGAAGCTCCCCGGCAGGAGGACGCCTTGGAGGACGAAGCCGTTGAGGCCGTCACCGGGGGGAAGAAGGCCAGCAAAGAATTGGCAGAAAAAGCCTGGGACTGGGTAAAGCAGCAGTTCGGCGAGAATGACGACAAGGAGGACAAACCATGAACGAGGAAAAAACCGTCAGCGAACAGGAGCTGGACAAGGTGTCCGGCGGCACGGACGGCGAGGGCAACGGCTTTGAGGCCGCCTGGGCGGAATACGCCGCCACGCATTGCGGCAATTGCGGGATAAATTATTACGACAGGGAACAGCTCTGTGAGTACGGAAAGCTGAAGGCCGCCGAGACATACGCCGCCACAGGGGAGGTGCGGTGCGGGGCGATCCACATCCCGTGCGCATAAATCATAAAGAAAAGGAGTAAGAGCTATGAACGAGGAAAAGAAAATCAACGAACAGGAGCTGGAGCAGGTGTCCGGCGGTACGGGGGACGATAACGGCTTTGAGGCCGCCTGGGCGGAATACACCGCCACACACTGCGGCAGGGAATGCACCGCGTTCTCCAAGGACATAATGTGTAACTACGGAAGGGCAAAGGCCGCCGAGATGTATGCGGCGGGCAAGCCCGTGGAGTGCCCGGCCTGGATCGGCCCGTGCTGAAAAAACCGAAAGGAGAAAAATATGGAAAACATCATTCAAAAGACGCTCAAGGAGCTGGACCCGGAGGCGTTGGAGCATGTCAGCGGCGGCAAGATGATGGACGAGAGTGAGATGTATTATCACGTGGTGTATCAATGCCTGCGCTGCCAGCAGGCGGACGCGGGCTGCAAGGCGCTTCTGGACAGCCTGATCGAACAGTTCAAGGATGAGAATGTGACACAGCTGGACATCGTTTGCCCCAAGGGCCTGCTGGATCTTTAAGGGACAGACGGACAGACGGGGGAGAGGTGGAGACATGGACGAGAGGATCCTACGGGAAGAGGAGCTTTCCGGCGTCAGCGGCGGCGTGGGCGAGAGGAGCTTTGCCGCGGTGGCGGGGGACTTCGCTCGTATAAACCGCTGCGACGCCTGCCCCCACAGGAACCTCCGGCGGTTCTGCAAGATGTGTACGGAGGAGTACAGCCGCCTGCTGATGGAATGGTCCGGGGGCGGCCCGGTGGTCAGCCGCTGCCAGCGACGATTAGAATAAACACGTCCCCCGGTAAGGCCGGGGGACAGAGGGAAGGGGAGAGCAGAGATGAAAAAGCGTTCCAGGGGGCGGTATCTGCTGGGCGCGGCTGTGATCGCGGCCGTGGCGGCGCTGGTCCTTATTGTGTTCTCCCTGCTCAGCGTGACGACCAAGACGGATCTCTCCCTGGGGGATACCCAGGAGCGGCGCTTCGGCTGGCGCTATGAGGTGCTGACAGACGACGGCCCCCGGCCCTATGAGCCGGTTTTTGAGGACTGGTACTTCCAGCTGCCGGAGGATACCCGCGCCGTGCGCATCACCCGCACCATGACGGAGGATATCCCCCAAGCGGAGCTTATGTGGATGAGCTATCAGGACGGCGTGGAGGTGGCCCTGGACGGGTTCCAGCTCTACACCGACTTCCCGGATCTGGAGCGGGACGGGAACGGCTTTGTCCATCCGGACGAGGCGCAGTGGGAGCGGATCTGGCGACAGTAGCAGGGCGATACGGTGCGCACCACCCGCATGACCCTGCCGGCGGACTACCTGGGCCGGGAGCTCTCCGTGACCACCTATTTCCGGGAGGGGTACGGCCAGTGGCCGGAGTACCCCTACATCGGCGGGGAGGACGCCATGGTGACGGCCTCTACCGTGGTAACCTCGGTGCGGTATAACGCCGTGATGACCCTCTACGCGCTGTTGGCGCTGCTGATGGCGGGGGTGTTCCTGGTGGACGCGTATAATAACGGCCGGGGGGACGGCAGGACGCTGCTGCTGTGCCTTTATTTCCTGTTGCTGTTTTTAAAGGAGGCCTACGGCTCCATCGCCGGGTATTACAGCGTCCTTACGGCCAGGCTCGACCTGCGGTTTTTGAGCGCGGTGTATATGGCGCCGCTGTATCTCTATCTGGCGCTGCGGATGAAGAGCCGGTGGCGGTGGCCTCTGTGCGCCGCCGTGGGCGCGTGGGTGGTCTTTGAGAGCGTGTGGGAGCTGAGCGCGCCCCAGGGCCTGGCTGTCCTCGTGGGGCCGGAGACGCTGGCGGTACTGCTGGTGGTGACGGCGGCGCTGGCCGCCGACGGCCTTAAGTGGAAGAAACGCTCCAAGCCCGAGAAAAAGCGTTTTCTTATCTACGGCGCTATCGCCGCCGGACTGACGGCGGTGTATATAATAAACCGCATACGGGCCTGGGACGGCGATTTCGTCGGCTATTTCCGAGATGAGCTGTGGCTGGGCCTGCGGGTGGGCAACTGCTGGTCTGTGGTGGAGCTGCTGACGACGGTCATCTCCTGGATGACCGTGATCGTGGTGGTGTCGGAGGCCGTGCGCAGGACGCTGGCCACCCGCCGCACCGTGGACGTGCTTCGGGAGCGGGAACGGCAGACTATGGCCGGGTATAAGCGGATGCGGGCCTCGGAGAACGACACCCGCGCCCTGCACCACGAGATGCGCCACCATATGCTGGCCCTGTCCGCCATTCTGACCGACGGGGACACGGCGCGGGCCAGGCGGTATGTGGACGCTGTGGCCAAGGATCTGGCCCAGGTGCCTGTGGGGCGCTACTGCCAGAATATCCTGGTGGATATGATCGCCGGGAGCTTTTTGGATCAGGCCGCCGCCCAGGGTATCCGGGTGGAACAGCACCTGAACGTCCCCGAAAGGCTGAACATCGCCGACGAGGACTTAAGCGTGTTTTTGAGTAATATGCTGCAAAACGCCCTGGAGGCCTGCGAACGGATGGCCCCGGAGCGGGAGCGGTATATTTGGGTGGATATGCACCTTCGGGGGAATTTCCTCTGCGTGCAGTGCGTCAACAGCCGCCCCGACGGGGAGGAGCCTGAGGAGCGGGAGGGCCACGGCTATGGCCTTGCGGCCATGCGGGCCGTGGCGGAAAAATACAACAGCGCCCTGCTCATAGAGCGGACGCCGTATAGCTTTTCGGTGACAAGCGATTTTTGCCTGGAGAAAATATAGGCCCTTGGCCAATAAAAAACAGAGAAATTACCCGCACGTATCCCCTTGGCAGCGAAAGCCCGTCAGGGCTTTCGAGCCAGGTTATAAGCGCCGCCGCCGGTCGAAGGCGGCCAGGGCCATTTGGACGTCGGCGAAGTCGGTCCGGCCCATGGGGACGATGTCCCCGGTGGTCAGGCGAAGCCGATCCCGGCCCAGCACGGCGATGTGTTCCAGATTCACAAGATAACTGCGGTGTACCCGGACGAACCGGCCGGTGGGCAGTTGGCGCTCCAGCTCCTGGAGCGTACCCCGCCAGGAGCTTTCGGTGCCGTCCCGGTGGTGGAGCTCCACCACACGGTTGAATACCTCGAAATAGAGCGCGTCCGCTATGGGCAGGCGCATCTCCCCCATGGGTGTGGACAGGGTGAGCATTTGGGGCGCGTGCCGCTCCATAAAATGGTCCAACACGTCCTCCAGCTGAGGCTGGCGCAGGGGCTTTAGGAGATAGTGCAGAGGCCGGACGTCATAGCCGTCCACGGCGTAACGCTCGCTGCTGGACATGAGTACCAGATCCAGATCCCAGTTGCGCTCCCGCAGGAGCTTGGCGAAGCGGATTCCCTTCTCCTCCCCAAAGAGGATATCCTGAAAGAGAAGGTCGCACCGATCGCCCCGCTCCAGAGCCGACAGCGTCTCATTCGGGTCGGGATAATAGGTGATATGGCAGGCCGCGTCCCGCTCCCCGAAGGATCGGGACAGGGTGGACGAAAGCGCCGAGGCAAAGGCGCTGTCGTCGTCGCAGATGATGATCTCATACATAGCTGGCACCTCCCTTTTTCCGGGAATGGACTTTACTTTATCACATTTTTTGCAATAAATCAAGAGAATTTAAGGAGAGAAAAATGGCGGTAAAAAACTGGCAACCGTGAGTCTCGCCATGTTTTACGGGGCGAACCGGGACTTTGCGAACGCGTTCAGCGTCCGGGTGACGCTGAAAAATCCCATCGAGCTGGAAGCCCTGAGAAGGGCCTTGGACAAGGCGATGGAGCGGTACCCGTACTTCTCCGTGCGCCTTAAGGTGCGGGGCCTGGAGCTGGTGCTGGAGGATAACCCCCTGCCGGTGACCATCGTGAAGGGGCCGGAACCGGCGAAGCTCAATACGGCGGCGGCCAATTACCACCTGGTGGGCGTCAGCTACGAGCGCACCAGCGTCATATTCGGCGCGTTCCACGCCCTGACAGACGGGGCCGGGGCCTTTAACTGGATCAAGACGACGCTCTATTATTACCTCTGTGAGACGGAGGGGTAGCAGCTTGACCCGGCCGGTGTGCGTCTGGCGGGGGAGGAGATCCCGGAGGGGGAGCTGGAGGATTCCTTCGACACGGAGATCCCGGAGACGGAGGAACCCCTGGCCCCCAAGTGGAGCGACGCCTTTTGCCTTACGGATCACACCCCCGTGGGCAGACAGAGATGTTGGCATATCCGCATCGGGGAGACCTCGTTTATGAAGTACACCCGCACCCAGGACGGCAGTCCCGCCACCATTACCTCCGCCTTTATGGCCAAGGCCCTGCACACCCTCTACCCGGAGATGACCCAGCCGGTGGTATGCGGCATGGCCCACAACATCAGGAGCGTCATCGGCAAGCCCCTGGCCCACCAGAGCATGGTCAAGCTCATCGAGCTTGCCTACCCGCCCCGGCTGAAGGGGGCGGATATCGAGAGGCTGTCCATCTGCAGCCGGGGCATGGTGATGCTCCAGAGCCAGCCGGAGACGGTGTGGGACACGGTGAAAAAACAGCTGGCCTTGGAAAAGGAGCTGGAGGAGCTGACCCTCCGGGAGAAGTTCGACCTTCTGCGGCCCATCGTCACCGGCGCCAGGACGGGCATCGGCAACCTGCCCGCCTCCGCCCCCGTGAGCTTTAAGGTAAGCTATGTGGGCCGCACGGACTGGGGCAGCATGGCCAATATGATCGAGTCGGTACACTGCTCCGTGACCACGGACGGCAGCGGCATCTGCATCGAGATCAACACCTGCAACGGGTATTTCGACTACTGCTTCATGCAGGAGTTCGAGGACGACAAGTATGTGAACGCCTTTGTGGATCTGCTGGAGCAGGAGGGCATCTACTGCACGGTCAGCGGGCCCTATGACGTACATGTTCCCAAAATGCGCCTGCCGGATGAACCGGAGGCGTAACGGACAATACAAGGAGGAAAAAGCAATGACCATCACGAAAAATCAGAACGGAACCCATCTGGAGCTTGCGCTTGAGGGGCGGCTGGACACCACCACCGCGCCCAAGCTGGAGGCGGAGCTGAAACAGGATATAAACGGCGTCACGGAGCTGTCGCTGGATTTTGGCAAGCTGGAGTATCTCTCCTCCGCGGGCCTGCGGGTACTCCTGAATGCACAGAAGGTCATGAACCGGCAGGGTTCTATGGTCATTAAGAACGTGAACGAGACTATCATGGAGATCTTCGAGGTCACCGGCTTCGTGGATATCCTGACCATTGCGTGACATGGCAAACAGCAATAAACAAGGCGATATGAAGCGCAGACCCATCCGCCAGCAGGTACAGCGGATGGTACTCTTGCTGTGCGTGGCGGCGCTGGTGGTCACGGGCCTGCTGTGGGCAGGGAGCCTCTTTGCCCTGCGGGACACGGTCCAGCGGGACAGCCAGGGCCTGGGCGAGAGCGCGGCCGCCGCCGGAGGCGAGGCGCTGCTGGCCCAGATGGAGCAGAATCTCTATCAGGGCGTGCAGAGCGAGGCCGCCGTGGTGGACGAGAAGCTGGAGCGGTACGCCGCCAATGTGCGGGACTTCGCCTTCTATGCCCACCGGCTCTATGAGGAGCCGGAGGCCTATGTCCCCAAGGAGGTACTGCCCCCGGACGCGGCCAGCCAGTATACCTACACCATGCAGCTGGTGTGGCGGGACGAGAAGGCGGATCAGGCCGCCGTGCGGGAGGAGGTCGGGCTTCTGGCCAACCTTGTCCACATGTGGCAGCCGGTGATGACCGGCGACTCGGAGAATATCGCGTCCATCTATCTTTGCACCGAGAGCGGCTTCATGATCAACTACGACGAGCGCTCCGACCTGACGCCGGAGTATTTTGACTACGAGCAGTCCACCTGGTATCAGGCGGCGCGGGACGCCGGGGACGTGATCTTCACTGTCCCCTATATGGACACCTTCGGCCGGGGGCTTATGCTCACCTGCGCCGCGCCCATTACCGGCGCGGACGGCCGCTTTGCCGGTGTGGTGTGCATGGACATGATGGTGGAGGATCTGGTCCGAAAGGTGTTGGACATCGACTTCGGGGAGGGCTCCTACGGCTTCCTGGTGGACGGGACGGGGGATATCATCGTCTCCCCCCAGATGGAGAATGACGTGACCTTTGAGAACGTCCGTGACCCGGACTGCCTGGCCCGTGAGGCGGCGTCTCAGATCCTCAGCGGCGAGGCCGGCGTCATGCCCACCTCCGGCGGACTTTATTACGCCTACGCCCCCATCGACGCGGCCAACTGGACGCTGGCTATCCATATGCCGGCGGCTATGATAACGGCCCCTGCCGAGGGCATCCGCACGGACATCACGGAGCGTACCGGCGCCACCGCCGGAACGATAGATAAGAGCATCGGCAGGACGGGACTCATCTCTCTGGCGGTGTTCGTCGTGATCATCGGGGCGGTGGTCGCCCTCAGCGGCGGGTTTGCCCGGAAGCTCACCAGGCCCCTTCTGGAGCTGCGCTCCGACGTGGAACATATCAGCGGCGGGGATCTTAAGCACCAGGCCGCCGTGCGGTGCAACGATGAGATCGGGGATCTGGCGGCGGCCTTCAACGGCATGGCCGGGTCGCTGGACAAATACATCAAAGATCTGACCGCCGTGACGGCGGAAAAGGAGCGCATCGGCGCGGAGCTGGACATCGCCACCCACATCCAGGCGTCCATGCTGCCCTGCATCTTCCCGGCTTTTCCGGATCGGCGGGAATTCGACGTCTACGCCTCCATGAACCCCGCCAAGGAGGTGGGCGGCGACTTCTACGACTTCTTCATGGTGGACGACACGCACCTGGCCATCGTGGTGGCGGACGTGTCCGGCAAGGGCGTTCCGGCGGCACTCTTTATGGTCATTGGCAAGACTCTCATCAAGGATCATACCACCCCGGGCCGGGATCTGGGCGAGGTGTTCATGGAGGTGAACCGGCTCCTGTGCGAAGGAAACTCCGAGGAGATGTTCATTACCGCCTTCGAGGGAGTACTTGACCTGGAGACCGGGGAACTGCACTTCGTCAACGCCGGTCATGAGACGCCGTTTATCTGCAAAAAAGGCCAGGGCTACGCCCCCTATAAGATCCGCGCGGGCTTCGTGCTGGCGGGCATGGAGGGGACCCGGTACCGCATGGGTTCTACGCAGTTGGAACCCGGCGACAAGCTCTTTCAGTACACGGACGGCGTCACCGAGGCCACCAACAGCCGCAATGAGCTCTACGGCATGGAGCGGCTGGAGGCGGTGCTGAACCGCAACGCCGAGGCCGTGCCCGATAAGCTTCTCCCGGCTGTGAAGGCGGACATTGACGCCTTTGTGGGCGGCGCGCCCCAATTCGACGACATCACAATGCTGTGTTTGGAGTTTAAGGAAATGATGAATGCATCCAATCCCAATGAGTTGACCCTGGAGGCCACCTTGGAGAACATCCCCGCCGTGACGGCCTTTGTGGACGAGCGGCTGGAGGCGGCGGGCTGCCCCGTGAAGGCCAGGACGCAGATTGACGTGGCCATCGACGAGCTTTTCAGCAACATCGCCCGGTATGCCTACGACCCGGCCACCGGGCCCGCCACGGTGCGGGTGGATGTGGACCGGGAGCCCCTCAGCGTGCGCGTCACCTTCATCGACCAGGGCAAGCCCTACGATCCCCTTGCCAAGCCCGACCCGGACGTGACCCTGTCCGCGGAGGACCGGCCCATCGGGGGTTTGGGCATCTTCATGGTGAAGAAGTCCATGGACGACGTGCGCTACGAGTACAAGGACGGCCAGAATATCCTGACGGTGGAAAAGCGCCTGTAAAACTGGCCCAACAGAAAAAAGAGCGGAGGAGAGCGAAAATGGAGAACGGACTGTTTCGACAGACGACGCTGGATAAGGTGTCCAGTCCCGAGCAGATGAACGACTATATCCGGGTGACCAGCCCCGGCGTGTGGCTGGTCCTGGCGGCGGTGATCGCGCTTTTGGCGGGGTTCATCGTCTGGTCAGTGCTGGGCCAGCTGGAGACCACGGTGACGGTCGTGGCGGTGGTCGGGCCGGAGGTTGGGCCGGTGTGTTACATAGCGGAGGACGACATGGACGCTGTCCGCGCCGGTCAGACCGTACACATCGGCGGGGAGGACTATACGCTGACCGAGGTGGCGGCCAGGCCCATGGCAGTGGACGAGAGCTTCGGGGCATACGCCCTGCATGTGGGCGGCTTGGAAGCGGGCCAGTGGGTGTACCCGGCGATGCTGGACGCGGCTCTGGACGAAGGCGTTTACGAGGCCCGGATCGTGGTGGACAGCGTATCGCCTATCTCGTTTTTGCTGAACTGAGGCGCCTATGAAAAAGCAAGAGATCAAAAAGCCCGTTACCCGTGGCGTGGCGAAGGTACCTGTGGTCATGCAGATGGAGGCGCTGGAGTGCGGCGCCGCTTCTCTTACCATGGTGCTGGCATTTTATAACAAATGGATCCCCTTGGAGCAGGTGCGGGCCGACTGCGGCGTGAGCCGGGACGGCTCCAACGCCAAGAATGTGTTGAAGGCCGCGAGAAGCTACGGCCTTACGGCGAAAGCGTACCGTCTGGAGCCGGAGGACCTGCGGGAGAACGGCAGTTTTCCCTGCATCATCCACTGGAACTTCAACCACTTCGTGGTGCTGGACGGGTTCAAGGGCGGCAAGGCTATCCTGAACGACCCGGCCCGGGGCGTCACCCCGGTGAGCATGGAGACCTTCGACGAATCCTTTACGGGCATCTGCCTGATGTTCGAGCCGGGGGAGGATTTCCAGCCCGGCGGCAGTCCCAAAAGCATGGTGGGCTATGCGAAAAAGCGTCTCACAGGAGCGGGAGCGGCGCTGGTGTTCGTGATGCTGACCACGCTCATCGGCTCCCTTTTCGGCGTGATAAGCCCCGCCTTCTCCCGGATCTTCATGGATCGGCTGCTGACGGGTCAGAACCCGGAATGGCTGTGGCCCTTCGTTCTGGCGCTGGCGGGCGTGAGCATATTGCAGCTCATCGTGGCTTGGGTGCAGGCGATATGGTCGCTTCGCATTACGGGAAAGCTGGCATCGGTGGGCGCGGCCACGTTTATTTGGAAGGTACTGCACATGCCCATGGAGTTTTTCTCCCAGCGCATGGCCGGTGACATCCAGCAACGGCAGTCCACCAACGCCTCCATCGCCCAGGAACTGGTGAACACCCTGGGGCCCCTGGTGCTGAACGCCATCATGATGGTGTTCTACCTGGTGGTCATGCTGCGCTATTCGTGGATACTCACCGTTGTGGGTATTTCGTCCGTGCTCATCACCTTGGCGGTGAGCCGGTATATCTCAAAGAAGAGGGTGAATATCACCCGCGTGCAGATGCGCGACTCCGGCAAGCTGACATCCTCCACCATGGCGGCCATCGAGATGATGGAGACCATCAAGGCCGCCGGGGCGGAGAACGGCTATTTTGAGCGCTGGGCGGGGTATCAGGCAAGCGTCAACACCCAGCAGATGCGATATGCAAAGACGGACGCGTACCTCGGTCTAATCCCATCCATCGTGAGTGTCATCCGGGACGCGGTATTTCTGTTCCTCGGCGTGCTGTTTGTCATGCAGGGCGAGTTCACCATCGGTATGGTAATGGCGTTTCAGGGCTTTCTCATGAGCTTCACCGCCCCGGCGACGACGCTCATCGACGCCGGACAGACCATTCAGGAGATGCGCACCGAGATGGAGCGCGTGGAGGACGTGATGGAGTACCCCGAGGACGACAACATGACCGAGGCGGAGGAGCTGGAAAGCTACGACAAGCTCTCCGGCGCCCTGGAGATGAGGCATGTCACCTTCGGCTATTCCAAGCTGGCGGCCCCCCCTTATTGAAGATTTCAACCTGAGCCTGAAGCCCGGCAGCCGGGTGGCCTTCGTGGGCGGCTCCGGCTGTGGGAAATCCACGCTGTCCAAGCTCATTTCGGGCCTTTACCAGCCCTGGAGCGGGGAGATCCTCTTTGACGGCAAGCCCATAAAAGAGATAGATCGGAGCGTGTTTACCGGGTCGCTGGCCGTGGTGGATCAGGACGTCATTCTCTTCGAGGACACCATCGCCGAGAACATCAAGATGTGGGATAAGTCCATCGAGGACTTTGAGATGATCTTGGCGGCCCGGGACGCTGGTATTCACAGCGATATCGTTAAGCGTGAGGGCGGCTACAACCACAAGCTCGTGGAGGGCGGCCGGGACTTCTCCGGCGGCCAGCGCCAGCGCATGGAGATCGCCCGTGTTCTGGCCCAGGATCCCACCATCATCATCTTGGACGAGGCCACGTCCGCCCTGGACGCCAAGACGGAATATGAAGTGGTCAATTCCATCAAGGAGCGGGGCGTCACCTGCATCGTGGTGGCCCACCGGCTCTCCACGATCCGGGACTGCGACGAGATCATCGTCCTGGATCACGGTAAAGTGGTGGAACGGGGGACTCATGACGAACTCTACGCCAAGGGTGGATATTATACCCGTCTGGTATCCAATGACTGAGGAGGTGTGCTCAATTGGGATGGTTTGACGAACAAATAAGAGATCGCCGACTCCAGGATCAGCAGGCCTTCGAGGAGGGCCTCGCCTCCATCGCGGGGGCGGTATTGGGCCGCCGGGAAGCCTCGGGGGACGAGAGCCAGCGGGCCAAAAGCGCCATCGAGGAGGTCCTGCGCTATTACCACGCAAAGAGCCGGGAACTGCCCGACTCGGTGAAGGATTGGAACGAACAGCTTGAATTTCTCCTGCGGCCCTATGGCATCATGCGCCGGACGGTGAGGCTGGAAAAGGGCTGGTATAAGGACGCCGTCGGGGCCATGCTGGCCCGCCGGAAGTCCGACGGAGCCCTCGCGGCCATGATCCCCACGGGCCTTTCCAGCTACACCTGGTTAGACCCCGACACCGGCAAGCGCCAGCGGGTGAACGCCCGGACAGAGGGCCTTTTTGAAAAAGAGGCAATCGCCTTTTATAAGCCCTTCCCCCAGGGGAAGATCGGCATCCCCGGCCTTATGAAATACATCGCCTCCTGCACGTCCTTAGCGGACTGGATCCTCTTTGCCGCGTCCGCGCTGGCGGTGAGCCTGGTAGGACTGCTGCTGCCCCGGCTCAACAACCTGCTTTTCTCCCGGGTAGCGGCCAGCGGGAGCGCGACGGTGCTGGCGGCGCTGGTGAGCTTCATGCTGCTTGTGAGCGTCAGCTCTTTGCTTTTGGGGACGGTGAAGCAGCTTCTCTCTACACGCATGAGTACAAAGGTTTCCGTGTCGGTGGAGGCCGCGGGGATGATGCGCCTGTTCTCCCTGCCGGCCAATTTTTTCCGGCAGTACAGCACCGGCGAGATGACCAGCCGCGTCATGAATATCAAGGCGCTGTCCACGCTGCTCATCTCCTCCGTGGCGGCGGTTGGCCTGACCAGCCTTTTCTCCCTTTTGCAGATCACCCAGATCTTCGCTTACGCCCCGGCGCTGGTGGCTCCGGCGCTGGTCATTGTGGCAGTGACGCTGGTATTTTCGGTACTCACTTCCATCCGCCAGCGGGGCGTCACCCAGCAGATGATGGAGCAGAGCGCCAGGGAGAACGGCCTTTCCTACGCCCTTATCAGCGGCGTGCAGAAGGTGAAGCTCTCCGGCGCGGAGAAGCGGGCCTTCGCCAAGTGGAGCGAGCAGTACGCCAAGGGGGCGCGTCTGCGGTATGACCCGCCCATGTTCCTGAAGGTGAACGGCGTCATCAGCCTGGCCATCACCCTCACCGGGACGCTGGTGATGTATGTGGTGGCGGTGAAAAGCGGCGTGTCCGCGGCGGAATATTACGCCTTCAACTCCGCCTACGCCATGATCAGCGGGGCGTTCATGTCCCTGGCCGGTATCGCGGCCATGGTGGGCCAGATCATCCCCATCCTCAACATGGCAAAACCCATCCTGGAGGCCGAGCCGGAGATTGCCGAGGACAAACAGGTGGTGGAGCGGCTCTCCGGCGGCATCGAACTCAATAACGTCTCTTTCCGCTATTCGGAAGATATGCCAAACGTGGTGGACGATCTGAGCCTTAAAATACGCCCGGGCCAGTACGTGGCCATCGTGGGCAAGACCGGCTGCGGCAAAAGTACGCTCATGCGCCTGCTCCTGGGCTTCGAGACGCCCCAGAAGGGCGCCATCTACTACGACGGCCGGGACATGGCGGGCCTCGATCTGAAGAGCCTGCGGCGGCGCATGGGCGTGGTGATGCAGGACGGCAAGCTCTTTCAGGGCGATATCTACTCCAACATCACCATCTCCGCGCCCTGGTTGACCATGGACGACGCCTGGGCGGCGGCGGAGATGGCGGGCGTGGCGGAGGACATCCGGCGTATGCCCATGGGGATGCACACCCTGATCTCCGAGGGCAGCGGCGGCATCTCCGGCGGCCAGCGCCAGCGGCTCCTTATCGCCCGTGCCATTGCGCCCAAGCCCCGCATCCTCATGTTCGACGAGGCCACTTCGGCCCTGGACAACATCACCCAGCGGGTGGTGTCCGAGTCTCTGGATAAGCTCAAATGCACCCGCATCGTTATCGCCCACCGTCTTAGCACCATCCGCCACTGCGATCGGATCATCGTGCTGGACGGGGGCCATATCGTGGAGGACGGCACCTACGAGGAGCTTATCGCCCAGGACGGCTTCTTCGCCGAGCTGGTGGCCCGCCAGCGGCTGGACACCGATACCGCCGCGGAGAGCAAGGAAACAGAGGCTATAAAAGCACAGGCTTTTATAGATAAGAAATCATGATCGTCAGGAGGAGATTTTAATGAAATATGAGATCCTGGGCGGCACCCTGCCGGTGGTGGTCTGCACCCTGGCGGATGGGGAGAGCATGATCAACGAGGGCGGCTCCATGAGCTGGATGAGTCCCAATATGCGCATGGAGACCAGCTCCAACGGCGGCGTGGGCAAGGCTATCGGCCGGATGTTTGCCGGAGAGCGGCTGTTCCAGAACATCTATACCGCCCAAGGCGGCCAGGGCATGATCGCCTTTGCCTCCAGCTTCCCCGGCTCCATCAAGCCCTTTGAGATCGCGCCGGACCGGGACATCATCTTCCAGAAGAGCGCGTTTTTAGCCGGTGAGGCCACCATCGAGCTGAGCGTACACTTCAACAAGAGGCTGGGCGCGGGCCTCTTTGGCGGTGAGGGCTTCATCCTGCAGAAAGTGTCCGGCAGCGGCGTCGCCTTCGCGGAGTTCGACGGCCACGTGGTGGAGTACGACCTGGCGGCCGGACAGAAGATCGTTGTGGACACGGGGCATCTGGCGGCTATGGACGCCTCCTGCTCCATGGATATCCAGACGGTGAAGGGCGCGAAGAACGTACTCTTCGGCGGCGAGGGCTTGTTCCTCACCAATATCACCGGCCCGGGCCGGGTGTGGCTGCAAACCATGCCCCTTCCCAACGTGGCCGGTGCCCTGCGCCGCTATCTGGCATCTAACAATTGACGGGACACGCTATGGGGTCTTAATAAACGGAGAAAGGGAGACACGAAATGGATGATCTGAGAGAACGGACCAACCCCGTGTTCAACACGGCCAAGGCCACGCTTTTGCAGCTGGCGGAGGCCGGACACGCGGACGCCGCCATGATGGCGGAGATGCTGGGCCTGGACCTGAGCGGCATGACCTTCGACGACGAGCGGAAAAAGGCCATGGGCAAGTCCAACGTGGCCACTTTTGAGCTGCGCTACCGCTCCATGAACGCCTTTATCGAGGCCACCGGCGCCAAGACTATCGTGGATCTGCCCTGCGGCTACACGCCCCGGGCCTTGGAGGACTTCGTCGCGGATAAGCGCTACATCGCCTGCGACCTTCCCGCGGTGGCGGAGGAGATGGGCCCGCTGGTGGATAAGATCCTGGCCCAGCGGGGCTTAAGGCGGGACGTGGCCTACCATGGCGTGGACGCCACCAACTACGCCGCCCTCCGCGCGGCGCTGGAGGGGGCGGAGGGGCCGCTGTGCATCACCACCGAGGGACTTATGATGTACTTCACCGAGTCGGAGCTGGCCGCCCTTCTGGACAACGTCCGGCGCGTTTTGGAGGAGTTCGGCGGCGTGTGGATCACCCAGGACCCGGAGGTGGCCCGTGTGTTCATAGCCATGTCCGCGATAGTCATGAGCGGCGACACGACCGCCGCCAAGGCGGTGGTGGCCGCCCTGGGCGGCAGCGCCAATATGAGCACGGTCCTCAAGGCTATGGCGGGGGACAGGGCCCAGTCCGCCTTGAACGCCTCCAAAGACGCCTACGGCGGCGCGGCCAACGTGAACTTCGGCAACGTCATGACCATCCGGGGCGAGCCGGAGCGGGCGTATGCCGCCGCGAAGGATTTTCTCCGCGCCCACGGCCTGAAGGCGGAGCTGACGCCCGTGGCGCGGCGGATGCCAAAGCTTTCCAGCCTCGATCCCGAGCGGACGGAGCTGGCGCGTCAGGCGATGGAGAACATCAGCCTCTGGACCATCACCCCGGACGGGGCCGCGCGCGAATCCGGCATAGAGGCGGGCGGCGTTTTCGGTGTGGACACCGCTGTGGACGGCTCGGAGCTGGCCGTCACCCTGCGGGGCCGGGTGGATTCCCTCACCGCGCCGGAATTTCTGGCGGCCTTCGAGAAGGCGGCGGCGGGGAAGTCCCTGACTGCCGCGCGGGTGGATATGTCGAGGCTGGAATACATCTCCTCGGCGGGCCTGCGGGTACTGCTCATCATGACAAAGCGCCTGGGCGCGGGCCGCGTGACCGTCACCGGGGCCAACGAGCTTGTCCGCTCCATTTTCGAGCAGACGGGCTATGACGATATCCTGACACTTCAATAAACATCACAGAAAGGAGTGATAAACATGGCGGAACTGAACGAGAAGGATCTGGAGAAGGTCTCCGGCGGCACCCTGGAGATTCCCGAGGAAACCATGAAGAAGTTGAACGCCCCGGTGGTCGACGCCAATCACAGCTGCCCGCTCTTTCTCCGGGAGGACGGCACAGAACAGACCTGCGCCCACTGCTTCCACGCCGTGGTCAGCGGAGGCGTCTACTACTGCATAGACATGTATTACAGTAAATATCATTAACAGTTGGGGGGAAATACCCATGGATAAAAAGAATTTTTTGCGGATTGCGACGCTGTGCCTGACGGTGCTCCTGGTCCTGACCAGGTGCGCCAGGCATGCGGAGAACAGCGGCGCCCCGGAGGCCGGTTCCCCGGCGGACGCCTCGGGGTTCGTCTCCCTGGCGGAGACGGTTCCCGACGTGATCCTGGAGATACGCTACTACTCCACCTACAACTTCGTGGGCGACAGGATCGACGGTTACGAGGAACCCTGCGCCCTCATGACCCGTGAGGCGGCGGAGGCGTTGAAGGGCGCGGCCGCCGACGCGGCGGAGCAGGGCTACCGGCTGAAGGTCTACGACGCCTACCGGCCCCAGATGGCCGTGGACAACTTCGTGGAATGGGCGGAGGACGTGGACGACACCCGCATGAAGGCGTATTTTTACCCGGAGCTTGACAAGTCCGTTCTGTTCGACCAGGGCTACATCGACGCCAAGTCCGGCCACAGCCGGGGCAGTACCCTGGATCTGACCCTCTTTGATATGGACACGGGCAAGGAGCTGGACATGGGCGGTACCTTCGACTACTTCGGCGAGCTTAGCCACCCGGACTACGTGGGGGATCTGACGGAGGAGCAGATCGAAAACCGCAACATCCTCCGGGATATCATGGTAGACAACGGCTTCCGGCCCCTGGACACGGAGTGGTGGCACTTCACCCTGGAGAATGAACCCTACCCGGACACCTATTTCACCTTCCCGGTCACCAGCGAGTCCGTGGCGTCGAAATAAAGCCCGGATGGGCCGAACCCGTAACCAAATCCCCAGGGTCATCCCCTGGTGAGGAAATAAAACAGGAGGAAAAACAGCCATGATCGACAAGAGGAAAATTTTAGGCGGGGGGGGGTCAACCTCTGAATTAGAGGACGCCCCCCTGAACGACGACACCCTGGAGGCCGTCACCGGCGGGCATAAAAAGACGCTGGAGACCTGGGCAGATGAATCCTGGGACGACGTGGTAAAGAGACTGTGCGGCGACGGTGAGAATGAGGAGGAGCAGCCATGAGAGAGGAGAAAAAGGCTGCTGCTCTGAATGAGAATACCCTGGAGGATGTGGCAGGAGGCGTATTTAAGATGCCGTCCGTTATCATTACCAAAAAGTGTCCCTGTTGCGGGGCAGATATACCCCTCAAAGGCGATGAGGATAGGGTGCAGTGTTTCTACTGCGGCCGCTGGTTCCGGGTCGCCCCCGGAACGCTGATAGAAGAAAACCAGGGCTGACCGGGAATCACCTGATCCGCCCGCTGTGACGGAAGAGGCCGTCTTATAGATGGCCTCTTTTGCTTTTTTGAGGAAACAAGGAGG
Source organism: uncultured Oscillospiraceae bacterium (assembly GCA_947584295.1). GTDB lineage: Bacteria > Bacillota > Clostridia > Oscillospirales > Oscillospiraceae > RUG626. Next base: position 10,190 of record CANPWM010000024.1, on the reverse strand, counting down.
AACGATTATGAAAGGATATTCTAAAAAGGCGCGGGCGGGAGCGCTGGCGCTGGCGATCCTGCTGCTTGTCTGCCTGCTCACGGCCTGCGGCGGGAAGGGCGACGTCATCACGTCTCTTGCGGAGCTTGATAAGCCCGGGCGCACCGTGGGCGTGGCCATGGGTTCCTCCGGCGACACGGCGGTGACGAAAAATTTCCACAACGTGGAGATCAACCGCTACTCCGACAGCGCCACCGCGTATCTGGCCGTACAGCAGGGGAAGCTGGACGCCTTCGCCTTCGACGCCACCATGCTCCGTTACGCCATCTCCGGGGGCCTTGAGGGGGTCAAGATCCTGGACGAGACCTTTGGGGACATCACGGACATCGCCATCGGCGTGTCCCGCAAGACGGATATTCCCGATCTTGTGGAGAAGATCAACGCCTTCCTTGATTCCGTCAAGGCCGACGGGACGCTGGACGACATGAAGCGCCGGTGGATCCAGGAGGCCGACGAGACCATGCCGGATATCCCCCTGCCCGAGAACCCGGAGATCACGCTGACGGTGGGAACCACCGGGTTTGTGACGCCTTTCAGCTACTATAAGGACAACAAGCTCTGCGGCTTCGACATCGAGATGGCCACCCGCCTGGCCTCCTACCTGGGGGCGGGGGTGGAATTCAAGCTCTACGACTTTGACGGCGTCATCGCCGCGGCCCAGACCGGCGTCATCGACTGCGTCATGACCAACCTGAACGTCACCCCGGAGCGGCAGGAGGTCATCGACTTCTCAGACCCCATCTACACCTCTGAGACGGCCGTCCTGGTCCGATCCGGCGAGGCATCCAAGGCCGCGCAGACCATCACGGAGCTTTCCCAGCTGGACGGCAAGCGGATCGGCGTCTCCACGGGTTCCACCTTTGACCAGATCGTAGACAGCACCTTCCGGGACGCCCAGAAGCTCTACTACAACAACTACTCCGACATGGCCGAGGCGCTGAAACAGAACAAGATGGACGGCTTTTTGGTGGACGAGCCGGTGATCCGCGTGCTGTGTACGGAGGTCAGCGGCGTCACCTGGCTGCCCGACATGCTCCGAAAGGACGATTACGCCATCGCCATGCCCAAGACGGACAAGGGCCGGCGGCTTCAGCAGGAGATGAACGAATACCTGGCCAAAATCCGCGCCGACGGGACTCTCCAGGAGATCGAGGATATCTGGTTCGGCACGGACGAGAAGGCGCAGACGGTGGAGGATCCGGCGAACCTGCCCGCCGTCAACGGCACCGTAGAATACGCCGGCGCGCCGGGCATGGAGCCGCTTTCTTATATGAAGAACAACCGCCTGATGGGCTATGAGGTGGATCTGGTGACCCGCTTTTGCAAGGAATACGGCTACGGTCTGCATATCCAGATTGTGGAATTCGCCACCATGCTGGCGGGCCTGGAGGCGGGAAAATACGATATCGGCGCCGGGGGCATCACCGTCTCTGACGAGCGCATGGAGAAAATGAACTTCACCGAGCCCACCTATACCGGCGGCGTGGTGGTGGCGGTGGCCAGCGGCGAGAAGGGGGAGAGCGGAAGCTTTTTCCAAAGGCTGGCTGTCAGCTTTGAAAAGACATTCATTCGGGAAAACCGCTGGGAGATGATCCTCTCCGGCCTTGGCGTCACGGCCATTATCTCCCTTTTCTCCGCCCTCTTCGGCACCGTCCTGGGCTTCGGGATGTGCATGGCGCGGCGGAGCCGCTATCGCGTTCTCTCCGGCGTTGTGGCCTGCTTTGTGGGGATCATCCAGGGCGTGCCGCTGCTGGTGCTGTTGATGGTACTCTTTTACATCATCTTCGCCGGGGTGAACATCAGCGGCGTGGCGGTGGCCATCGTGGCCTTCTCCGTCAACTTCGCGGCCTACGTCTCCGAAATGATGCGCACGGGCATCGAGGCCGTGGACAGGGGCCAGTGGGAGGCCGCCGAGGCCCTGGGCTTCGACAGGGTGAAGACCTTCACGCGGATCATCGCGCCCCAGGCGGCGCGGCATGTCCTGCCCGTCTACCGGGGCGAATTTATCTCCCTGGTGAAGATGACCTCCATCGTGGGCTATATCGCGGTGCAGGATCTGACCCGGGTGACGGATCTTATCCGCAGCGCCACCTTTGAGGCGTTCTTCCCGCTGATCGCCTCGGCGGTGATCTATTTCCTGCTGGCGTGGCTGTTGACCTCGGTGCTGAGCATAGCGGAAAAGCGGCTGGATCCCAAGCGCCGCCCCCGGAGGACCTACGAGGGATCAGACGCCGCCGCTCCCGCCCCTGCCCGTTTCGCGGACACAGACGCGGACGCGCCCCTCATCACTGTCTCTCACCTTATGAAAGCGTACTCCAATGTAACGCCCCTGAAGGACGTGAACGCCCAGATCCATAGGGGCGACGTGGTCACCATCATCGGCCCCTCCGGCACCGGCAAGAGTACGCTCCTGCGGTGCCTCAACCGGCTGGAGACGCCCACCCAGGGCAGTATCCTGGCCTTCGGCCAGGAGCTGACCACGGCCAAGCCCGCCCAGCTCAGCGCGGTGCGCCGGAAGATGGGTATGGTGTTTCAGTCCTTCAACCTGTTCGGCCATCTCACGGTGATAGAAAACATCATCCTTGGCCCCATGCTCTTAAAGGGCGTGCCGGAAAAAGAGGCGGCGGCCAACGCCATGCGGCTATTGCGCATGGTGGGCATGGCGGAGAAGGCCGACCGCTACCCCGATGAGCTGTCTGGCGGCCAGCGCCAGCGCGCGGCCATCGCCCGTACCCTGGCCATGGAGCCGGAGGTAGTCCTCTTCGACGAACCCACCAGCGCCCTTGACCCCGCCATGGTGGGGGAGGTGCTGACCGTCATGAAGCAGCTGGCGGCGGAGGGCCTGACCATGCTCATCGTCACCCACGAGATGCAGTTTGCCCACGACGTGTCCACCCGCGTGTTCTACATGGATCAGGGCGTCATCTTCGAGGAAGGTTCCCCGGAGGAGATCTTCGACCACCCTCGGGAGGATCGTACCCGGGTCTTCGTCCAGCGGCTCAAGACCCTCTCCCTCTCCGCCCAGTCCCCGGATTACGACTTCATCGGCCAGTCGGAGAGCCTCCGCCGGTTCGGCGAGAAGAACCTTCTGGGCCGCAAGCGTGTGCTGGGGTTACAGACCGTGTACGAGGAGATCCTGGCCCAGAACATCGTCCCCAGCCTTGGCGCCTCCTTCCCGGTGGACGTGGCGGTGGAATATTCCGAGAAGGAGGATGAGCTTACCATGCGCTTCACCTGGAGCGGCGCTGACTTCGACCCCATGCAGGAGGGCGACCAGTTGTCCGTCAAGCTGGTGAAGGCCGCCGTTCGGAGCTTCCAGCACACCTGCCGAGACGGCGTGAACCGCCTCAGCTTCACCCTGTGAGAACCGTAAAAACGGTGGAAAACATGCAATTCAGGTCGTGTTTTTGTCGATTCAGGACAAAGCGGTTGACAACAGCCGTGGAATTGCGGATACTGTAACTAAATTGATTTTCATTTATTTGAAAATCATAAATATGAAAGGAAGGTATTAAAATGGACGAACTGAGAGCGAGAACCAACCCCTCATTTAACTCGGCGAAATCGGCCCTGGTATATCTCATGGGGGCCGGGGACGAGAACGCGGCCCTGATGGCGAAGGAGCTGAACATCGAGCCGGAAAAGGTGTTCCAGGGCGAGCAGCAGGAGGCCCTGGGCCTGGGCATGATGACCGCCGTGGACGCCTACTGTGAGACTATGACGCAACTTCTGGCCGCCCTGCCGGAGCAGACTATCGTGGATCTTGGCTGCGGCTTCACCCCCCGGGCGCTGGGCCCGGAGCTGGCGGGAAAGCACTACATAGGCTGTGACCTGCCCATCGTCATCGACGATGTGAAACCGCTGATGGAAAAGCTGCTGGCCGGCAAAAACCGCCCCGCCCCCGCGGAATTCAAGGCGGCGGACTTTACCAACTACACCTCCCTGCGCGCCGCCCTGGATGGGGTGAAGGGGCCGCTGTGCCTCACCAGCGAGGGGACGCTGACCTATCTCACCCAGTCGGAGGTGCGCCAGCTGTGCGCCAACGTGCGGCGGGTACTGGTGGAGTTCGGCGGCCGTTGGGTCACCCCGGACCCGGAGTCAGGGGATCGCACCGTGGGTACGCTGGTGGCCGTTCTGGGCGAGGAAGGATTCAAAAACGTGATCAGTGTCTTTGTCACCCTGTCCAGTCAGGCCGACGTGGTGGTGGGCGACAACGACATGACCCTCCGCTACGGCCACCAGGAGGATCCCCCCAAGGCCGACGCCCTGCTGAAAGAGGTGGGTCTCAAGGTGAAGAAGATCACTATGGGAGACTATATGCCGGAGCTGAAGGTATTTACCAAGCTGAACGAGCAGCAGCGTGAGGCTATGAAGAAGCTGTACGCAAACCTGGTACTCTGGGAGCTGACCCCGGATCCCGACTGGACCGAACCCGAGGCGAAGACAGACGGCGAATTCGGCATTGATACCGCTGTGAACGGCACGGAGCTCACCGTCACCCTTCGGGGCCGGGTGGATTCCCTCACCGCGCCGGAGTTCCTGGCAGCCTTTGAGAAGGTCGCCGGGGAGAACGCCCTCACCGCCGCCACGGTGGATATGTCGAACCTTGAGTACATCTCCTCCGCCGGCCTGCGCGTCCTGCTCATCATGACCAAGCGCCTTGGCACGGGCCGTGTGATCGTCACCGGCGCCAACGAGCTTGTCCGCTCCATCTTCGAGCAGACGGGGTACGACGATATTTTGAGGATCAGATAATAAATAAAATAAGGAGGAACAAATATGAACGAAGAAAAGAAATTGGACGAAAAGACCCTGGAGGGTGTCTCCGGCGGGGACATCTACGGGGACCTCGGCATCCATTTTCATCCGACCGATTATCGCTGCCCCAAGTGCAAAACCGTGTTTCATTATGATATGGATCCCCCCTACTGGCCTGTTTGTTCGAGGTGTAATGTGGACCTGGAGCGGGCGTAATATAGAGAACGCATAAATAAGGAGGAACACCCATGAACGACGAAAGGAAACTGGACGAGAAGACCTTGGAGGCCGTCACCGGCGGCGACGCTATCGACGATTACCTTGAGACCGAGCGCGCCTTGAACTTTTATGAGAAATGGAGAGAGAGCAACTGCGCCGGATGCGCGATACGCGGCAATGGATGCCCTCAACCCGTTGCCGACCCGGTGGCGTTGTATAATAAGTTCAAAAACCTTTCGACGACAACGTGCCCCGATCGCGCCTGACTCTGGTATGAAACATCAAATAATATAAGGAGGTAAAACCATGAACGAGGAAAAGAAGCTGGACGAGAAGACCCTGGAGGGCGTCACCGGCGGGGCCGACGAACCGGAGGAGGTTTCGAGGGCGGTGTGGAATTTTGTCTGTGACAACTGCATCGGCTACTGCGTCTACCAGGGCGAGGGCGGCTGCCCCTACGGCGGCGACAAGAACGCCGCCTACGCCGACAGAAACCCCGACGGCTCCTGCCGCAAGCAGAATAAGCGCAAGCTGGAGGACTTACTGTAAAAGCTCTCCCCGCCGCAACCGCGGCGGGGAGGTGTTTTACCGGGGATTATGATTTCTTGACCATTTACACTGCCTCTCCGTCAGAAAGCGCGTAAAGGAGAAACCGAAATAAACGAAAAAGGTTTTGAAAATCCTCAAAAAGAGGAAAATCAAAACCTTTTTTTGGTCCGAGTGGCGGGATTTGAACCCACGGCCTCGACATCCCAAACCGTAGCAGATTACTTTTTTGCATGATAAACAGCCCTTTTTGGCCCTTTCTGCTGCGTTTCGGTTACTCTCCGGAGCTCTTACCTCCACTGTTTCCGTGCGCTCCGAACGCGGTTATGGTCGGTAATGTGGTCAGCGCCCCTTTCCACCAGGGAAAGGGGCGCAAAATTTACAGGGCCTTATCTAAAAGAGGGGATTTGAAAAAGGATTACTTCGCCAGCTCCTCAAATGCTGCCCGGTGCTCGCGCAAGATCCTCGCTGCCACAAACTCAAACTTCTCATCCTCAGACATTTCGATTTGCGGCTCGGTGTCCAGGTCGATGATGAGCAGCTTCGGGCGACCGTTCTGGAGAACGGTGACATGACCTTTCTCCTCGGCCAATTTTGCAAGTTTGGAAAAATCCTGCGTTGCCTCAGAAAAGGTAACGGTGGCGTTGATGTTGACGGTCATAGGATTGCCTCCTCTTATAGGATAGCATTGATTAGGAATAATTCAATCTATTTACTTGAACGCTCAGTACCATTCATTCTGTGCTCCTGCCCATTGTTTTTGCCACTCATCCTCATTCACAACCGCATCAAACACAGGCTCAAGGAAAGTTTGAATTTCAGCAATGACTACTGAAAATTCAAGCGTATCATCTTTTATGTTTTTCACGAAGTACAGCCACCGTTTCTGCATAGCCTCGTCGTCGGCAAGCGCGGTAATACGCTGGAAGCTGTCTCTATCGTAGGGCGTGCCACGGTTCTGTAAGGTTTCAATGATCGCTTTTTGCAGCCTTGCGCCGTCGAAATCAAAAGTCCTTGCCAGATAATATATATCGAAAAAATCTTTCATGCGGCTTGTCAGCTCAAAACGCTGGAGGATAGCGTCAAACTTTTCGGCTATGGTGCTGTCAAGGGAATAGGTGTTGATCACAGGCGCTTCAAAGTCGGGAAGCTGTGTATGGATAGTGCGTTGTTCCGCTTTGGGTACAATCACATCGCCCACACCGATGTCCACATTAAAAGGCACGCGGACATTTTTGATCTGCCCAATGATCTGTGCGCTGATTCCGTGGTATTTCCTCTGCGGAGAGATTTCCTCAAATCCCTTGGCAGTCATAAAAACATAGTCATTGCCGGTCGGAGTGGCAAGAATCGTCTCAATCAATTCCTTCACATCTTCTATGGAATTTGAAAAGCCGCGCAGAAGGAAGTCCGCGTCGATCGTCGCCCGACTTTCAAAGTTGGTCAGCGTATAGATGAACAGACCGCCTTTCAGTATCAAAAACGCGGCATATTCGGATTTAGATAGTTTCCTTAAAAACTCCTCCTGCACAAAAAGCTGTAAGCATTGCTGATAGCTGATGCCGGACGCCTTGGCTTTGTTCCGGAGCTTTGCAAGAACCGATGCCGCCTTATCTGCCATTACAACCACACCCCAATCGATTCCCGCGCTCTTTTCTGTACACGCAGTTCCTTTGCGTATCGCATGAGATTGGGAATGTTTTTCTTTGTATCCTTCACATATCCCTGAATCGCCTTGTTGAAAACCTCTCTGTCCATCTTGTTCATATTCCGCAGGACATCACAAATGGTACGGTCACGGTCATAAATTCGGACTTTAGTAAAATCAATTTCGCCGGATGTCTCTCCGAGCGGGAGCAGAGAAGGTTCCGTTCGGTAGACTTTTATGAAAGGGTAATCCATTTTCTCGCGCTCTTTGGAAACATTCTTACTCAGTGCGAGGTTCCACTGGGCGGGGGTACGGTCACTGTATCCGTAATAAAACAATGCGGTCTCCATGCACAAAACAGCATCGGGGAAAAGGCGGTTGATGATCAGGACCTCGCTGCCTGTCGCATCTTCTACCCAATGGTAGTAACCCCTTTTGACCTTCTCAATCAAGCCTTCCTTCAACATGAGCTGAATATCCGCGTAATACAGCCTTTCCGCCTGCAGCTCGGCGGTCGTCATGATATATTGATGATCCGAAAAAATATTTCTAAGCGCATTGATCGTATTCAAATCCAATATCTGCTCACCTCTATACGAAAACAACCGATAGTAAATCCATCAGTTGGGTGGTTTAGTATAGCATAGCATATTTTCTCCGACAAATCAACCGTAGAAAATCACCCGAATTTAAATTCAGCAATAGGGCGGTTTCGTATAAGAAAATGGACTGTTTGCTTACGCCCCGAACACGTCGATGTCCTCAAACATAAACCGCAGCTTGTCGATTTTCTTGGCTGTGTGGTAGTGTCCGCAGTACCATGCTTTGTAATCAAGCCTTTGCTCGATACTGCCAAGCCACTGCTCGGTGCTCTTGTCAACGGTGGACTGGTCGATGGAGGGGAGGAAGACTTCGGTGGGCTCGTACTGGATGGGACAGGTGTGGGACAGTACTACGTCGATTTTAAAGTCCCGCTTAGCGAGGGCGTTTTCAACACGGGCTTTGATGGCCTCCGACGGCTGTTCGTCCTCAAACCACTGCCAGCCGTTTTGGAGCCGGTAGAACTTGTCCACACTGTACGCCCCGCCGATGACGATGCAGTCGTGCCCGCCGAGGCGGTACACATCGCCGTCTCTGGCGAACAAGAGATTCGGGAAATCCGGCTCATACCAGACCGTCCCTCCGTGAAACCGCTTCGTTTTGTACGAGGCGATGTGCTCAGGCCGCATTTCGTGGTTGCCATGGATGCAGAAAAAGGTCATCGGCAGTACCGCCGCCTCGGACTTCCTGAGCGCGTCCAGCCTGTTGCCATAATAGTTGAGCCCGGCGTCCCCGAGGATGATCATGACATCTGTCTTAGTGGGCTTTACCTTATTGCTGAACTTATAAAACCGGCTGAAATCGCTGTGGGTGTCGCCGGTGATGTAAACCATGGATAGTCACCTCCAACGGGCAAAAATGAGTGTGAAAACAGTCACCTCACGTGTTCCTGATTGTTCTCAACGACTCTCTCCCCAAACGTCTGTAGCCGGTTCCTTGGCCTGAGCTGTTCGGTGAACTTGGTGGTCAGAGCGGCGAAGATGCAGTAGACGTAGGGCATGCCCAGGTTGGTTTCGAGAAGCGAGTTGACCACCAGTGTCAGGAGCTTGTTGCCGACGGAGGCGAAGCCGGCGCTGCGGATGCCGCCGATGAGGAGACCGGCCTCCCAGCCGAATTGGACGAGGACGCCGATGGCTAAGATCCAGGGGATGTTGATCCGCCGGAGCCGGTCCTTCTGCGCCAAGTTGTAGATGATGACGCCGAGATACCCGACGAACAGGATGACGGCCATGTAGCCGTGGTAGCTTCCAGTGGTGCGCTCAATGACGATGGGCGCGGTGTCCCCGGCGAAGGTCTGGGTGATCAGAGGCGCGCAGAACCACCAGGAGAGAATCAGCAGTGACCACTCGAAAAGATGCTTGTCCTTGGAGAGCCACAGCCAGATCCAGGTGAAATTCGTGAAGCCGTAGCTCATGGACATCCACAGCAGCACCCAAAAGAGGCTGTGTCCGTCGGATATGGAGCGGGTGTGCAGGAGGAGATGGAAGATGCCGTAATCCACCAGCATGTAGACCACACCCATCACCAGGCCCACGAGGACGGTCATGTACTTCTTTTTCCAGAGCAGCATCAGGGCGAACACAATGAGGAACGCCGTGTCCAGCCATATGTATAGGGGCGCGAACTGCCGCCGCGCGATGATCTCAGTCATTGATTATTTCCTGCCTTCATTTCGTTGAATAGATTGCGGAGCCCCGGCAAAATTTACCTCGCCTTATCTAAAAGAGCCTTTCGGCGAGTAAACCCATGTTACCTTGCCGGGGCGGGGAAGTCAAGGGATTTTCTCCCTTTTGCCGACAAAATTATTCTCGACTTTCCGCGCCCTCTGCGGTATTGTGTGTTGCCAAGGAGGGAGCGAAAATGGACAATATCATCAACGAGCTCTACTATGGCAATATCCGCCCCGTCGAACAGATGGGAGGGCTTACACCGGAAGCGGCGGCTATCATGAAGCGGGTGCATGAGAACGAGGACAGACTTGAAGCGAGCCTCAATGAGCAGGAGAAGGAGCTGCTTCACGCTATCCAGAATGACCGACTTGATGTCACCTGCATCATCGAGGAAAAACGCTTCCGGGAAGCATTCATCTTGGGGGCGAGGTTGATGATGGAGATAATGAGGGATGTTTAGTAGGGCGTGATGCTCAATCAGTAATTTATTTATATAGAGAAATAATAGTTCTTTTCTCCAAAAAAACAATTTTAAGATTGAGAATGCTTGAACAACATGATATAATCTTTAAAGATAATGCCTTATTGTACCTTGAGCGGAGTGTGATTAGATGGGAAGTTCTAATAGATTGCCCGAAGACATGCGGTATTCTGCGGGCATCATGGCTCAAGCCTTCTGGTTTGTTGAATTCAAGAGTTTTTTGAAACTT